>NZ_CP172404.1:313750-627500 GCF_048213115.1 Niveibacterium terrae | reverse complement strand
GCGCATCCTCGACTCAAGCCCCACCTGCATTGCATTCGTGGTGGCAAGAAAGATCCGGTTCTGCAATCCGGCCTTTCAGGAGACCTTCGGAACCAAACCCGGTGACGACGTCCAGGATCTCTATGTGCGCAAGGAAGCCAGGAGTGAGTGGCTCGCCCGGCTGCAGCGCGAAGGCATGGCCAGAAACATCGAGCTCCAGCTAAAAGACAGCCATTCCCGGGTACGCAGCATGCTGGGCACCTTCCTGCATTTCAACCTCGACGGAAGCGAAGGGGAGCTGGGTTGGCTAACCGACATCACGGATCGCAAACGCGCCGAAGACTGTCTGCAGGACCAGATCCGGGAACTGGAGCGATTCAATCTTTTGAGCATTGACCGCGAAGAAAGGATGATTCAGCTCAAGGAGGAGATCAACGAACTGCTCGAGCAAGCAGGACGAAAACGAAAGTACCGCAGCACGCGAATAGCTCATATCGAAGAGGGCGGCGCGAAAAATGGAGCATACCTTCAACCTGCTTATCGAAGAGGCTTGACTCAAAAATAGAAGGCTATCAAAAGTCCCCTCTCCAATTTCGCCAGCACAGCCGCCACAACAACTTACTCCGGAGAATGAACATGGATGTAAAGCCCAATCCCGGCTCTGAATTTGACCTATCCACCCAGGTTCTCGACCAGCTGCCGACACCAGTCATGGCCGTCAACCTGGACATGAAAGTCACATTTCTGAATGCTGCGGGACGCACGCTATTAGGGAAGCCCTGGGAGGAAATCTACGGAAAACCCTGCTCATCTCTGTTCCATTCTACGCACTGCAATACCGCGGAATGCAGCATGCGCAAGTCCATTTCCATGCGAAAAGCCTGCGCTGCGCGAACCACGTCCTCGATCAACGGAAGGGAGATCCCCTTCGAATACTTCACCGCACCGCTAACGAACCGACAAGGCGATGTAGTCGGCGGCCTCGAATACGCAATAGACATTTCGGAAAGAATCCGCAACGAGGAAGCCCTGCGCGAGCAGGCCCGTACGATCCGGGAGATATCAACCCCGGCGCTCAGCCTATGGGATGGCGTGGTCGTCCTTCCCGTTGTTGGCGTGGTCGACTCGATGCGGGCACAGCAGATGATGGAAGTAACGCTCAATAAAATTTCTGACACCGCATGCAAGGTCATGATTCTCGACATCCAGGGAGTTCCTGCCGTGGACACCTCGGTCGCAAATCACATGATCAAGATCGTCAAGGCCACACGACTCATGGGATGCCAGGCCATCATTTCAGGAATGTCACCCGCAGTCGCTCAAACCATCGTCAGCCTGGGAATTGACATGGGAGTTGAAACCAAGGCAACGCTGCGCGATGCCCTGACCCTGGCCTTCGACATGATGAATTGCGAAGTTCGTTTCACCAAGACCCAACGCTGAGTCAAGATGAAACAGATTCTCACGACAGGTTCGCCTGCGGCCACGGGCATGACCCAGAACTGTCTCGTGGTAACACTGCAGGCCGACCTCTACGACGACCTGCTGGACAGAGTCCGCCAGACCGTCATTGACCGAATCGCAGTAAGCCTCATTCGCGGAACGGTTTTCGATCTGAGCTCTGTTCGCGTACTGGACACACATATCATGAATCACCTGACCGATACGGCAAAGGTTGCACAGCTCATGGGTGTACAAACAGCCTTTGTCGGATTTCGTCCGGGAGTGGTGTCCGCGCTGATCGACCTTGGCATCGAAGCACAGAACATCAAGACGTTCCGGACAGTCGAGGAAGGTGTGGCATACCTGGTCGCCTCTTCAGAAGGCGAGCGACAGAGGGTAAAGGCAAACGAGGAAGCCTCGCCATCACAACTTGATGCACATGCAGCGGACACCGTCGAACATGGATGCGAATACCTGCCCGACTCCGAGTGAGCTACACCTCGCGATTTCCGAGTCATGGCACAAGGACCTGGCGGCAGCCGAGGCCAGCGAACTGTCTTCGGTGACCGGATTCAGCTCAGCAGTTCGGATGCTGATCGCAACCGCCACAGCGGAACTGGCCACAAACATTCTCCGCTATGCAGGGCACGGAGAATTGACGCTCCGAGTTCTCCGGGAGAGTGAGCGCATCGGGATCGAGATCTGCGCCATCGACAATGGTTGCGGGATCAAGGACATAGAAATGGCGATGCAGGACCATTTCACGACAACTCCGGGGAGCCTGGGGCTGGGGCTACCCAGTGTTCGAAGAATGATGGATGACTTCGAAATCAACTCGGCGCCAGACCGAGGGACACGGGTTCTGGCGCGCAAGTGGAGGAATCTTGACCATCATTGATGCCCACATGGTGACGAGACCCTACCCGTGGCCTGACAGCGGAGGAGGGGATACCGGCCTGATCCGACAGGAGGAGGGAATGTGCTTTCTCGGGCTGATCGACACCCTGGGACACGGGCAGGAGGCCTTCGCCGCAGCCGAACGCGCCAAGAATTTCCTTGAGATCAATTTTCGGGAAGATCTGGTTCCTCTGATGCAGCGTCTGCACAAATATCTGGAAAGCGATCGCGGGGCTGTCGCAGCTTTTTGCCGCATCGACATCGCAACAGGAGAAATGCTTACCGTCGGAATCGGGAACATCACAGTCAAAACATTCGGAACAAACCCGGAAACTTTTGTATTCAAGGACGGAATTCTTGGATACATCGCCCCGACACCAACCGAAAGAGAGACACACCTTTTCCCAGGCGACATCTTGGTCATTCACTCGGATGGGATAAGAAGCCACTTCAGCGCAATCGACTGCTCTGACATCCTGCCCGGATCAGCCGAGAGCATATCCACAGGGATACTGAAGAGATTCAGCAAACAGAATGACGACGCCTCCTGCATCATCCTCAAGTATTTACCATCATGATAAACCTTGGCCACCTCTCGACCCACACCCCCGACATGGTCATCGAATTGAGGAAGAGAATTCGCTGGCTCGCCACGAACTTCGGCTTCGACGAAATTCAGTCCACTCGACTCGAAGCGATTGTTTCCGAGATCGGCCGGATTGGCTCACTCAACGGCCAAGGACTGGAAGTCGACATTTGCCTCTTGCCCGACGCACGAAATTCTCTACTCCTGAACTTCACAGGCCCGAACAACATTGCCAGAGTAAATGGATTATCCCTCTTCTTTGACAAAATCAACACCGAGGAGCAAGAGGGGGGAATCACACAGCTCAGCGCGCTAAAGCACCTCCCCCTTTCAACACAACCCAACCATGCGCTTATTGCCCAGCAAAAGGAACTCCTCGGCAGGATGTCGCGCGACGAGTTGATCACCATTCTAACAAAGAAGAATAGAGACCTTGAAAAGCAGTCTCTGGAGCTCAACAAACTCAATCGCGCGATAACACACAGCCCCGTCTCGATCGTAATCACCGACTCCAGCGGAAACATCGAATATGTAAACCCTCGCTTCACCGAGAGCACCGGCTTTACCCCGGATGAAGTCATGGGAAGAAACCCGCGCTTCCTCAAGTCGGGCGCTCATGGAACCGAATTCTACAAAGACCTCTGGCAGACAATTATATCCGGCCAATCCTGGCACGGAGAAATATGCAACCACCAAAAAAGCGGAAAAGAGTTCTGGGAATCAACAAACATATCCCCAATCTACAACACGACAGGAGAGATCACTCACTTCGTAGCCATAAAGGAAGACATTACGGAACGAAGGCGGCTAACAGAAGAGCTCAAGGAACAGGTGGCGGAAATGCACCGGTCGCGCAAGGCGATGCTGAACATCCTTGAGGATCTCGACGAAGCCAAAAGGAAGGCCGACTCAGCAACAAGAGCAAAGAGCGCATTCCTCGCCAACATGAGCCACGAGATCAGAACACCGCTCAACGCAATAATTGGCATGTCACATCTTGCCCTGCAAACCCCTCTCAACAAAAAACAGCGCAACTACGTTGAAAAAACTCACCACGCAGGCGAAAACCTTCTCAGCATAGTCAATGACATTCTCGATTTCTCGAAGATCGAAGCAGGCAAAATGTCACTGGAGAGCACCGAGTTTTCCCTGGATAGCGTCATGGACAACCTGGCAACTCTCCTTGGCATCAAGTCCGAGGACAAGGGACTGGAATTCCTTTTCAGAATTCCAGCCGACCTTCCCCCAGCGCTAATCGGAGATCCGCTGCGTCTTGGCCAGATACTGATCAATCTCGGCAACAACGCAGTCAAATTCACCGAGTCGGGCGAGATCATTGTCGGCCTTGAGACCATCTCTCGCGACGCCCAGCACATTGAACTTCACTTCTGGGTCAAGGATTCGGGCATAGGTCTGACGGCAGAGCAGAAGCAGAGTCTGTTCAACAGTTTCAGCCAGGCTGACTCATCCATAACCCGCAAATATGGCGGAACGGGACTGGGTCTCGCCATCTCCAAAAGTCTTGTCGAACAGATGCATGGCAGGATGTGGGTTGAAAGCGAGTACGAAAAGGGGGCAACCTTTCATTTCACTGCCCGCTTCGGAATTCAGCCACACGCAGCGCCGAATCCGCCCCCGAGCCTTGAGGGTTGCACCAGTTTTCGAGCGCTGGTTGTCGACGACAATGCATCGGCGCGAGAGATTCTGTCCACGCTCTTGCACGGTCTTGGCTTGAAACCGGACTCCGCCAGTGATGGCCGTCAGGCCATTCAGAAGATAGAGGACGCGGATCGCTCAGGCGCGCGATATGACCTGCTCTTCCTGGACTGGAAGATGCCCGAAATGGATGGTCTGGAAACATTGCAGAGGCTTGACAAGCTCCACTTAGAGCAACGGCCAGCGACGATCATGATCACTTCCTCCAGCCGGGAGGATGTCTTCTCTTCTGCGTCACAACGGGGAGTGTGCATCAAGTCGGTCATCACCAAACCCGCAACCCCGTCCAGCCTCATTGAGGCAATAGGGATAGCCCTCAACAAAGGGCCGGACTCTTCAAGCCCGACCTGCGGCCAGTCAGAGGTCAGCAACACGGCATCCACGCTCCTATCCGGCAAGCGCGTTCTCTTGGTGGAAGACAATCAGATGAACCAGGAACTCGCCCAGGAGCTTCTGCAAGCGGAAGGGATGGCCGTGGTCATTGCCAACAATGGGCAGGAGGCCCTGAACATCCTGGAATGTAATTCGAAGTTTGACGTCATCTTGATGGATTGCCAGATGCCCGTCATGGATGGTTACACGGCAACCCGGGAAATACGGAAGAGGCCCAGCCTCAGCGCAATTCCCGTGATCGCGATGAGCGCCAACGCAATGGCTAACGATCGCCAGGACGCGTTTTCTGCAGGAATGGTCGACCACATCGCCAAGCCGCTCAACATCAGAGAGATGTTTGAAACACTCAACAGATGGACAAATCCCCGGCGCACAGAATCCACCTCATCGGCAAACCAGGAGCAGATCACCTCTCTTCCTTTCTCGGCACCCGGAATCGATACCAGGCTAGGACTCGCCACCACCTCCGGAAAGACAGAGCTTTACATTCGGCTCCTGTCCAGGTTTCGCGACAGCCAGCGCGATTTCGCGGGGCTGTTCTCTGCTGCCCGTCAAAGCACAGACCCGTCAGCGGCAACTCGTGCGGCACATACGCTGAAGGGAACGGCGGGAACGATAGGGGCCAAGAAGGTCGAAGCCGCGGCGGCAGAACTGGAGAAAGCTTGCCGAGACGGTCTTAATGGACACGATCTTGATGTGCTGCTGAGCAAGACGCAACAGCAGCTTGACTTCGTGATCCGCGGACTGGACTCCCTGGACGGGCATATCAAACCGCCCGCTGAGGAGGGCGTACGAGCTGACGCCCACGATGCAGAAATGATTCAAAAAAGAACGGATCAGCTCGTAGAGCTGCTAAACGACAGCGACTCCGAATCCTGTAATTTCTTTGAACTCCATGAAGCCCTGTTCAAGGTTGCATTCCCGTCTCACTTCAAGATTATCAAGGACTCAATCTCTTCATTCGACTTCGAATCCGCCCTGACCGAAATCCAGAACATCAGAGACGCTGTTTCACGGAGATAATTCCATGAATAACACCCCCTACTATCCCAGAGCGACGATTCTGATCGTCGATGACAGCCCGGACAATCTTGCACTGATGAGTGATTTATTGAAGAGCGAGCACAAGGTGAAGATTGCCAACAGCGGCGAGCGAGCCCTCAAGATTGCCTCCTCTGATGCCCCCCCGGACCTAATCCTCCTCGACATAATGATGCCCGGGATGGACGGATTCGAGGTCTGTCGTCAGCTGAAGTTCAGCCCCTCGACCCGCGACATCCCTGTCATTTTCCTTACCGCAAAATCCGATGAAAAGGATGAGGCGGAAGGACTGAAACTCGGAGCCGTGGATTATGTGACCAAGCCGATCAGTCCATCCATCACTCTTGCGCGGGTAAAAACCCACCTCTCCCTCAAGGCCTCTGCCGACTTTTTACGGAATCAGAATGACTTTCTGGAGAGAGAAGTAAACGCCCGAACACGCGAAATATCGGCGATCCAGGATGTCACGATCATGACTATGGCTTCTCTTGCCGAGACACGGGATTCGGAAACCGGAAACCATATTCGCCGAACGCAGAACTATGTCAAGGCTCTTGCCGAGAATTTGCGCAATCACCCGCGCTTCTTCACGTTTCTTACCAAACAGAATATCCTTCTGTTGTTCAAATCAGCCCCGCTTCATGACATTGGCAAAGTAGGAATCCCCGACTGCATCCTGTTGAAACCAGGCCCCCTGGAGCCCCATGAATTTGAAATCATGAAAACCCATACCACTCTGGGCTTTCAAGCAATCAGCCATGCGGAGAAGGCCCTGGGGATGGAAGTTCCTTTTCTCAGCATAGCCAAACAGATTGCGCTCTCCCACCAGGAGAAGTGGGACGGCTCTGGCTACCCATCGGGGCTCTCGGGCGAAGACATACCGATCAGCGCACGCCTGATGGCCCTCGCCGACGTTTACGACGCACTGATCAGTCGAAGAATCTATAAGCCCCCCCTCCCCCACGAGAAGGCTGTATCGATCATTGAATCCGAACGGGGAGTGCATTTCGATCCGGATGTGGTTGATGCCTTTCTGGAAATTCAGGATGAATTCCACAGAATCGCCACCCATTACGCTGACTCGGCCCCAGTTCCCGCCCCCTGCGGTGAGCAGGGGGCGCCGTCCGCCTGCAGCGCATCGACGCCGGACGCGTGGGGAACGAGCCTCGAGAAGGGATATTGCGCGAGCACCAACTTCCCTCTGGGCGGGCCAGCCATCCTGCCTTCCCGGCCAGGCGCTGCGCGCTGAGCGGGACGCGATCACGGCGCTGTGACTGGCCGTGTTCGGACGGGCGCCCGGATTCGGCGCCTTCGCGCACAACCACAACATCTAGTTTTTTCGCACGAAGACCCCACTACGGACAGGATGTCAAGAGTTGTCGAAAGGGGGGCAAAAGGGCTATAGTCCGCCCCCCAAAAAGCCAGGCGAGCAGTCGGATATTCCAGCGCCCCGGATCCCCCCGGACCGGAGGACATGTGTCTGATGATGACCCGCAAACCAGAGACACAGGAGTACCGGATGCTGAAAGTGACCAAACGCGACGGCGCCATCGTCGAATACAACGTCGCAAAGATTGCCGCCGCCTGCGAGCGCGCGGCGCGCGCCGCGAATCATCCCTCCCCGGGCCGACTCGCACTCAGCATCGCAACCCAGGTCGAAGAACAGTGCCAGGCCAGCAGCGCCCGCACGCTCGACATCCCGGCCATCCAGGAAATGGTCGAGAACGCGCTGATGAAGGACTGCCCCGAAGTCGCGCGGGTCTATATCCAGTACCGCCACGACCGCGACACGACCCGCTCGCAAGGCTCGGAGCTGCACGCCAAGCTGATGGGCCTCGTCCACAAGACCGACATCGAAGCGACGACCGAGAACGCGAACAAGGACGCGAACGTCTTCCCGGTCATGCGCGACCTGATGGCCGGCATCGTCTCCAAGCAGTTCGCAAGCAACTTCCTGCCCAAGGACATCCAGGAAGCGCACCGCGAGGGCGAGATCCACTTTCACGACCTCGACTACTCGCCCTTCCTGCCCTTCACGAACTGCTGCCTCGTCGACCTGAAAGGCATGCTCGACAAGGGATTTCGCCTGGGCAACGCGAAGATCGAGAGCCCGCGCTCGATAGGCGTGGCCTGCGCGGTCACCTCCCAGATCATCGCTCAGGTCGCCAGCCACCAGTACGGCGGCACGACGATCCCCAACATCGATCAGACCCTCGCCCCCTACGTCCAGAAGACCTACGAGAAGAATCTCGAGGTCGCGCGCCAGTACGGCATCGCGACGCCTGAAGACTATGCGCGGGAGCGGACCGAGAAGGAGACCTATGACGGGATGCAGGCCTGCGAGTACGAGATCAACACGCTGTTCAGCTCCAACGGCCAGCAGCCCTTCGTGACCTTCTCGTTCGGCATGGGCACCAGCTGGCAGGAACGCGCGATCCAGCGCTCGATCCTGCAGATCCGGATCAAGGGTCTGGGGCGCGACGGAGTGACGCCGGTCTTCCCGAAGCTGGTGATGTTCATGGAAGAAGGGATCAACCTGAGGCCCGAGGACCCGAACTATGACATCAAGCAGCTGGCGCTCGAGTGCACGTCCAAGCGGATGTACCCGGACATCATCTCGACGAAGCTGAACCGTCAGATCACCGGCTCCAGCATTCCGGTCTCGCCGATGGGCTGCCGCAGCTTCCTGTCGGTTTGGCGCGACGAGTCGGGCAAGGAAGTACTCGACGGCCGCAACAACCTCGGCGTCGTCAGCCTCAACCTGCCGCGCATCGCAATCGAAGCCAAGGGCGATCAGGCGCGCTTCGACGAGATCTTCGAGGCGCGACTGGAACTGTGTTTCCGCGCGCTGATGTGCCGCGTCCATCGCCTGGAAGGCGTCAAGGCCAATGTCGCCCCCATCCTCTATTCGGAAGGCGCTTTCGGCATCCGGCTCGACCCGCAGCAGGACATCATGGCCTTGTTCAAAAATGGCCGGGCCTCGATTTCGCTGGGCTATATCGGCCTGCACGAGGTCGGCACTCTGATGTTCGGCCAACACCCCTTCGACAGCGCCGAATGCCAGAGCTTCCTGCACGGCATCGTCGAGAGGATGAGCGCCGCAACGAAGCGCTGGACGCGCGAGACCGGTTTCGCTTTTTCGCTGTACTCGACGCCGAGCGAATCGCTGTGCAACCGCTTCTGCAAGCTGGACAAGGAGCGTTTCGGCGTCATCGCCGAGGTCACCGACAAGGGCTATTACACGAACTCCTTCCACCTCGACGTGTTCCGCAAGGTCAACCCCTTCGAGAAGATTGACTTCGAGACCGGCTTCGCCAAGCACGCCAGCGGCGGCCACATCAGCTATGTGGAATTGCCGAACATGCGCCACAACATCAAGGCGCTCGAAAAAATCTGGGACTACGCGGTCGAGCATGTGCCCTACTTCGGCACCAACACGCCGGTCGACTCGTGCGGCAAGTGTGGCTTCATGGGCGAGACCCTGACGACCGAGAACGGCTTCACCTGCCCGGATTGCGGCAACACTGACAGCAGCTCGCTTTCGGTAACCCGGCGCGTCTGCGGCTATCTGGGCAGCCCGAACTCGCGCCCGTTCAACCCCGGCAAACAGAAAGAGATGATCCGCCGCGTCAAGCACGTCGGCGACGCACACTGATGAACTACGATCGCTACTACACCTGCGATCTCGTCAACGGTGAAGGCATACGCGTCACGCTCTTCGTGACCGGCTGCCTTCACGCCTGCAAGGGCTGTTATAACCGCTCGACCTGGGACCGCAAGGCCGGCAAGCCCTTCACGGATGAAGTCCGGGATGCGCTGCTGGCCGCTTGCGCAACACACGACGGCCTGAGCCTGTCGGGTGGAGATCCGCTCTTCCCGGCCAACCGACCCGCGATCCTCGATCTGTGCCGCGAGTTCAAACGCCGCTACCCGGACAAGGACATCTGGCTGTGGACCGGCTACCTGTTCGAGGAAGTCGCCGATCTCGAGATCCTGCGCTTCGTCGATGTCGTCATCGACGGTCGCTTCGAGCAGGACAAGCTCACCAGCGAGCCCTGGCGCGGATCGGCCAACCAGCGCCTGATCCGGCTAGCCCTCGCTCGGCAAACCGAAGCGGCTGCCCCAGAACCCCTCAGCTGAGGCCGTTTCCCCGCCCGCCACCGCTCCTTGCTGCGCGTAAACGAAAAAGCCGGATCAACCATTGGCTGATCCGGCTTTTGAAACCTGGTCGGGGTGAGAGGATTCGAACCTCCGGCCTCTACGTCCCGAACGCGCATTGTTTATTTGTACCATACCCCGAGTTGAGGGTAAATTCATTATAAATCAATGGATTGTGTTTGTGTTGTATTTTTATGTCTCGTTTAAATTGAGTGGCAAAATCAAAAAATTGCCATCGTTTTACCACCAGTTTTTTGGCTTAAAAAAACCTACCACTGTATTGCCACACATTACTTTTTCGCGAACTTGAAAGAATGTGAGCCGCAGAATGCATCACTGTTGTTGGCGATGTGTCGAACCAAGTGGCATTCCGCAGCCCACGGAATTTTCTATCGAGTTTGTTCTTTCTGATGGTCTGTATACATGGAGTACATCGTTGAACGTGATACTCCAAACTGTTGTGCAATATCGGCGACGGAGAGTTCTCGGTGCGTCATCATCGCTATTGCAGCGTTTCTCTGCTTATCGGTCAGGCGTTGCGGGCGTCCTCCTTTTTGCCCTCGGACTCTGGCTGCGGCTAGGCCTGCCAGGGTCCGTTCCTTCACGAGTTCCCGTTCGAACTCGGCCAATGCCGCGAACATGTGAAAGACTAGTTTTCCTGTTGGGCCTGAAGTATCGATAGTTTCTTTCAGCGACTTGAACTTCACGCCGCGAGTTTCAAGGTCGTTAACGATACGGATGAGGTCGGCAAGACTTCGTCCGAGCCGGTCCATTCGCCAAACAACTAGTGTGTCGCCAGAGCGCAGCGCCTTGAGGCAATGTTCCAGCTCTGGGCGGTCTGTATTTTTCCCGCTCGCTTTGTCTTCGTAGATGCTAACGGCTCCGGCTTCTTGTAGAGCATCTCGCTGTAAGTCGAGAGTCTGCTCCTGAGTGCTTACTCGCATGTATCCAATAATCGCCATAACGACCCCTTTCTGGATGATGATTGTTTAACGAGAAACTGAACATCTAAAGGGGTATAGGAAGGCGAGAGCAGGATGAATGCGGGAATGTCCAAAAAGCCATCGATTTTTGGACGCAGGCTTGGGCCTGCTTACTAGATGCAGATTCTGCTGGATATGACCACCCGTTCTGATGACTCGTGATCACCTCGCTGTTCACTCGTGCGCAGGCTACTGATTACTGATCAGCTGCTATTTGTCTGCAATTCGGCCAAACCGGACATTGCTACTGCGCGCCAAACATGTCCGCAATGCAGCGGACAGCAGTCATCGCTTAGGGGGCTGGAGTGAATGACTGCTTTCGGGTGATTAGAGGCGGCGCTCTAAGGCCGGTTCGTGCCTATTTCGGACAAACACTACTACGAAGAAAGCCCAATGGTAAGGCGGGTCGATTGATCCGCCCTACAGAGTCCGAGCTACTTGGCTGGCGCTTCGGCTGCAGCTGAACAGGTGGCGGCGACTATTTCATCGCCTGACTGATCGAAGGCCGATGGTGCTTCTGCGTCTTGCAGAAATGCACCACTTCTACATCAATCAAATTCTGTTTTCCCTGTGCAAGTTGCAGCTCAAAGAATTGCCGGCATTGAGCGACCTCGCTTACCATAAGGCAGTTTTTTCGATACGGAATGGAAATGAGTCAAGCATGCACCCTCTGGTTCACCGGTCTGTCCGGAGCGGGGAAAACCACTCTCGCCAACGAAGTAGCCCATCGTCTCAGAGAGGGAAACCACCCGGTCTTCGTGCTTGATGGCGACGTGGTCAGGACAGGACTTTGCAGCGACCTCGGCTTCTCGCTCGAAGACCGTAGCGAAAACATTCGCCGCGTGGCCGAAGTCGCCCGGCTCTTCAACCTCACCGGGACCATCGTCATCGCCGCGCTGATCTCCCCGCTGCGGGAAGACCGGGCGCGGGCGAAATTCATCATCGGACCGGACCGATTCCTTGAAATCTGGCTCTCCACCCCACTCGACACTTGCGAACAGCGCGACGTCAAGGGACTCTATGCCAAGGCCCGGCAGGGCTTGATTCAGGGATTCACCGGCATTTCCTCCCCTTACGAAACCCCGGAAACAGCGGATCTGGTTCTGGATACGTCATGGAAAAGCCCGAACGATTGCGCGGAGAGGATTCTGGAACTCGTCAATCCCGTCTGATCAAGCCCTGATCCAGCAAACGGTCAAGCGTTTGCAGGACTTGCGCTTCGCAGACCGCCGCATCCACCGCGTAGCGCGCGCACAAAATCTCGCAGAGCCCCCCCACCGCAACCGGCTCGCTCATCAGATTCCAGATCGCCTGCGCGGTCGGATTCAGGCCAACATAACAACCCGTTTCCACATTCGAAACCACCATGTCGCCTGCCACGTCGGCGGTCACGCACCCGGAAACCTGAACCACGCGGTCCTGCAATTGCACTTTTTCGATCATTCCGTTTTCCTGCCTGTCAGTCGAGATAACCCAATTCCCGCATCACCCGGCCATGCTGGCCGACAATCCGGTCCACTTGCTTTTCGGTCAGCGCCTCCCGCCAACCGCCAGCCTTGCCCGAGCGGAAAAAAGGCGTATCGCTTTTTCCGCGCTCCCTGAAGCCTTCTTTTTCTTCCTGAGCCTTGAGTTGCCTGAAATCCGACGCGCTCACCGCCCCTTCAAGCTCGGATTCCGAATACGGAATGCCCGACCAGTCGAGTACGGCCCGGAAGCACCCCGAAGTATCCGCGAGCATATCCTCGTAGCGCAGTACCATCTTGCGCTCGATGGGGCTGTCGATCCAGCTTTCGACATGCCCACTCCAGTCGTACATCAACTGGGGCAACTGCCTACAAAGTCGATTCTTGTCCATGCACAAGCCTGCGCCCGGGTCACACAGCATGTCCACCGACTCGTCCAGGGTCTTGTTGAAAAACGGAGCCATCGAAACCGCCACATCCAGCGGATTGCGCACGATATAAATGCAGCCGAGCGATACCTCGGGCGGAAAGAGCGCCTCGCCGGATGAGGTTCGCCGCCAGGCATCGTGCACCTTCATCCAGCAAGGCAATCTTAGCAGAGCGGCGAAATCGCGATACGCACGTGGCCGCAGGCGATCCACGAGCGCAGGATTCAAATTGCAGAATGGCTCGCCCACCATGCTCTCAAACAGCCGGGCACTGCTAGCGATCGGTCCGGAATACGGGGTATCTAGCTGTTGCAGGCTCACGACCTGTCCGCGACTTTTCACCAGATTCGCCAGCAGGGTTCGCATCCAGGTATTGCCAGATTTCGGATAAGACGCGAGCCAGACAATCCCGCCCGGATTCGGGATACCTTCCGTACCCGAGCGAGCCCACACGGGACTTCGGGAGAACGTATTCATGACAGGATCGCCGCTTCGATAGAATCCAGAACCTGCGGCATGGCCTCCAGCAAGCGGGGCCGTTCCACATGCAGAACAGGGACCGATTGCGCGAGGGTGCAACAGTGGGCGAAATAGGTGGTATTGGCCTTGATGCCATGCACAATGGCATTGCGGAACAGATTCGCCTCGATGGCCCTGATCGCTTTGATGCCGGAGAGGGGAACCAACTTCACTTGATACCGGTGGTCCGCGTCAATGGTAAAGATCGCTTTGAGGTCGAGCCAGTCTTGCCGCGCGGGCGGCACCCGGAACTGGAACTTGTTCCTTCGGAGCAAGACCGGTTCGTTCGGACGATCTTGCCACCCGACATGGGCAATGCTGTTTTCCCAGAGCTTGATACGCGGAATGCCGGGAGAAACCCGCCGGGTTTCGATATCCAGCACACATAAATCGTCGGACCAGACGGTATAGCCGCGTTCCTGAAGAGCTGCGGCAAGCGTAGACTTCCCCGCGCCTGAATCGCCCGCAACCAGAACCGCTCCAGACGGAGTTTCCACTACGCCGGCATGAAAGGGCATCATTCCGCGCTGGTAACACAATGCCGCCAAGCACGTGCCGTACAGGTAAACCAGCAAATCCGGCCCCGGTTCTGCCACGAGCGGTTCGCAGACGATCTCGCGCCCCTCGCGCACTAGATACCGGGCGCAATCTGGCACATTGAGAAGCAGCGTCCGGTTCTGGATGCTGAAGAGCGCGCGAGAGAATTCCGGCACTTCGAGCGATTCCGGAACTGCTCCAAGCACGATGCGCACATCCTCGGACTCGGGAGGAAAAGGAAAAAAACCGAGTTCCGGCAACAGGATATCGCTGCTCAGGTTCAGTCCGAAAAGGCGGTAGGCATATGGCCCGGTTTCCTGCGATGAAGAAGCGGTCATTCGAAAGTCATCTCCAAAAACAAAACACCATTTTTTGACCGTCTTTCCCGGTTAAGTATTCGACCGAAATCGTTTTAAAAATCGCGTCATTCTGGCGAAGGCCGGAATCCAGCGCGATGCATGCAAAAACCTCTGGATTCCGGGTTAAGCTCGGAATGACGAAATTCCAAACGGTTTGCCTGTTTTACTTCGTTACCGAAAATCCTTCAGCATCGATTCACCCCCTCTTCTGCAAGCGGGGTAGGGTTGGGGAGTGGGACGATCTTTCTTTGAGTCAACGGCATCGCACCTGCCGGATGGCAAACCATCCCTCAGGCCACAACCCTCTGTCCGTTTTCCAGCCTCACCGTGAAATCGGCTAGTTCCAGCAAGGCCGGGCGGTGGGCCACAATCACGATGCCGACCTTTCCTCGCAGCCGTGCGATGGACTGCGCGATCTTCGCCTCGTTCTCCGCATCAAGTTGGCTCGTCACCTCGTCGAGCACCAAGAGCCACGGATCGCGCAACAAGGCCCGCGCCAGCGCCAGCCTTTGCCGCTCCCCGCCTGAAAAGAGTCCGCCCCGCTCGCCGACCGGCGAATCCAGCCCTTCCGGACGCTGGCGCACGAAATCCGCCGCCGCCGCGTCTTCCAGCGCATGCCACAAGGCCTCGTCGTCCGCATCCGGTCGCGCGAGCTTCAGGTTATCCCGAACCGTGCCCGGCAGGAGCAGCGCATCCTGCGGCACATACGCGACCTTGTGCCGCCATTCCAAACGGGTTTGCGCCCCCAGCGGCACGTTATCGAGCAGAAAGGCCCCTTCGTCGGGCGGCAAGAGGCCGAGCATCACGTCCGCGAGCGTGCTCTTGCCCGCGCCGGACGGGCCCACAAGGCCCAGAATCGAGTTTCGCGGCATATCCAGCGAAACGGCATCGAGCGCGCGCTTTCCCGGATAAAACACGCTCACCCGGTCCAGTTTCAACATCGTGGGCGGCGTCAAGCCTTGCGGGGCGACCGGGGTTTCGCGGGCCGCGCGGCAATCCCGCAAGATCGACTGCAAGCTGGCAAATGCAGGCAGCATGTGGCCCAGCAACTGGAAATTTTGCTGCAACTGGTTGGCGGCGGGAACGATCCGCATGACGAGCAGCATGAAGATCAGAATCGCGGCAACTGGCAAATGCAACACCTGCCAGCCCAAAAAGAACACCGCGATCAAACCGCTCAGCCCGCCCAGTTCCGAAAACCTGCGCCAGCGCGATTGCGCGCGGACGAAGCGGATTTGCTCCTCGCTCTGGCGGCGTGCAGATTCCTCCAGCAAGCGGCCCTGTTCGGCTTCCACGGAAAAAGTCTTGAAGATCTTCAGGCCCTGCAAGAGCCTTTGCAAGGTCGCCGTCGCTTGCTGGTTCACCTTGCCAAAGGCCACGCCCAGCGATTGGGACTGGCGCAACTGATGGCGAATCATCCAGGCGGCGAGGCCCAGCAGCCCTGCCGCGACCAAGGTCAGCGGTACCGATAGCCAGAGCGCCGCCGCGAGATACCCCGTGACAAGCGCGCCGTTCACCGCGATCTGCAAGATATGGAAAGTCCCTTGGCTGATCCGGCCCAGATCGTCTTTGCATGTATGCAGCAAGTGGGCGTGATCGAGCCCGGCCAGATAGCGCCATTCCGCACCGAGGAGCGCACGCCCGATTTCCACTCGCAGTGTTTCGACAAAGCCGCAACGCAAGCGAGCCAGATGGATTTCGCGGAAATGCGAAAAAAGCATTCGCGCCACGATCAGGAGTCCCGCCATGGCGAACACGGGTGGCCAGCCACCGGGCAGACCGAGCGGCACCAGAAAGCGGTTCAGCATGCGTGGCGGTTGGTGATTCAGCAAGCCTTGCAGAATCGGCAAGAGCAGAATATAGCCCAGACTGTCGGCCAGCGTGGCAGCTAGCAACAGGGCCGATAAGCCGGACAGGCGGCGCGCGCCCTCGAAACGGACCAGCGCGGTCAGGAAGGATCGCATTGGCGATCATCTCGCTTGGCATCGCGCAATTGCTGGGCGTATTCCAGAAAAAACCCGAACACAAGCCCCCGGCAAAGCGTGTTTTGGGCTTCGGCCCACAGCCACTGGTCGGCATCGGGAACAAGGCGGTCCAGAACGCCCTGCATGGCCTCCAGATCGATCCATTCGCGCACGAGCGGAACCGCCCGGAAACGGTCGATACAGGACTGAATCGCGCCGCGCTCTTCCATAAGGCGGGCGCACAAATCCGCACCCTGCACCGCCTTGGACGGGCAATCCAGCACCTTGTCCGGCAAACGCCCGCGCATTCCTTGGCGCACCAGCCCCTTTTGCTTTCCGCCGTTCCAGAACACCCAATCCGGTACCGAATAGCACAATTCCACCATCCGGCGATCGCCGGTCGGGTCCAGAACCGAAACCCCGTAGGCCCGGCCGATCGGAGTCCAAACCCGGCCCACGCGTCCTGTCAGCACGGACAGGCGCATCCGGTTTGCGTCTTGCGGCAGAAAATCGCGTTCGGCCTCCTCGCGCCGAACCGGCAAAAGGCCGGCTTCAAACCGGGCCCGCTGGTCCGGGGCCAGCAGGGCGACGCGGCTTTCTAGCCACGGGTTTGGGCGGCGAGGCCGCAGGAATGCGAGCACCGGGCGGGCAATATGCCCAAGCTGCCGCCGGACAAAGCGCCGCCATCCAGCCCGCCCGCAGACGGCACTCGCGGCCTGTCTCCAGTCGCCATGCGCGAGCGCGGACCAAAAATATCCGAGCCCCGGCCAGGAAAGCGTGACGTTGCCAAACTGGCCTTGCAAAAGCGTACTTGCCCCGTCCTCCGAGGCCAGCCGCGCCATGCTTTCCAGCCAGTGATAATTGGAATTAGCTTCGGGCAAGCCGATATCGCGGACCGAGCGGGCGAGCGCATCCACGATGGACACCGCCGCCGAAACCGCCCTATGGCTGGCCGTGCCGACCTGCGTGGCCGTAGCCGCAGCATAATCCCATTCGTTCACGATGGGCCGCTCCACCGACCCCGTTTGCCGGGCCGGCACCAGAGTATAGGCATGCAGCGCCTGACCGCGCCGCCGGGCTTGCGGCCCTGCGATGGCGGCCACCGAACCCGAATCCAGACCGCCGCTCAAGGTAATCGCCAGAGGGCCTTGCGCGGGCAGCGCGTCTTCCACACACTGCGCCAATACCTCGCGGAAACGCTGCTCGTGTTCTTGCCGGGACAAATCGGCCCGCACCGGCGTTTTCTCCGGAAACCACCAGCGTCGGATTTTCGTCCCGCTCGCAGTCCGGGTCAGCGAGGCACCAACCGGGATCGCACCGATCCCCTTCCAGAAAGTACGCCGGTTATCTTGCGCTCGCACGCGAATCATCAATTCGCACAAAATGGCCTCGTCCACGTCTGGCGCGGGCAGACCTTCCAGTTTCAGCAAGGAGGGCAGATGGCTCGCCACCGCGATGCCGTCCGGCAGTTCGCGGAAAAACCAGCCGAGGTTCGGGTTGGCATCCCGCGCCATCCAGACGCGGCCATCCTGCCAGCGCACCCACAGACACCAGTTCCCGTACAGATGCGCCGGCGCGGCCTCGCCCCAGCGGTCCCAAGCCGCGAAAACGCGATCTGCGTCATCCGTGAAATCCGCGCCGCCGCATTCCCGATCCAGCGTCTCTCGCGCGCCGAGCCGGGCGCAGGCGAAAACCACTGTGCTGCCCTGCTCGCGGACTTTGGCGACCATGCCGGATTCCGGCAGCAGGCTCCAGCCCACCCGCCATTCCGGACCGGTGACGATGTGGGCATGGCCCGTGCCCCCGCCCGCTTTCCCGGAAATTAATAAGCTGTGGATCATTCCGCACCCCGAATCAGGTTCACTCCGCGCATTTTGCCGTGCAAAAAGAGGCGAAACAAGGCGGTTTCGCTCCAAACCGAAAAAGCCCTTGCACGAATCAGGCTTCGTAGCTAGATTCTGGCTTGCGGCATTTTATTGTTTCCAACAGGGAGCAACACATGGATCAGCAAGTTGAAAAACTCAAATGGGAAGCCCCGGAAGTCACCGTCTTCGCCCTGAGCGAAGCGGAGGGGGTTGGGACGAACAACCAAGAGGGCGATAGCAGCAACTCTTAAACTGCAGTACTCGCCACACCCCCAAAACCGGATAGCCGTGGCGATCCGGTTTTTTCTTGCCCTGCTTGATCCACCGCGTGCCAGCCGGTATAAGGAATATGTCGCCCTTTCCTTTTCCCGCAATGCCTTCAGCCCCAATCATCCAGCACAAAATTCTTGTTCTTCGCAGCCTGCTGCCTTTAGCTGTCGCCGTGTTGCAAGTGCGCTTTCTGCCCTTTGCTCGGCTTGCCGCGCGGCTGCGCGAACCGCTCTCCGCCGCTTCCGGACAGAGCCGGGAAAATGAAATCCGCACCGCACAGGCCGTAGGCCGAGCCATTCGCCGGGCCGCCGAGCGCTTGCCCTTCGCTGCGGTTTGCCTGCCGCAGGCACTGGCCGCCCATGCCCTTTTGCGACGGAGGGGCATTCCCGGCACGCTGCATCTGGGCGTGCGCCGCACTGAGGACGGAACACTCCCGGCCCATGCTTGGTTGAGCTGCCACAGCACGCCTATTCTGGGCCACGAAGAAATCGACACATTCACCCTTCTCCACGAGTTCAGCCCGATATCCTCCCCGCTCTTCGCCGACCCCTGCCTGAAAATAATTTGCGACGCCTGCCAGTTCGATATCCAGCCCGATACGGCGATCCCCTTGCCGGAAAACTGGAAACACCTGCTCGAACTAGCCGACCGCCACCGCGTCGCCCCCCTGCTGCTGCATCACCTGAAAAAATATCCGGCCGGCATGGTCGAACCCAAACTGATGTCGGGACTGATCCAGCGGCAGGAAGCCGTCACACGGCAAAACATGCTGTCCGTTGCCGTGCTCACCCGCATCGCCAAGCTTTTTGAAGAACAGAAAATCGATTTCCTGTTGCTGAAGGGGCTCTCCGTCGGGATGCGCTATTACCCGAATCCGAACCTGCGGCACTCCCGCGATCTGGATTTACTGATCCGGCCGGAGCAGTTCGAGCTGGCCGAAAAATTAATGAAAGAGATGGGATTTGAAAGAACAGAATTCGAACCTACACGGGATTGGCACAAGGAGCTACAGTTCAAACAGGAATATCACTTTGAATACCACTGCTCCCGAACCGGCATGACGGTGGAGCTCCACTGGCGACTCTCTATAAACCCCTATGGTTATCAGGTTTCGTTTGACGAACTCATGGCTAAGTCCAAAGTCATGAAACTTGGGGCTAGTCAGATCCGGACGATGGAGGAACTGGAGCAGTTCGTCTACCTGTGCGAACACGGCAGCAAGCATTTCTGGTTCCGGATCAAGTGGTTGGCGGATATTTATGCGGTCATTCGGGATTCCCGATTCGACGCTGAAGCAGCTTGGAAACAGTGCAAAAAAACAAAATCAGGCCGGGCGGTTGCCTTGGCAATGGATATGACTAAAGAACTATTTGGGCAGGAGGACTTACTCAATCTCCACCGCGCCCCCCCCTTGTTGATATCACACACACGAATCTGTATCCAGCACTCTTCCGAAATCATCTCGCAGCATCGCACTCTAGTGCGTATCCTCAAAGAGGAGTTTGTTTGCAATATCCTGCTGCGTCCGAACTGGAAATCGCAATTGTGGAACTACCGCTTACTGATTTGGAGAGGCAGCTTCCTTGAGCAAGCAAACTATCCTGCGCCCCTGAAAATCATCTACCCTTTTCAACGAATGGCCCATTGGATATTCAAGAGAATCCAGTTCACATGAGCCATCACCGGTAAAATCGCCGTTCGCGACATGATGAATATAAGCAGCGAGGGCGGGCCAGAAAGGAGCCGATATGGCCCGAGAAACCGGTATTTATCGAAGAGGGGATTCCCGATTCTGGTGGTTCAATACCGTACTCCCTAACGATGAACGCTTATGCGGAAGTGTTGCTGCGCGTCCTAAATTACCCAGGGGAAAGCCAGCCAAACAGTGCATTATCGGGGGCAGGATTGATGGTTGAAAGCGTATGGCGAATGCCCGCTGGTGCCAGTTCAATATACCCGCCAAGTTCGGCTCTCCAGCGGATCTCGCATGGCTCATCGCTAAATTGAAGCGTGAGCATTGCACTTTCAGAGCTGCTAGCACTTAGCAGCATTTGACCCATTCGCGCCTGAAACCGGCTAACCGGCAAGATTAGCCAGCGGCCAACCTCTCTTTGCATCTCGGGTAGCTGTCGATACAACTCCCACCCTTCCCGATTGCAGTATCGCAGACGTGGTTGTGGAGGGCTGGCGTGCCGGTAGGCGGGAGCAGACAGGCATACCAAGGCGGTATCGGCCAGGTGCAGCGCGAGACCAAGGCGCAGCACACTTTGAGTTTGCTGGGCGGGAATGTTATGCGTAAAGGCTTCCAACCCACATAGCTGTTGGCCAAGCAAATGATCGAGATTAATTAGTGGCTGCATGGGCTTCTCCTGATGGGTGATATATACCGCCATTATCAGGAGGGTGAATATCAGAACCCGTCGCGTGCAGTTGCTGCATAGCTGTTTGATCACGGCAACGTCAGCCAATATTGCATTGCGGTCGCATTGAATCGGCCCTAATTTCCTAGACAGACCCGAGCTTCATGAAATACTGCTTTTCGTAGTTTACCGGAGACATGCCGTTTGCGTGGCTATGTCGCCGTTTCGGGTTGTAGAACATTTCGATATAGTCAAAGACATCTCGGCGAGCTTCTTCACGGGTGGCGTAGATCTTCCGCTTGATCCGCTCGCGCTTGAGTAGTTGGAAAAAGCTCTCCGCGACCGCGTTGCCGTGGCAGTTGCCGCGTCGGCTCATGCTTCCCTTGAGCTTGTGTGTGCGTAGAAACGACTGCCAATCTTCGCTGCTGAACTGGCTACCTTGATCAGAATGAACCAGGACCTCGCAGCCCGGTTTGCGCCGCCAAACCGCCATCAGCAAGGCGTTCAGCGCCAGCTCAGCGGTCATCTGTGCGCTCATTGACCATCCGACAATTTGTCGCGAGAACAAATCCAGTACTGCAGCCAGGAACAACCAACCCTCATGCGTGCGGATGTAGGTGATGTCTGTGACCCAAACCTTGTTCGGTTCCGATACATCGAACTCCCGCTGCAGGTGATTGGGCGAGACATTGGCCGGACGACCTCCATAGCAGCCAGGGCGGCGGCCATAGCCTCTCAACGATTTCAAGCCGATCTGGCGCATCAGCCGAGCAACCCGATGCCTGCCGCACGACTCGCCCTGATCACGCAAATCCAGTGTGATCTTGCGATAGCCATACACGGAGCCGCTCTCCAGCCAGTGCTGTTTGATCAGCGCCTAAACGCGCAGGTCATCGCGGGCGCGCTCTGAGAGCGGCTGGGCACACCAAGCGTAGTAGCCGCTCGGATGGACCTTAAGCACCTTGCACATGCGCCGGATCGGCCACTTGCTCTGATGCGCCTCGATGAATGCGTACCTTACCCGGACTGCTTGGCAAAGTACGCCGCGGCTTTTTTTAGGATGTCGCGCTCCTCAGTCACCCGCTTGAGTTCCGCGCGCAGTCGCCGCAACTCTTCCTGCTGACCGTCATGGGCCTGGCGTTCCTGCGGCGTCTGGCTGTAGCGCTTGATCCAGACGTACAGGCTGTGAATGCTCACATCCAGACGGGCTGACACTTCAGACACGCTATGTCCGCGTTCGGTGACCTGTTTCACCGCTTCAATCTTGAACTCTTCCGGGTACCGTTTGTTGCTCATCGACACTTCTCCACTGGGACGCCTAGTTTAAGGCTTCGAAGTGTCTAGAAAAGCCGGGCCGATTCACCCCGTATCTCAAATCGTGGGTTTGACGCGTTGGACTAACGTGGGAACCGCTGACGGCTCTTGCTTCGGGTGGCACCGGAGAAGATGAGCACAAGCAGGGGAGCGGCGGCAAGTAGCGTTTGAGCAACGTGCGAGGCTTAATCAGCCGAGGACGGAGCGAGCGAAAGCTGCCATCAGTCGAAAAGTGTGCCCCCCCGCATGGGGAGTGGAGCTTGGCAGCTCCTTGCAGTGATAGCCGTGTCGTCCGCTTGGCGGCGAGTGGCACGAACTCTGACCCTGGCCGGTCAGATAGCGAGAAGAGGCAGTATTCCTTTGGTATTTTCAACTTGAGACCGGGGCATCACGCTCGATGCCCCGGTCATTTTCAGAAGGCCGATGTCGCCTGCACGCTCCGCCGCCGACAGGTCACTTAGTCTTTTTGAGCATCACCAGAAACTCCGGAGCAAACTCGATGGACACAAACCCTCGACGCACCAGCGCTTCACGCACGAAGCCCCAGGCGTCGCCAGCGAGGAGCTCACACATCTTGAGGTAGTGCGTCAACCATCCGCGACGCCGGTATCGCGGCGGCACATACACTTCGGCGACCGATAAGACGCCTTTAAGAGTGCCGAGATGCCCGCACGCGAGTTCGGGTTCATAGTCGACCGCGACGCGAAACCCTCGGCTCCGCAGATCTATTGATGCGGTTAGGCCGCGAGCGCGGGAGCGCTCGACGAATTCTATGGTTCGAAGCTCAACGGACAGCGCCTGGAGGGTTTGGGGCATTAGACCGCCCTCCGCTGAAAATCGAGCCTGACGACATTGCCGGCGAACACCGCGGGAACCAGCATCTCGCTGTCATCCTCCACGGACTGCGCCACTGCCGACTGTTCGTCCAGGACGTCCTTGAGCGTCACTGAGGCACCGGCTTTAAGGCGAAGTCGCCCGCGATGCGTCACAGACTCCTTATTCGAACCAAAGGCAACATCCAGCCGCTTGGCAAGGGCTTGGGTACAGAGATGAGCGTAGCGCATCAGCATGCGCACATCCCTATGCCCAGAGAAATGCTGCAGGTCAATCAGCGAGAAGCCTCCCGGCGTGTTGCGGCCAGCCTCGGCGACACTGGAGATCGCCTCATGACGCAGGTCGTGGATGTGCAGGCTGTCCTCACCAACGAGTCCGGCATGCATGCAAATGCGCCCCCAGGCCTTGCGGAGGCCATCCACGCTAATCGGAAAGACACATTCGTCGTCCTGCGGCAACCCCCGCAACAGTGCAACCAAGTCACTGCGCAGGGCCAGCTTGCGCGAGCGACCATTCTTCGTTTCTGGGAGGAAAGCAGTCTGGGCATCAAGGTCGACGTTATCCCAAGTCAAGGAAAGCGTTTCGCTACGACGCGCCCCGGTCATGAGCTGAAAGTGCACGAAGGTTTCCAGGAGAGGCACGTGCTCATGAGTCGCCTCGGCCTCGTCCATGAAGAGCCTGCGAGCACGGATGCGTCCGTACTTGCTGTGCGTCCCCTCACCTTTGCTTTCCACCAATCCGTCAAGGCGCGCCTCAATGCTTCGAGCCCGGTCCTCGACATGAGCCGCACGCAACAGACGAGCTTCCTCATCGCCCTTCAATCGCCGGTCTCGCTCGTTGTAATACCTCGGGCGACGCACGCCATCCATTGGGCTCTTGGCCGCGTGAATCCGCCAAGAGTCGATGGCGATGCGACAGACCGCAGAAAAGATGTCGATTTCTCGGTCCACAGTCGCTGGCGCGACAACCTGACAGCGCTCATCGATGTAGTCCCTGAAGTCGTCCGGAACGATAGAGGCAAAGCCTTTCCGGATGAACTTGCTCGCTTCGGAAGATTCCCGCACCTGTACGCCAGTCGGCGCACGGATTCTCATCGCCTTGACCTTGGGGTGCGGATTCGGGTGCTCGGCGACAATCCGCGCGAGTTCTTGCCGCGGGCAGCCCGCATCTTCGAGCATCGCGTTGATTTTGTAGCCAACGACCTCAAAGCTCTTTTGCCGAGGCGCCTCTTCCCGCAGGTAACGAATCATCAAGTCGGCAAAGCTGATCTTGAAACCTTCGGAATAGTCGATGAAGAGGCCCTGTTGTTGCTCGCTTTCCAGACGGGCCCTGATGGACTCGGCTTCAACCTTGCTGTTCGCGCGCAGCATCTGGTCCTTGCGCGAGCGGCTGCGGTCGCGTACTACATAGTAGTCGTCCAGACGGGCGAGCTTGGGTTTGAGCCCTTGGCCTGACAGAGACTTGCAGTAGGCTTCAGCCCGCTTCTTGGCGTTGTGGGCAAAGATCTGGGTCAGGTCGTCACGGTTCCTGACGGTGACCTCAAAACGGGAACGATTCTCGATGGACGCCATGGTCCGTACTCCAGTGGTTATGGAGCACGGTATACGTTGAGAGAGCGAGCATGATTTGTCGCTCGGCGCGCCTGGCAGCGAAAAGTGCCTGAGAACTGTAGGCAAACTTTTTTTTCGCCTGGGTCACAGTGGCAAGTTGCCACTGAGTTGCCACTGCGCTCCCCAAAAACAAAAACAGCGGGTTATATAACCCGCTGTTTTTGAAGGGAATTCCTGGTCGGGGTGAGAGGATTCGAACCTCCGGCCTCTACGTCCCGAACGTAGCGCTCTACCAGGCTAAGCTACACCCCGAAAAACAAAGCAGCTGCACCGAGGAACCAACCCAGTACTGCAGGGGTCTTAATGGTCCCGTGCAACTGCAAAGTCACATAATTGTAGCAGTGACTTTTTGAAAAGGGAAGAGGAAAGTACATCCAGAGCTCCTTTTGCCTTTTCCGCCTCCGCGACGGCAAGTGCACGCGTGCGCCCGAGCGCATCGGTTGCGCGGATCGCGGCCAGCACTTCGGCAAACACTTCGCGACCGCCGGTCTCGATCGCGCGGCGCACCACGCTGACCTGTTCCGGCGTACCGTGCTCGAGCACATGAATCAGCGGCAGGGTCGGCTTGCCTTCAGCCAAATCGTCGCCGAGGTGCTTGCCGGTCTGCGCTTCGTCCCCCGAATAGTCGAGCACGTCGTCGATCAGCTGGAAAGCCGCGCCGAGGTGGCGCCCGAACTCGCCTATCCTGTCCTGCCCCGCCTGATCGAGCCCGCCGAGGACAGCCCCGAGCCGGGCCGCGGCCTCGAACAGCATCGCGGTCTTGTAGTGGATCACCCGCAGATAGTCTTCGACGCTGATATCCGCATTGTGGACGTTCATCAGCTGCAGCACTTCGCCCTCGGCGATCACGTTGGTCGCATCCGAGAGGATCTGGATCGCCGGCATGCTGCCGACGGACACCATCATCTGGGACGCACGCGAGTAGAGGAAGTCGCCGACCAGAACCGATGCGGCGTTGCCAAACAGCGCGTTCGCGGTCTTGTTACCCCGCCTCATCTCGGACTCATCGACGACATCGTCGTGCAGCAGCGACGACGTATGGAGGAACTCGACGACAGCGGCGAGCTCGTAATGGTGTTCGCCGCGATAGCCCAGCGCATCGGCGACCAGCATCAGCAGGGCCGGACGCAGCCTCTTGCCCCCCGCGCCGATGATGTACTCGGCAACCTGCCGGATCAGCGCGACGTCCGAGCTCAGCCGCTCGCGAATCACGCGATCGAGGGCCGACATGTCGGAGGCGATCGGCGCGTAGAGTTCGTGGTTCAACAAGATGGTCCCGATCAGGACAAAAGAAGCAATGCTAGAAAGCGGCTGCCCGAGCGTCAAGCCAAACCGGACCAAAGGACAAAAACCCGAACAAAAACTTTGACTTAGCTCTGGCTCTCACATAAAATCACCGGCTCTTTACGTTGTTTGTTCTTTGAGAACGGAGTTCAACATGTACGCGGTCATAAAAACCGGCGGCAAGCAGTATCGCGTCGTCGCCGGCGAGAAGATCAAGGTAGAACAGATACCTGCGGAAGTTGGCACCGAGATCACCCTGGATCAGGTTCTGATGGCAGGGGAAGGCGAGTCGGTCAAGATCGGCACGCCAGTGATCGCTGGTGCTTCTGTCAAGGCAACCGTGCTGGCCCATGGCCGTCACGACAAGATCACGATTTTCAAGATGCGCCGTCGCAAGCACTACCAGAAGCACCAGGGGCATCGTCAGAATTACACCGAGCTTCGCATCGAAGCGATCTCGGCCTGATCGGGAGTATTCGACATGGCACACAAAAAAGCTGGCGGTAGTTCGCGCAACGGCCGCGACTCAGAATCAAAGCGCCTTGGCGTCAAGCGCTACGGTGGTCAGTTCGTGATCGCGGGGAACATCATCGTTCGCCAACGCGGCACCGAATACCACCCGGGCGAAAACGTCGGCATCGGCAAGGATCACACCCTGTTCGCGCTGACCGACGGCACCGTGCAGTTCACGGTCAAGGGCGCCAAGCGTCAACGCACCGTGGTGATCGTTCCGGCCCAGCAGTAACCGGGTCCCGAGCGAGCGAAAAGCCCTATCCTCGCGGTAGGGCTTTTTGCTATCTGGGCCCAACATTTTGCGCACTGCAGAGACCCGATGGCGCTTTGCCGCGTCATCCGGCGTCTGCGGTGTCAGGAGACACACGATGAAATTCTTCGACGAAGCCCGAATCGAAGTGCATGCCGGCGACGGCGGCAATGGCGTCGCCACCTTCCGGCGCGAAAAATTCATCCCCTTCGGCGGACCGAATGGCGGCGACGGAGGCCATGGCGGCCACGTCTTCGCGGTCGCCGATCGCAACATCAACACTCTGCTCGACTACCGCTACACCCGCAGCTACCGCGCTGAACGGGGCGAGAACGGCGGCAGCAAGGACTGCTACGGCAAAGGCGGCGAGGACATCACGCTGAGGATGCCGGTCGGCACCGTGATCCGGGACGCCGAAACCGGCGAGATCGTGGCCGACCTCAACCGCGACGGCAAGAAAGTTATTCTCGCCCACGGCGGCCGCGGTGGCCTGGGCAACATCCACTTCAAGACCAGCACGAACCGCGCCCCGCGCAAGAAGACGATGGGCAAGCCGGGCGAACAGTTCATGCTGCACCTGGAATTGAAGGTTCTTGCTGACGTTGGCCTTCTCGGCCAGCCCAATGCAGGCAAGTCGACTTTCATCAGCTCGGTTTCGGCCGCCCGCCCGAAAGTCGCCGACTACCCCTTCACGACCCTGTATCCGAACCTCGGGGTCGTGCGCACGAACGTCGGGCGCGGTTTCGTGATCGCGGACATTCCGGGACTGATCGAAGGTGCAGCCGAGGGCGCAGGCCTGGGGCATCGCTTCCTGCGCCACCTGGCGCGAACCAACCTGCTGCTTCACCTCGTCGACATCGCCCCCTTCGACCCCGAAGCCGATCCGGTTCGCGAAGCGAAGGCGATCGTTGCCGAGCTCGAGAAGTACGACCCCGAGCTCGCCGCGAAGCCGCGCTGGCTGGTCATCAACAAGATCGACCTGCTCCAGGACGACGAACGCGAAGCGAAGATCGAAGCCTTCCTCGACGCCTATGGGCGGCCTGAGCGCTGGTTTGCGATCTCGGCGATCAAGAAGGAAAACCTTCAAGCCTTGATCCACGCGATCCAGGCCCACCTCGACGAGCACCCGCGTCCCGAGGACGAACCCGACGAAGAGCTGGACCTGACTCCGGTCGGCCCGACTCCGGAAGAAGTAATCGCGGCCGAGCTGGCCAAGCAGGAGGGCGGCGAAGAAGACGAGGACGGAGACGACGAGAATGCGTGAGCAGATCCGCGAGGCACACAGGCTGGTCATCAAGGTCGGCAGCGCGCTGGTCACCGATAACGGCCGTGGCCTCGCGCTCGGCGCGCTCGAAGAATGGGCGCGCCAGATCGCCGCGTTGCGCCGGGAGAAACGTCAGATCATGCTGGTCTCGTCCGGCGCGATCGCAGCCGGCATGAAGAGCCTGGGCTGGACGACCCGGCCCAGCGAAACCCACGCACTGCAGGCCGCCGCGGCCGTCGGTCAGATGGGCCTCGCCCAAGCCTATGAAGAGATCTTCTCGAAGTACGGCCTGCGCACTGCGCAGTTGCTGCTGACCCACGAGGATCTGACCGACCGCACCCGCTATCTGAACGCACGGACGACGCTGGCGACCCTCCTCGATCTGGGCGTGATTCCGATCATCAACGAGAACGACACGGTCGTCACCGACGAAATCAAGTTCGGCGACAACGACACGCTGGGCGCTCTGGTCGCCAACCTGATGGTCGCCGACGCGCTGATCATTCTGACCGACCAGAAAGGTCTGTACACGGCCGATCCCCGCCAGGACCCAAACGCGACCCTGGTCGCCGAGGGGCAGGCCGAAGACCCCGCCTTCGAAGCGATGGCGGGAGGCGCGGGCAGCGGAATCTCGCGCGGCGGCATGATCACGAAGATCCGGGCCGCTCAGCGCGCCGCGCGCAGCGGCGCGCACACCTGCATCGCCAGCGGCCGCGAACCCGAAGTGCTGCTTCGTCTCGCCAAGGGCGAAGCGCTGGGCACGCTGCTCTATGCCTCGCACTCACCTCTGGCCGCGCGCAAGCAATGGCTGGCCGACCACTTGAGACTCGCCGGCAGCCTGCAGCTCGACGCCGGTGCGGTGCGCGCGCTCGAATCCGGCCGCAGCCTGTTGCCGGTCGGCGTGACCGGAGTCGAAGGTGAGTTCCTGCGCGGCGAGGTCGTCGCGCTGCTCGGCCCGGACGGGCAAGTCCGCGCCCGCGGCCTCGCGAACTACGCGAGCCACGAGATCGCCCGGATCGCCGGCCACGCGAGCCACGAGATCGACTCCATCCTCGGCTACGTCGACGAGCCCGAGCTGGTCCACCACGACAACCTGGTTCTGACCGGGATCTGAGCGGAGCGCGGTCGCCGGCCGCGCTCCCTTCATTCAGATCGCGGCGCCCTGCAGCGCTTCCCGCGGGCGCCCCTGCGCGCCCTGACGGATCCGGTTGCGCAGCGGGACGATCCACCGCGACTCGATGCCGATCAGCGCAAGCGACAGGATCAGGATCGGGATCACGGAGAGCGCGAACAGCACCAGCCCCCGCTTCTGTCCGTCCAGCAGATAGAGGCTGATCTCGAATCCGACGAGCCAGTGGCACAGAAAGACCGGATAGGCGAGATCGCCGAGCAGCTTCTCGATCTTCGCGATCCGGACCGGCTTGCCGCGCACGGGCAGGATCACGACACCGCCGATGATCACGACCAGCGCGGCGAGGTTCAGATAGAAGAACAGGTCGAACAGCCGCCCTCCCGGACGGGAGAGGAAGCCGCAGAGCACGAGATTCGCGCCCCAGACGAGGCTGGCCACGAGAACCCCCGCTTTGACCTGGCCTTCCTTCAGCGCCGCGAGACTGCCCTTGAAAAAGTACAGGCAGGCGCCGAGCGCGAAAGGCAGGATCGCCGCGTAGTACGGGAAGTAGCGCGCCTCCCAGCCCGCGCCCTGAGCGAGACTCAGAACATGAAAAGCCAGCGCGAGCAGCACCGCGACAATCGCGAGCTTGCGGCTTCTCGCGATGATCAACCAGAGCAGGAAGTAGTTGATCAGCTCGGCCGCGACGGACCAGGCCGGAGGCACCAGTTTGAACGGAGCCTCGACGAACTCGAAAGGAACGATCAAAGCGTTGGCGAGCACATCCCGCGCCCCCGGATCGAAACCCCAGGCGATATGGAAGTCACCCGCTCCAGGCTGAAGAACAATGGCGAGCAGTGTCGCCGCCGCGACGAGGAGATAGGCGGGGAAAAGCCTCAGACTGCGGTTGAGCGCGAACGCGGCGAAGTTGAACGAGTAGGTCTGGTTGAGGACCACCGCCATCAGGTAGCCCGAGATCACATAGAAACCGAAGACCGCAAAAACCCCCCAATGGGAGAAAAATCGGACATCTTCGGCGAGGTGAGCCAGCACCACGAACATCGAAAAGACAAACCGGAGCAGACTGAGCATGTTGTTGGGGGTCGATCTCCCGCCAGGGACGGCCCGATTGGCAATCGCGTAGTTTACGCCTGATGCACCTCGCCAGCCGCACCGATGCGCAAGTCCCCTACAATGGGACTCCCTTCGCATCAGGCTGGATCATGGCTTTCGATTTTGAGACTCCCCTCGCACTCGAGAATGCCCGCACGCTCAAATGGGCACGTTATGCGGGTCGTGATGTGATCCCGATGTGGGTCGCGGACATGGATTTCAGGTCTCCGCCCTGCGTGATCGAGGCGTTACAGGGCGCCGTTGCGCGCGGCCATTTCGCCTACCAGGCCGAGGACGACGCGGTTCTCTCGGCCATCACGACCCACCTTGAAGAACAGTACGGCTGGCGCGTCGATCCTTCGTGGATCGTCTGCCTGCCCGGCCTCGTCGTCGGGATCAACCTCGCGGTGCGCGCTTCCGGCGAGCCGGGAGACCCGGTGTTCTGCTCGACTCCGGTCTATCCGCCCTTCCTCGCCGCTCCGAAAAACTCGGGCCGGCCTCTGCGCACTACCGAACTGAAACGGGGCGAGACGCGCTGGGAATACGACTTCGACGCGGTCGAAGCCGTCCTGCCGGGCTGCAAGACCTGGCTTCTGTGCCATCCACACAACCCGGTCGGGCGCGCCTGGGACGAGAGCGAGCTCGCCCGTATCGCCGCGCTGGCCGAGCGCCACGACAGCGTGATCTGCTCCGACGAGATCCACTGCGGCCTCTTGCTCGCCCCCGGGGCACGCCACCGCCCGCTCGCCTTCGCCCACCCCGAGATCGCCCACCGGACGATCACGCTGATGGCGCCCTCGAAGACTTTCAACATCCCGGGCCTGGGCGCCGCTTTTGCGGTGATCCCCGATGCGGAACTGAGGCGCCGTTTCCAGCGCGCCGCAGCGGGAATCGTGCCGCATGTGGGTCAGTTGGGCCTGATCGGAATGGAGGCCGCTCTCCGTGGTGCGGAACCGTGGCGCCAGGCCCTGCTCGAAGTGCTGAGGCGGAACGCCGCGGAGGTCGAAGCGACGGTCGCCGCGCAGCCGGGACTTGCGATGACCCCGGTCGAGGCGACTTACCTTGCCTGGATAGACTGTCGGGAATGGGCAAAGGACAAAGGGATCGCCAATGCCCAGAAGGCTCTGGAGGCGGCGGGGCTTGGCTTGTCTGACGGCAGTGAGTTTGGGGCGCCCGGCTTTGTGCGTCTGAACTTCGGCTGCCCGCCGACAGTACTCAGGGAAGGCCTGAAGCGCCTCGCTACAGCCGTCATTAAGTAAAAACCGCAATATCTGACAGATTTCAGAGCAGAAAATACAAAGGCCGGAACCCCTGGGGATCCCGGCCTTTTCGAGGTGCCTCTCCGAAACTTCTTGTTCCTGAAGAGGCAGCCGTTGTCTCAGGACGGCTGAATTCTTGTATTTTCCTGCTTCCTTTGGCTTTATGTGCGGATTGGCGCAACTTAATCCGGCCCTGCGATTCGCGTCATGCCTTCTGTTGGGCTTGACTGCAGAAAAGAGTCTACGCGGGCTTGTCTGCCGGGACAACCGTTATGTAAGCAATTGTGGTCAAGTTTGCGCACAATCAAACGATTCTATGCATCCATACAACAAAGAGCCTGTTTGAACCTTGCGGAACCCCGTGATAAGCCGCAGGGCTGGAGCGTCCGCGCCAGCCCTGCTACGCTATGCGCATGACAGGACCCGGAAAATTCGACTATCTCCTCTGGCGCACGACCCTTTCATGGAAGGACGCGGTGGCAGCCGCCTCGCTGGTCGTCACACGCTGGAACGAACTGACACCTTTCGTGCAGCAAACGGACACGCGCAACGGCGTCTGGATCGTTCGCCACGCCTCGACCCAGGCCCCTTTCTTCCAGCTGCGCGAGGAATCTCTGCGCGGCTCGGTACCGAGAGTCGGCGATCCGCTCGGCGCGCTGCTTCTGCTGTGCCTGGTGCGCGCGTATGGCGATGTCTTCCGCCTCTCCTTCACCGATGGAGAGCCCATCCTGGCGACCAAACTTGAGCCGGACGAGCTCGTCAACCTGCTCCCCCACGCGAAGCACGAGGTCTTCCGCAAATTGCTGATCGCCGGAAGCGTCCCCCCTTCGTCCCCGGAAAAGCCACTGGGCTGAACCGCTGCCCCCCGAAGCAGTGCGCGGAGCCGTGCTCTGCGCACCATGCTGGAGCAATTTCGGGGGCAAACCTCCGCTCAGCGGCCCTCTACAGTGGCACGGCACATGCTTAAGAGTTCTCCATTAACAAATGGAGAGAATCATGGCCGCAGCCTGCACCTGGGACTCGATCGACGTTCATCTGTTGCGCGTGCTGCACGCTGTGCTGTCCGAATGCAGCGTCTCGAAAGCGGCCAAGAAACTGAACCAGTCTCAGCCGGCGATCAGCACAGCCTTGCGCCGCTTGCGCGAGATCACCGGCGATCCGTTGCTAGTTCGCTCCCGCAATGGCATGACGCCCACCGAGCGCGGCGTGGCGCTGCTTGAACCGGTCAAGTTGGCGCTCGCGCAGATCGAGGCGATCGCGGTACGGCAGATCCGCTTCGACCCGGCTCAAACACGCCGGGTCTTCAATATCGCGGCCCCCGACTACATCAACGCGAACTTTCTCGGCGCCATCGTCGCGCGAATGCGCAGCGAAGCCCCTCACGCGCAGATTGTCTTTCATTCACTGGGTGCCGAGCAGGATTACGCGGATGGACTGGAATCCGGTGAACTGGATGCGGTGATCGGAAACTGGCCCCAGGCTCCCGAGCATCTTCGCATCACGTCACTGTTCGACGATGAAGTGGTTTGTCTGATGCGCGAAAACCACCCTCTTGCCGGGCGCAGGATCAGTGTTGAGGAGTATCTGGATGCGGAGCATCTGGTTCCCGCCCCTTATGGCGCGGGTCGGCGCAGCCCGATCGACTCACATCTGGCGGGCGAGAAGATGAGGCGGAACGTCGTCGCCCAGGTTCCGCACTTCAATCTTGTGCCCTACATGCTGCAGCAGACCGACCTGCTGTTCACGGGGCCGCGGATTTTTGCGAGCCAGTTCGCAAAGCTGCTGCCGCTCGCTCTCAGCGAACTACCGATCTCATTTCCGCGGATGCGCTTCTATCTGCTCTGGCACGACCGCACCCATCTCGCCGATGAGTGCCGCTGGTTCCGCGAACAGATCGTCACACTGGCCCGCGCACCGGCGCAAAGCCCGGTGCGCGTAGCGGCTTGACAGGCCTTCAGGCGTTCTCGGTGAAGCTCGCCAGCGCCGCAGCGATCTCGTCGACGCTGATCCCTTCGAGGATCTCAACCGGAGCCATCGCGAGCGCCCCAGCGCCTTCTCGCTTGAATCTGGCCACCCACTGCCCCGCCTCGCGGCCCTGCTCAAAGGCCGAACTCTGCAGCAACTGGCGCCCCTGGGCGTCATTGAGCTTGAAGTAGAAGCGCCCGTCCGCTTCACGGTATTGCTTGAACTGGGCCTGGGCACTGGCGAGCTTGGCGGCTTTCTCAACTTTTTGCACCGGCACGGCAAGCATCGGTTTCAGGCCGACTGCATCGCGCAGGCGGGCGAGCAGAGGTGTAGCGATTTCCCGCGCTTTGACCGCCCCCTGCTGCAGCACCTGCTCGATCTTCTCGGGTTGGGCGATCAGCTGCTCATAGCGTTCGCGCATCGGCGCGAGCTCGCGTTCGAGCGTGTCGACGAGCTGACGCTTCGCATCCCCCCAGCCAAGCCCTGCCCTCAGGTCGGCACGGAAAGTGTGCCTTTCGTCGGGAGTCGCGAACACGTCGTAGATCGCGACCAGATGCGAGCCCTCGACTTCCTTGGGCTCACCGGGAAGGCGCGAGTCGGTCACGATGCGGGCGATCGCATCGCGCAGACCCTTGGCCCCGCCCTCGAAGAGCGGAATCGTATTGTCGTAGCTCTTGGACATCTTGCGCCCATCGAGACCGGGAAGCGTCGCGACCTGCTCATCGACGGCAGCCTCGGGCAAGGCGAAGAAATCCTTGCCCCCGCCGTACAGATTGTTGAAGCGCTGGGCGATGTCCCGCGCCATCTCGATGTGCTGGATCTGGTCACGGCCGACGGGAACCCTGTTGGCGTTGAACATCAGGATGTCCGCAGCCATCAGAACCGGATAGCAGAACAGGCCCATCGTGACGCCATCGTCGGGCTCGGCGCCGCTGGCGAGATTCGCGTCAACCGATGCCTTATAGGCATGGGCGCGATTCATCAAACCCTTGGCGGTCACGCAGCTGAGCAGCCAATTGAGCTCGGGAATTTCGGGGATATCGCTCTGCCGATAGAACGTGACGCGCTCTGGCTCGAGACCGGCAGCGAGCCAGGTTGCGGCGATCGCCAGACGGGAGCGCTCGACCCGGGCCGGGTCGTGGCACTTGATCAGCGCATGATAATCCGCGAGAAAAAAGAAACTCTCGGTATCGGGCACACGGCTGGCGGCGATCGCGGGGCGAATCGCACCGACGTAGTTGCCAAGGTGGGGAATCCCGCTCGTCGTGATTCCAGTCAGAACACGCAAACTCATCAGATCAACCTCTCATTTCGGCCACCCGGCGCAGCCGCTCACGCCGCGGCAACCCCAAAACAAAAAGCCGGGACGAACCCGGCTTTTTGCAGCACATCAAACGCATCGGAAACCGAGCGCTTATGCAGCTTGTTCGACTTCCGGGGTCGCCGTTTCCGGACGATCCAGCAGTTCGACCAGAGCCAGCGGCGCATTGTCGCCAACACGGAAGCCACACTTCAGGATGCGAAGGTAGCCGCCGTTGCGGTTGGCGAAACGCGGGCCCAGTTCGTCGAACACCTTGACGACGACTTCGCGGTCGCGAAGACGGTCAAAGGCGAGGCGACGATTAGCCAGGCTCGGCTTCTTGCCCAGGGTGATGATGGGCTCGACCACACGACGAAGTTCCTTCGCCTTGGGCAGAGTCGTCTTGATGACTTCGTAGCGCAGAAGGGCGTTCGTCAGGTTGCGAAGCAGGGCCTGACGATGCGCGCTGGTGCGGTTCAGCTTGCGAAGACCTTTCCGGTGACGCATTTTCGTATTCCTCTTTCAGGCTGGTTTCAACCGAGCTTTTCAAGCCCGGCCGGCGGCCAGTTTTCGAGCTTCATGCCAAGGGTCAGGCCGCGCGAAGCAAGCACTTCCTTGATTTCGTTGAGCGACTTGCGACCCAGATTAGGCGTCTTCAGCAGCTCGGTTTCGGTACGCTGGATCAGGTCACCGATGTAGTAGATATTCTCGGCCTTGAGGCAGTTCGCAGAGCGAACCGTCAGTTCGAGGTCATCCACAGGGCGCAGCAGCAGCGGGTCGATGGTCGGGGGACGCGGAGCCTCAACGGCAGCCGGAGTTCCTTCCAGATCAGCGAACACCGACAGCTGATCAGCCAGAACGCGGGCCGCATAGCGGACAGCTTCTTCCGGCTCGACCGCACCATTGGTCTCGATATCCATGACCAGACGATCAAGATCGGTACGCTGTTCAACACGGGCAGCTTCAACTTGATAGCTGACGCGGCGAACCGGACCGAACGATGCGTCGAGCACGATCTGGCCGATCACCTTGTTCTCGGCATGACCAGGACGGACATTGCCGGGGACATAGCCACGGCCTTGTTCGATCTTGATCTGCATATCAAGCTTACCCCCGGGGGCAAGGTGAGCGATCACGTGATCCGGGTTGATCACCTCGACATCGTGGCTAACCTCGATGTCACGGGCGGTAACAACACCTTCGCCGCTCTTCGTGAGCCGCAGCATCGCTTCGGAGCGATTATGCAGCTTGAACACGATACCCTTCAGGTTGAGCAGGATATCGACCACGTCTTCCCTGACCCCATCCAGCGTCGAGTACTCGTGGAGTACGCCTTCGATCTGGACTTCGGTCGGCGCATATCCTGGCAGAGACGACAGCAAGATACGACGCAGCGCGTTGCCCAGGGTATGACCGAACCCGCGCTCGAACGGCTCCATCACAACCACCGCATGCACCGGAGAGACGTTCTGAACGTCAATGATGCGGGGCTTCAGGAGGTTGTTGCTTTGCATGGGCAATCCTTCTGTTGAGGCGCGCCATCAGGCGCGCCGTACATTAACGCGAGTACAGTTCGACCACGAGGCTTTCGTTGATCGAAGCCGACAGTTCAGCGCGTTGCGGATATGCCTTGAACGTGCCGGTGCCTTCCTTGGCATTGACTTCAAGCCATTCCGGGAAACCGCGCTGTTCCGCCGCTTCGAGCGCAGCCTTGACACGCAGGTGACCGCGAGAGGCTTCGTTCAGCGCGACGACATCACCCGGACGCAGAGCGTACGAAGGAATGTTCACACGCTTGCCGTTGACCAGAACGCCATTGTGGCGGACGACCTGGCGAGCTTCAGCGCGCGAAGCACCAAAACCCATGCGGTAAGCGACAGCGTCGAGACGACCTTCCAGCAATTGCAGCAGGTTTTCACCGGTCTGACCCTTGCGGCGATCAGCTTCAGCGTAAGTCCTACGGAACTGACGCTCGAGGATGCCGTAGATACGACGGATCTTCTGCTTTTCACGCAGTTGCTGACCATAGCCAGACAGACGCTGACCAGACTTTTGGCCATGCTGGCCGGGGGCATACGAACGACGCTCAATGGCGCACTTGTCGGTGAAGCACTTCTCCCCTTTCAGGAAGAGCTTCTCGCCCTCGCGGCGGCATTGGCGGCACTTGGCATCAAGATTGCGAGCCACGTTTCAACTCCTGTTAAATGCGACGCTTCTTCGGCGGACGGCAGCCGTTATGCGGGATCGGCGTGATATCGGTGATCGAGCTGATCTTGATGCCGAGCGCATTCAGCGCACGGACCGACGATTCGCGGCCGGGGCCAGGTCCGGTGATGCGGACTTCGAGATTCTTGATGCCGCATTCCAGGGCAACCTTACCGGCAGCGTCAGCAGCAACCTGCGCTGCAAACGGCGTGCTCTTGCGGGAGCCCTTGAAACCAGCACCACCCGAAGTCGCCCACGACAAGGCATTGCCCTGGCGGTCGGTGATCGTGATGATCGTGTTGTTGAAAGAAGCGTGGATGTGGGCAACGCCCTCGGCCACGTTCTTTTTGACTTTCTTACGAACCTTCGTAGCGGTCTTAGCCATTTGTCACACCCTTATTTCTTGCCGGCGATCGGCTTGCGCGGACCCTTGCGGGTGCGAGCATTGGTGCGGGTACGCTGACCACGGCACGGCAGGCCGCGACGATGACGCACACCACGATAGCAGCCAAGATCCATCAGCCGCTTAATGTTCATCGTAACTTCGCGACGAAGATCACCCTCGACCGTCAGGCGACCGATTTCGTCACGCAGCTTGTCCATGTCCGCTTCAGTCAAATCCTTGACTTTGGCGTTACGAGCCACACCAGCGGCGTCGCAAATTTTTTGCGCACGGGTACGGCCGATGCCGTAAATCGCGGTCAAGGCGATTTCCGTGTGCTTATGGTTGGGAATGTTTACCCCAGCGATACGGGCCATGCTTTTACCCCAGTTACGCTTGTTATCGTTAAACGTTCAGCGAGCGCGGAGCTCAGCCCTGACGCTGCTTGTGACGCGGATCTTCACAGATCACACGTACGACGCCCTTGCGGCGAACAATCTTGCATTTGCGGCAGATCCGCTTGACCGAAGCCTGGACTCTCATGTTTCGCTCCTAAATATCCCGAACTCACTTTGCACGGAAGACGATACGCGCCTTCGATAGATCATAAGGTGTGAGTCGAACTGTTACCTTCTCTCCCGGTTCGATGCGGATCGAATGGATCCGCCCCCCCCCGGAAATATGACCCCACACCATGTGTCCGTTTTAAGGCGGACTGAAGGTCGCGTTGGGCAGAGCCGCAACTACCACGCCCTACACTCAATGGCGTCTTCCTTGCTCATCCTTACTTGATAGGCAGACCTGCGCCTTTGAAGTTGGCCTTTTTCAACAGACTTTCATACTGGTGAGACATGATGTATGCCTGCACCTGAGACATGAAATCCATTGTCACGACCACGATGATCAGCAGCGAGGTTCCGCCAAAGTAGAACGGGACGTTCCACTTGAGGATCAGGAACTCAGGCAGCAGACACACCACCGTGATATAGACCGCTCCAACCAAGGTCAAACGCATCAAGATCTTGTCGATATACTTCGCCGTCTGCTCACCAGGACGAATCCCGGGCACAAACGCTCCGCTCTTCTTCAGGTTATCGGCTGTCTCCTTGGCGTTGAAGACCAGCGCCGTATAGAAGAAGCAGAAGAAGATGATCGCAGCAGCATAGAGCAGAACATAGATCGGCTGTCCCGGGTGCAGAGTCGAGGCGATATCCTTGATGAAGTTCGCAAACTTCGAATCGCCCGCGCCACTGAACCACTGTGCGGCGGTAGCCGGGAACAGAATGATCGACGAAGCAAAGATCGGCGGGATCACGCCGGACATGTTCAGCTTGAGCGGCAGGTGCGAAGCTTGCCCCCCATAGACCCGGTTGCCCACTTGACGCTTGGCATAATTGACCAGGATCTTGCGCTGACCACGTTCGACAAAGACCACGAAAGCCGTCACCAGAACCACCAGGGCACAGATGAACAGGGCCGCGATCGGATGCATAGCACCAGTGCGTACCAGCTCGAAAAGACCGCCGATGGCATTAGGCAGACCCGCCGCGATACCGCTGAAGATGATCAGCGAAATACCGTTGCCGAGACCGCGCTCAGTGATCTGCTCACCCAGCCACATCAGGAACATCGTCCCCGTCACAAGCGTCGTGATCGTCACGAAGCGGAAAGTCATGCCAGGTTCGAGAACGAGCCCAGGCTGACCCTCCAAAGCGATCGCGATACCCATCGCCTGGAACAGGGCCAGAGCCACTGTCCCATAACGCGTGTATTGCGTGATCTTTCGCCGCCCGGCTTCGCCTTCCTTCTTCAACTGTTCCAGCTGCGGCGAGGCCACAGCCAGAAGCTGCATGATGATCGATGCCGAAATGTAAGGCATGATCCCCAGTGCAAACACAGTGAAGCGAGAAAGCGCGCCACCTGAGAACAGGTTGAAGACGCCGAGGATGCCGCCTTTCTGAGACTGGAACATCTCAGCGAGGCGAATCGGATCGATTCCGGGAACCGGAATGTGTGCGCCGATACGATAAACGATCAGCGCACCCAACAGGAACCACAGACGCCGCTTCAGATCGCCGAACTTGCCGCCTTTACCGAGAGCTGCGGAAGAAGTCGTCATTCGACCCGCCGTTTACTCGGCGACGCTGCCACCGGCAGCTTCGATCGCAGCACGAGCACCCTTGGTGGCACCAACGCCACGCAGAGCGACCTTGCGCGAAATTGCGCCGGAGAGGATGACCTTGGCAGCCAGGGCGTTGGCATCGATGACACCAGCAGCCTTGAGCGTCAGCAGATCGACTTCATCGGCGCCCAGAGCTTCGAGCTCGGAGAGACGAACTTCAGCGATGCGCGAACGGGTCAGCGAAACGAAACCACGCTTCGGCAGACGACGTTGCAGCGGCATTTGACCGCCTTCGAAACCGACCTTGTGGAAGCCGCCCGCACGGGACTTCTGCCCCTTGTGACCGCGACCGCAGGTCTTGCCCAGTCCGCTGCCGATGCCGCGACCAACACGCTTTTTAGCGTGCGTGGCGCCAGCTGCCGGCTTGAGGTTGTTCAGTTCCATTTAGCCCTCGCACTTCACGAGAAAAGCGACCTTGTTGACCATGCCGCGAACTGCAGCAGTGTCCTCAAGCTCAACCGTATGGTTGATGCGACGCAGACCCAGGCCACGGACCGTAGCACGCTGGTCCTGCTTGGTTCCGATGATGCTCTTGACGAGCGTCACGCGAATTTTCTTGTCGGCCATGACTTACCCCAGAATTTCTTCAACGGTCTTGCCACGCTTGGCCGCAATGGTAGCCGGCGTATTGATGGCGTCGAGGCCATTAAGCGTTGCACGAACGACGTTATACGGATTGGTCGAGCCGAGGCACTTGCAGATCACGTCGGTCACGCCCATCACCTCGAACACGGCGCGCATTGCGCCGCCTGCGATGATGCCGGTACCGCTAGGCGCCGGTTGCATCAGAACGCGCGAAGCGCCGTGATGGCCGATGACCTGGTGTTGCAGGGTGCCGTTGCGCAGAGCAACCTTGAACAGCTTACGGCGGGCTTCTTCCATCGCCTTCTGGACAGCGACCGGCACTTCACGCGCCTTGCCCTTGCCCATGCCGATGCCACCATCGCCATCACCGACCACGGTCAGCGCTGCAAACCCGAGAATTCGACCACCCTTGACCACTTTCGTGACCCGGTTGATCGAGACCATTTTTTCGCGCATGCCGTCATCACGCTCTTCGCCGGCTTGCGCTTTCTTTGTCTGTTGCTTAGCCATTAACAACCCCGCTTAGAACTTCAGGCCGCCTTCGCGGGCGGCATCAGCCAGGGCCTTGACTCGGCCGTGGTACTTGAATCCTGCGCGATCGAACGCGACCGTTTCCACACCAGCGGCTTTCGCACGCTCGGCGATCAGCTTGCCAATGACCACAGCCGCTTCCACGTTGCCGCCATTCGGCTGGCTCTTGCGGACATCGGCTTCGACCGTCGAGGCAGCAGCCAGCACCTTCGATCCGACACCAGAGATGACCTGGGCGTAGATGTGCTGGTTGGTACGGAACACGGTAAGGCGCACGGCCTTCTTTTCGGCGATCACGGCCCGAGTTTTGCGGGCACGGCGCAGACGCGCTTCCTTCTTGTTCATGAGTTCGGGCCCTTACTTCTTCTTGGTTTCCTTGAGGACGACAACTTCGTCCGAGTAACGCACGCCCTTGCCCTTATAGGGTTCCGGCTCACGATACGCGCGGACTTCCGCTGCGACCTGCCCCACCAGCTGCTTGTCGACGCCCTTGATCAGGACTTCGGTCTGCGTCGGCGTTTCAACCTTGATGCCAGCCGGCATCTGGTGCACCACCGGGTGAGAGAAACCGAGGGTCAGATTGAGCTTGTCACCTTGAGCCTGAGCACGATAGCCCACGCCAACCAGGTTCAACTTGCGCTCAAAGCCCTTGGAGACTCCGGTCACCATATTGGCAACCAAGGCCCGGGTCGTACCCGACAGCGCATTGCCATTAAGGCCACCTTCGCGTGCCGAGCACTGCAGCTTGTCACCATCTTGCGCGACCACGACGGAAGGGTGCAGAGCGCGCTTGAGCGTGCCCAGGGGCCCCTTGATCGTGATCTCGGCTTCAGTCAGCGTCACTTCGACGCCTTGCGGCACGATGACTGGATTCTTCGCTACACGAGACATGTTTCCTCCTTAAGCGACGACGCAGAGGACTTCGCCGCCAACATTGCTGGCACGAGCCTTGCGGTCGGTCATGACGCCGCGCGGGGTCGAAACAATCGCCACGCCCAGACCGTTCAAGACCTTCGGGAGGTTGCCGCTACCGCGGTAAATACGCAGGCCGGGACGGCTCACGCGCTCGATGCGTTCGATGACAGGGCGGCCCGCATAATACTTCAGCGAGAGTTCCAGTTCGCGAGTGGCACCTTCGCCACGAACCGCGAAACCATCGATATAACCTTCGTCCTTCAGAACTTCGGCGATTGCGACCTTGAGCTTAGACGCCGGCATAGCAACCGACACCTTCTCGGCCATCTGCGCATTGCGGATGCGGGTCAGCATATCGGCGATCGGATCGGACATACTCATTCTTCCGTCTCCTTACCAGCTAGCCTTGGTCATGCCCGGCACTTCACCGCGGAAAGCAATTTCGCGCAGCTTGTTACGGCACAAACCGAATTTGCGGAAGACTCCGCGAGGACGACCCGTCAGGGCGCAGCGATTGCGTTGACGGACCGGAGAAGCATTGCGAGGCAGCTGTTGGAACTTCAGACGCGCCGCTTGGCGCTCTTCGTCGGACAGCTTGCTGTCGTTGATCGTGGCCACGAGCTCAGCGCGCTTGGCAGCGAACTTAGCCGCAGTCTTGACACGCTTTTCTTCACGGTTGATCAGAGCGAGTTTCGCCATAACACCCTCAATTCTTGAACGGGAACTTGAAAGCTGCGAGCAGAGCGCGCGCTTCATCGTCCGTCTTGGCAGTCGTGGTGATGCTGACATTCAGACCGCGCAGAGCATCGATCTTGTCGTATTCGATTTCGGGGAAAATGATCTGTTCCTTGACCCCGAGATTGTAGTTACCGCGGCCATCGAAGCCCTTGGAGGCGATGCCACGGAAGTCGCGAATACGCGGCATCGCGATCGTGATCAGACGATCGAGGAACTCGAACATCCGGGGACCACGCAGCGTCACCATGCAACCGATCGGATAGTCATCACGAATCTTGAAGCCGGCGATCGACTTCTTGGCTTTCGTGACAACCGGCTTCTGGCCAGCGATCTTGATCAGATCACCAACAGCGTTATCGAGCACTTTCTTGTCGCCCACCGCTTCACCGACACCCATGTTCAGGGTGATCTTGGTGATGCGCGGCACTTGCATCGGCGACTTGTAGCCAAACTTGGCTGTCAGATCGCCGACAACGGTCGACTTGTAAAATTCTTGCAGGCGTGCCATGACCACTCCTTACCGATCCACCAGCTCGCCGTTCGACTTGAAGAAGCGAACCTTCTTGCCATCTTCAAGCACACGGAAGCCGACCCGGTCACCCTTCTGGGTTGCCGGATTGAACAGCGCGACGTTCGACACGTCGATCGGCGCTTCTTTTTCGACGATACCGCCAACCTGGCCGCGCACCGGGTTCGGACGCACGTGCTTCTTCACACGATTGACGCCCTCGACCACGACATGCTGATCGTCAACGCGGAGCGATACAGCGCCGCGCTTGCCTTTATCTTTGCCGACGAGGACAACCACCTCATCGCCTTTGCGAATCTTGTCCATTGCCGCTCCTTACAGAACTTCAGGCGCCAGCGAAACGATTTTCATGAATCGCTCGGTGCGCAGCTCGCGAGTCACCGGCCCAAAAATACGGGTACCGATAGGCTCGAGCTTGTTGTTGAGCAGCACGGCAGCATTGCCGTCGAACTTGACCAGCGATCCGTCGGGACGGCGTACGCCTTTCGCGGTACGAACCACGACAGCACTGTACACGTCACCCTTCTTCACGCGACCGCGCGGGGCTGCATCTTTGATGCTCACCTTGATGATGTCGCCGATACCGGCATAGCGGCGCTTCGAGCCGCCCAACACCTTGATGCACATCACCGAACGCGCGCCAGTATTATCGGCGACGTCCAGAATGGATTGCATTTGGATCATTGTTTAACTCCAACTTAACCCGCCAAAAATCGGCGGTCAGTCTTGGAACCCGTCCGGGAGGAAATGACTGGACGCCCCATAACGAGGCGTCCAGTACAAGAGCACAAGATTCTAGCAGAACCTCGTCGGGTTCCGCAAGCTTAAATCGTGCGAGCCTTCTCGACCACGCGCGCTACGCGCCAGGCTTTGGTCTTGGAGATCGGAGCACATTCCTCGATCTCAACCAGATCACCTTCTGCAGCAACGTCGTTTTCGACATGGGCGTGGTACTTCTTGGACTTGATCATCACCTTGCCGTAGAGCGGATGCTTGACACGACGCTCGATCAGCACGGTAACAGTCTTGTCCATCTTGTCGCTGACCACCCGACCGGTCAGCGTACGCTTGATCGATTGCTCGGTCATTGGGTCACCGCCTTTTCATGCAGGATGGTACGAATGCGCGCGATATCGCGGCGCACCTTACCGAGTTGACTCGTATTGCCGATCTGCTGAGTCGCAAGCTGCATACGCAGCGAGAACTGTGCTTTCAGCAGTTCAAGCAGTTCCTTGTTCAGCTCGGAGGGCTCTTTAACCCTGAGTTCGCTGGCTTTCATGATTTATTGCCCCACCATGCGGGTGACGAAAGTCGTCTCGATCGGCAGCTTTGCAGCAGCCAGGCGGAACGCCTCGCGAGCGAGGGCTTCGTCAACGCCGTCCATTTCGTACAGGACCTTACCCGGCTGAATCTCAGCAACCCAGTACTCCGGGTTACCCTTACCGTTACCCATCCGCACTTCGGCGGGCTTCTGGGAAATCGGCTTGTCCGGGAAGATGCGGATCCAGATGCGACCACCACGCTTGATGTGACGGGTCATCGCGCGACGGGCAGCTTCAATCTGGCGAGCCGTCAGACGACCGCGACCGATCGCCTTCAGACCGTATTCGCCGAAGCTGACCTTGGCTCCGCGGGTCGCAACGCCGGTGTTGCGGCCCTTCTGTTCCTTACGATACTTCCTTCTCGCCGGCTGCAGCATTGTTCGCTCCTGCTTTGTTTACGCGCTTGGCATCGGCCTTGTCAGCCGCCCCATCGCCGCTCACACGGCGGGCCGGACGACGGGCGCCCGGCTTCGCTTCACCTTCCTTGGCACCACGGCGCGGACGGCGTTCGGCATCCGGCGCTTCAGCCGCAACCGGTTGCTCGCCGCGACTCAGGGTGTCGCCCTTGTAGACCCAGACCTTGATACCGATGATGCCGTACGTCGTATTGGCTTCGGAGAAGCCATAGTCGATATCGGCACGCAGGGTATGCAGAGGCACGCGACCTTCGCGGTACCACTCGGTACGCGCGATTTCAGCACCGTTCAGACGCCCAGCGCTCATGATCTTGATGCCCTGGGCACCCAGACGCATCGCGTTCTGCATCGCACGCTTCATTGCGCGACGGAACATGATCCGCTTTTCGAGCTGTTGAGCGATCGAGTCGGCGATCAGCTGCGCATCGGTCTCCGGCTTGCGGATCTCTTCGATACTGACGTGCACCGGCACGTTCAGGATCTTCTGCAGATCAGCTTTCAGAACTTCGATGTCCTCACCCTTCTTGCCGATCACAACACCCGGACGGGCGCTGAAAACGGTGATGCGGGCGGTCTTGGCCGGACGTTCGATCAGAACGCGGCCCACCGAAGCGTGCGCCAGCTTCTTCTTCAGGTGCTCACGCACCTTCAGATCTTCCTGAAGCATGCCGGCGAAGTTCTGGTTGTTCGCGAACCAGCGCGACGCCCAATTGCGGGTAACCGCAAGGCGGAAGCCGGTCGGATGAATCTTCTGTCCCATGAGAGCTCCCTTACTCGCCGACAGTCAAGAAAATGTGGCAGGTCGGCTTCAGGATGCGGTTTCCGCGCCCCTTGGCTCGCGCCGTGAAGCGCTTGAGCGACGTGCCCTGCTCGACATAAATGCTCTTGACCTTGAGGGCGTCGATGTCTGCGCCATCGTTGTGTTCAGCGTTCGCAATCGCGGACTCGAGAACCTTCTTGACGATCACTGCACCCTTTTTCGGGCAGAATGCCAGGATGTTCAGAGCCTGATCGACACGCTTCCCACGCACGAGGTCGGCAACGAGCCGACCCTTCTGGGCGGAGAGACGGACGCCACGCAAACTAGCTTTGGTTTCCATCGTCACTCCTTACCTCTTCGCCTTTTTGCTGGCAGCGTGGCCCTTGAACGTGCGGGTCAGCGCAAATTCGCCGAGCTTGTGGCCAACCATGTTCTCGGTCACATAAACCGGAATGTGTTGACGGCCGTTATGGACAGCGATCGTGGAGCCGACAAATTCCGGCAGCACGGTCGAACGACGCGACCAGGTCTTCACCGGACGCTTGTCATTGGTCGCCCGCGCGGCATCGACCTTCTTCAGAAGGTGCGCATCGACGAACGGGCCTTTCTTAATAGAACGAGCCATTTCTTACCTCTTAGCGCTTATGCCGACGCTGAACGATCATCGTGTCGGTGCGCTTGTTCGAGCGAGTACGGTAACCCTTGGTCGGGGTTCCCCACGGGCTGACAGGCACACGACCCTCACCGGTACGACCTTCACCACCACCATGCGGGTGGTCAGTCGGGTTCATCACAACGCCGCGGACCGTCGGGCGGATTCCGCGCCAGCGTTGAGCACCGGCCTTGCCGATCTTGCGCAGGCTGTTTTCTTCGTTACCGACTTCACCGACCGTCGCACGGCATTCGACGTGGACGCGGCGGATTTCACCGGAACGCAGACGCAGCTGAGCGTAGCTACCTTCACGAGCCAGCAGCTGAACCGAGGCACCCGCGGCGCGAGCCAGCTGAGCACCCTTGCCAGGCAGCAGTTCGATCGCGTGGATCGTCGTACCAACCGGGATGTTGCGGATCGGCAGCGTGTTACCCGGCTTGATCGGAGCTTCCGAACCGGAGATCACGACCTGGCCGACCACGACACCGCGCGGAGCGACGATGTAGCGGCGTTCGCCGTCAGCGTAGACCAGCAGAGCCAGGTGGGCGGTACGGTTCGGGTCGTATTCGATACGTTCGACCTTGGCCGGAATGCCGTCCTTGCTGCGCTTGAAATCGACCAGACGGTAGTGCTGCTTGTGACCACCACCCTGATGGCGAACCGTAATCCGGCCATTGGCGTTGCGACCCGCGTTCTTGGTCTTCTTCTCGATCAGGGAAGCAACCGGACGACCCTTGTACAGATCGGGATTGACAACCTTGACGACACCGCGACGACCAGCGGAAGTGGGTTTGACTTTGACCAGCATTAGGCTGCCCCCCCTTCAACGAAGTTGATCTCTTGACCAGCCTTCAGGCAAACGAATGCCTTCTTCCAGTCTTGGCGGCGACCCATCCCGCGCGAAGTGCGCTTGACCTTGCCCTTGACGTTCAGGATCTGAACCGAATCAACCTGCACTTTGAAGAGCAGTTCGACGGCAGCCTTGATTTCGGGCTTCGTGGCCGAATTGACGACCCTGAAGATCACCTGCTCGTTCTTTTCCGCAACATAGGTCGCCTTTTCGGAGATCTGCGGAGCGAGCAGCACTTGATACAGACGCTCTTGAGAGAAGCTCATTTCCAAATCTCCTCCATCTTCGCGACCGCCGCCTTGGTGACGAGCACCTTGTCGAAACCGATCAGCGAAACCGGATCCGTCTCACGCGCTTCGAGCACAAGAATCTTGTGCAGATTGCGCGACGACAGAAGCAGGTTTTCGTCGAGGTTATCGGTGATCACCAGCACGGATTCGAGCCCCAGACCCTTGAGCTTGCTGACAAGCAGCTTGGTCTTCGGCGCTTCGATCGTGAAGTCATCAACCACAACCAGGCGATCTTCACGAACCAGCTGCGAGAGGATCGAAGCCATACCGGCGCGATACATCTTGCGATTGATCTTCTGGCTGAAGTTTTCTTCCGGCTTGTTCGGGAAAGCCCGGCCACCGGTACGCCACAGAGGGGAAGACGTCGAACCGGAACGGGCGCGGCCCGTACCTTTTTGACGCCACGGCTTCGTCGTCGTGTGCCTGACTTCGGCACGCGTCAGCTGGGCGCGATTGCCCGAGCGCGCATTTGCCTGATAGGCAACGACGAGCTGATGAACCAGAGCTTCGTTGTACTCGCGACCGAACAGCGCATCGGGCGCTTGAACGGTAGCCGTAGCCTGGCCTTGTTCGTTGATCAACTTAAGTTCCATGTCGTCCCCGCTCAGTTGGCCTTGATCGCCGGACGAACGACGACGTCGGCATCCTGATGGCCCGGCACAGCGCCCTTGACCAGCAGCAGACCACGCTCGGCGTCGACACGGACGATTTCGAGGTTCTGGACCGTCGTCTTGGCAGCACCAAGGTGACCAGTCATGCGCTTACCCGGAAAAACACGACCCGGATCCTGCGCCATACCGATAGAACCCGGCACATTGTGACTACGGGAGTTACCGTGCGACGCACGGTTGGACGAGAAGTTGTGGCGCTTGATTACACCGGCATAACCCTTACCGATGGAAACACCCGACACATCCACTTTTTGCCCGACAGTGAAGATACCGACGCTGATCACGTCACCGGCCTTGTAGCCGGAGAGCAGATCCGCGGTAACGGTAAATTCCTTGAGGACATGACCGGCTTCGACGCCGGCCTTGGCGAGATGCCCCGCAGCCGCTTTGTTAACGCGGCTGGCGCGGCGCTTGCCAAACGCCACCTGAATCGCGGCATAGCCGTCGGCTTCAGGGGTCTTGATCTGGGTCACGCGGTTATTCGACACGTCAAGCACCGTCACCGGGATGGACTGACCATCCTCGGCAAAGACGCGAGTCATGCCGACCTTGCGACCAACAAGGCCTAGACTCATGTTGTTCTCCTTGAACCCGGCTTCGATTGGCCGGAGATCGCTGAAATACACCTTCACAGACGTAAAGATGCAAAAACGGATTCCCACCCGAGAGCGAGAATCCGCGATTCTAGCCGGAAAGTCCGACTAGATGCAACACCCATTGCTTACTGAAGCTTGATTTCGACGTCAACACCAGCCGGCAGATCCAGCTTCATCAGCGCATCGACCGTCTTGTCGGTCGGATCGATGATGTCCATCAGACGCTGGTGGGTACGGATTTCGAACTGGTCACGCGAAGCCTTGTTCACGTGCGGCGAACGCAGCAGGTTGTAGCGTTCAATCCGGGTCGGCAGCGGAACCGGTCCGCGGACAACAGCGCCAGTGCGCTTAGCGGTTTCGACGATTTCCTGAGCCGACTGGTCGATCAGGCGATAGTCGAAAGCCTTGAGGCGGATACGGATCTTCTGGTTAGCCATGGTAATTCCTTAAAAGAGCGGAAAAGAGCGCCCCGAGCCCGACGGGCTCGGGGGATTTGATCACCTTACTCGATGATCTTCGCGACGACGCCAGCACCCACGGTGCGGCCACCTTCGCGGATCGCGAAACGCAGACCTTCTTCCATCGCGATCGGGCAGATCAGCTTGACCGTGATCGACACGTTGTCGCCAGGCATGACCATCTCGGTGCCTTCCGGCAGCTCGATCGCACCGGTCACGTCGGTCGTACGGAAGTAGAACTGCGGACGATAGTTGTTGAAGAACGGGGTGTGACGGCCGCCTTCGTCCTTGCTCAGCACATACACTTCACCGGTGAAGTGGGTGTGCGGCGTAATCGAACCGGGCTTGGCCAGAACCTGACCGCGCTCGACATCTTCACGCTTCGTGCCGCGCAGCAGAACGCCAACGTTGTCGCCAGCCTGACCTTGGTCGAGCAGCTTGCGGAACATTTCGACGCCCGTGCAGGTGGTCTTGACGGTGGGCTTGATACCGACGATTTCGATTTCTTCGCCAACCTTGACGATGCCGCGTTCGACACGGCCGGTCACCACGGTACCGCGACCCGAGATCGAGAACACGTCTTCGATCGGCAGCAGGAAGGGCTGATCGACAGCGCGTTCCGGCGTCGGGATGTAGCTGTCGAGCGCAGCGGCCAGCTCAAAGATCGCCGGTTCGCCGATCGGGCTCTGGTCGCCTTCGAGCGCCTTCAGGGCCGAACCCTTGACGATCGGGGTGTCATCACCCGGGAAGTCGTACTTCGAGAGCAGTTCGCGAACTTCCATCTCGACGAGTTCGAGCAGCTCGGCGTCGTCGACCATGTCGCACTTGTTCAGGAACACGATCACGTAAGGAACGCCAACCTGACGCGCCAGCAGGATGTGCTCGCGGGTCTGCGGCATCGGGCCGTCAGCGGCCGACACGACCAGGATCGCGCCGTCCATCTGCGCAGCACCGGTAATCATGTTCTTCACGTAGTCGGCGTGCCCCGGGCAGTCGACGTGCGCATAGTGACGGGTTTCGGTTTCGTATTCGACGTGCGCGGTATTGATCGTGATACCGCGTGCCTTTTCTTCCGGCGCCGCATCGATTTCGTCGTACTTCTTCGCAGCTCCGCCGAACTTCGCCGACAGAACAGTCGTGATCGCTGCAGTCAGCGTGGTCTTGCCATGGTCAACGTGACCGATGGTACCGACGTTCACGTGCGGTTTTGTCCGCTCGAATTTTTCCTTGGCCATTTTTCTTTCCTAAATCGAATGATTACTTCTTGTTGATGATGGCTTCAGCGACGTTGCGCGGCGCTTCGGTGTAGTGCTTGAACTCCATCGAGTAGGTCGCACGACCCTGGGTCAGCGAACGCAGCGTCGTGGAGTAGCCGAACATTTCGGCCAGCGGCACTTCCGCCTTGATCACCTTCATGCCTGCCACGTCGTCCATGCCCTGAACGATGCCGCGACGACCCGAGAGGTCGCCCATGACGTTGCCCATGAAATCTTCCGGAGTCTCGACTTCGACAGCCATCATCGGTTCCAGAATCACGGGGTTGGCCTTGCGCATGCCGTCCTTGAACGCCATCGACGCAGCCATCTTGAACGCGTTTTCGTTCGAGTCCACATCGTGGTACGAACCGAAGTGCAGCGTAACCTTGACATCGACAACCGGGAAGCCGGCGAGCACGCCGTTGGGCAGCGTGTCCTGAAGGCCCTTGTCGACCGCGGGAATGTACTCGCGAGGAACGACGCCGCCCTTGATCGCATCGACGAACTCGTAGCCCTTGCCCTGCTCGTTCGGCTCGAGCTTGAGCACGACGTGACCGTACTGACCACGACCACCGGACTGCTTGACGAACTTGCCTTCGGCATTTTCGACCGTCGAACGGATCGTTTCGCGGTAAGCAACCTGGGGCGCACCGACGTTGGCTTCAACGCCGAACTCGCGCTTCATCCGGTCGACGATGATCTCAAGGTGGAGCTCGCCCATACCGGAGATGATGGTCTGACCCGACTCTTCGTCGGAGCGGACGCGGAACGAGGGGTCTTCACGCGCAAGACGACCGAGCGCGACACCCATCTTTTCCTGGTCAGCCTTGGTCTTCGGCTCGACGGCGACGTGAATCACCGGTTCGGGGAATTCCATGCGTTCGAGGGTGATGATGTGTTCCTGATCGCACAGGGTTTCACCGGTCGTCACGTCCTTCAGGCCGATCGCCGCTGCGATGTCGCCCGCGTAGACTTCGTCGATTTCCTTGCGGTCATTGGCGTGCATCTGGACGATACGACCGATGCGCTCCTTCTTGCCCTTGACCGGGTTGTAGATCGAGTCGCCCGACTTCACGACGCCCGAGTAGACGCGGAAGAAAGTCAGCTGACCAACGAAGGGGTCGGTCGCGAGCTTGAAAGCCAGAGCCGAGAACGGAGCAGCGTCAGTCGCCTCACGGTGCGCTTCCTTGCCATCGTCGTCTTCACCCTTGACCGGAGGAACGTCAACCGGCGAAGGCATCAGATCGATGACGGCGTCGAGCATCGCCTGCACGCCCTTGTTCTTGAACGCGGAACCGCACAGCATCGGCACGATTTCGCTCTTCAGCGTACGGTCGCGCAGACCGGCAACGATGTCTTCCTCGGAGAGGTCGCCCTCGCCAAGGTACTTGTCCATCAGCTCTTCAGACGATTCGGCGGCCGCTTCGACCATCTTCTCGCGCCATTCCTGGCTCTTGGCCTGCAGCTCAGCCGGGATATCCCCGTACTCGAACTTCATGCCCTGAGTCGCATCGTCCCACCAGATCGCCTTCATCTTGATCAGGTCGACCACGCCCTTGAAGTTTTCTTCAGCGCCGATTGGCACTTGCAGCGGGATCGGGTTCGCGCGCAGACGGGTGCGCATCTGGTCGTGAACCTTGAAGAAGTCCGCGCCCTGGCGGTCCATCTTGTTCACGAACGCGAGACGAGGAACCTTGTACTTGTTGGCTTGACGCCAGACGGTTTCGGACTGGGGCTGAACGCCACCGACCGCGCAATAGACCATCACGGCACCGTCCAGAACGCGCATCGAGCGCTCGACTTCGATCGTGAAGTCGACGTGTCCCGGGGTGTCGATGATGTTGATGCGGTGTTCGTCGCGCTTGCCGTCCATGCCCTTCCAGAAGCATGTCGTTGCAGCGGACGTGATCGTGATCCCGCGTTCCTGTTCCTGCTCCATCCAGTCCATGGTCGCAGCGCCATCATGCACTTCACCGATCTTGTGACTGACACCGGTGTAGAACAGGATTCGCTCGGTCGTGGTGGTCTTGCCGGCGTCGATGTGCGCCGAGATACCGATGTTACGGTAGCGCTCAATCGGAGTTTTACGTGCCACGGTAGTACCTCTACCTAAACGAAAGTCCGCAACCTGTGCGGACGGGGATTTTCGGTGCTTTCGCGCAGTTCGGTCGGACCATTTTCAGGCACCGACCGACTGAAACGATCGCGGGATCAGAAACGGAAGTGCGAGAATGCCTTGTTGGCTTCAGCCATGCGGTGAACTTCCTCGCGCTTCTTCATCGCGGCGCCACGGCCTTCGGAAGCTTCGAGCAGCTCGCCAGCCAGACGCTGGGCCATCGACTTCTCGGAACGCTTGCGGGCAGCTTCGCGGATCCAGCGCATCGACAGAGCCATGCGACGGGAAGGACGCACTTCAACCGGAACCTGGTAGTTGGCGCCACCGACACGGCGGCTCTTCACTTCGACGACCGGCTTGACGTTGTTGACGGCGGCAGCGAAGACATCCAGAGGATCCTTGCCGCTCTTGGTCTGGATGTTTTCCAGAGCACCGTAGATGATGCGCTCGGCAACCGCTTTCTTGCCGCTTTGCATCAGAACATTGATGAACTTCGAGACATCCTGACTACCGAACTTCGGATCAGGCAGGATCTCACGCTTGGGTACTTCGCGACGACGGGGCATGTCGATCTCCTACAGGTTCGGTTGATTAGGACTTCTTCGGACGCTTCGCGCCGTACTTGGAACGCGATTGCTTCCGATCCTTCACGCCCTGCAGGTCAAGAGAACCGCGAACGATGTGGTAGCGAACACCCGGAAGGTCCTTGACACGACCGCCGCGGATCAGCACGACGCTGTGTTCCTGGAGGTTGTGGCCTTCACCGCCGATATAGGAGATGACTTCGAAGCCGTTGGTCAAGCGCACCTTGGCGACCTTACGAAGCGCCGAGTTCGGCTTCTTCGGGGTCGTGGTGTAGACACGGGTACAGACGCCGCGCTTCTGGGGGCAGGCGTCCAGTGCGGGCACCTTGCTCTTGATCAGCGCAGTCTCACGTCCTTTGCGGACGAGCTGGTTGGTTGTTGGCATTTCTTTCCTCGGATCGCACCACCCTGCACAAACTGCGCAGTTGGGCCGCAATCAAGATCACAGGAAGCCAGCCGCGAACGGCTGGCCAGTAAAGAGGCGGGATTCTATGAAATCCCGCCCCGCTTCGTCAACCGGCCTGATCGGCCGATGGCGTTTCCGCCACTTCAGGAGCTTCCGGCGCATCCACTTCAGCGTCGAAATCCATCGGGGGCAGATCGAAGGTCGTGTTGCCATGAGCGTGACGGGCACGGTGATAGGCAAGACCGGTACCGGCCGGGATCAGACGACCGACGATCACGTTTTCCTTCAGGCCACGCAGCTCATCGCGCTTGCCCATGATCGCCGCCTCGGTCAGCACGCGGGTCGTTTCCTGGAAGGACGCCGCAGAGATGAAGGAGTCGGTCGACAGCGAGGCCTTCGTGATACCGAGCAGCACATATTCGTACTGGGCCGGAATCTTGCCGTCGGCGATCATCTTGTCGTTCTCGTCCAGCACCTGCGAGCGCTCAACCTGCTCCTCGCGGATGAACTTCGTATCGCCCGGATCGGTGATCACGACACGGCGCAGCATCTGGCGAACGATCACTTCGATGTGCTTGTCGTTGATCTTCACGCCCTGCAGACGGTAGACGTCTTGGACTTCCTCGATCACATAGCGGGCCAGAGCTTCGACCCCCTTGAGCCTGAGGATGTCGTGCGGATCGGCCGGACCGTCGACGATCGATTCACCCCGCTGGACGACCTGGCCATCGTGCACCAGAACGTGCTTGTCCTTCGGGATCAGGAACTCATGGACGGTGCCATCGAGTTCGGTGATCACGAGGCGTTGCTTGCCCTTGGTGTCCTTACCGAAGGACAGCGTGCCGGTCACTTCGGCGAGCAGGCCTGCGTCCTTGGGCGAGCGCGCTTCGAACAGCTCGGCCACGCGCGGCAGACCACCGGTAATGTCGCGCGTCTTCGCCGATTCCTGAGGAATACGGGCCAGCACGTCACCGACCGAGACTTCCTGACCATCCTTGACGGTGATCAGCGAGCCGACCTGGAACGTGATCGTCACGGCGTGATCGGTTCCGGGGATCTTCACCTCTTCGCCAGAAGCATCGATCAGCTTGACCTGAGGACGCAGCCCCTTGCTCGCGCTCGACGCGCGGCGCTTCTCGGCAATGACGACCAGAGTCGAAAGACCGGTCACTTCGTCGATCTGCTTGGCGACGGTCGCGCCTTCTTCGACGTTCTCGAAGCGGATGACGCCGCTGTGCTCGGTGATGATCGGACGGGTGTGCGGATCCCAGCTGGCAAGCTGGGTGCCGGCCTTGATCGAGGCGCCGTCGTCGACCAGCAGCATTGCACCGTAAGGCACTTTGTGCAGTTCGCGCTCGCGACCCATTTCGTCGGCCACGATGATTTCAGCCGAACGGGCGATGATGACCTTCTCACCCTTGGCGGTCGTCACATAGCGGGTGTTGGCGGTCAGGCGGATCACACCGGCCGACTTGGCTTCAACGGAACTCGCAACCGCGGCACGGGAGGCCGCACCACCGACGTGGAAGGTACGCATCGTCAGCTGGGTACCCGGCTCACCGATCGACTGGGCGGCAACGACACCGACCGCTTCGCCCGAATTGACGAGCTGGCCACGGCCCAGGTCGCGGCCATAGCACTTCGCGCAAAGGCCATAGCGGGTATCGCAGGTCAGCGCAGTACGCACGCGCACTTCGTCGACGCCCATCGCATCGATCTCGTCGCAGCGGTCTTCGTCGAGCAGCGTACCGGCTTCGATCGCGGTTGCCTGGGTTTCCGGATTGACGATGTCCTCGGCCGCAACACGGCCCAGGATGCGATCGCGCAGCGGCTCGAGCACTTCACCGCCTTCGATGATCGCGCGCATCGTGAAGCCGTTGTGCGTACCGCAATCGTCCTCGGTCACGACCAGATCCTGCGTCACGTCGACCAGACGACGCGTCAGGTAACCGGAGTTCGCGGTCTTCAGCGCCGTATCCGCAAGGCCCTTACGAGCGCCGTGGGTCGAGATGAAGTACTGCAGAACGTTCAGACCTTCGCGGAAGTTCGTCGTGATCGGCGTCTCGATGATCGAGCCATCAGGCTTGGCCATCAGGCCGCGCATGCCGGCGAGCTGACGGATCTGGGCCGCAGAACCACGCGCCCCCGAGTCGGCCATCATATAGATCGAGTTCAGCGATTCCTGGCGAACCTCCTTGCCGGTGTAGTCAATGACCGGTTCGGTACCGAGCTGATCCATCATCGCCTTGGCGACCTGATCCCCGGCGCGCCCCCAGATATCGACGACCTTGTTGTAACGTTCGCCGTCGGTCACCAGACCGGACGTGTACTGCTGGGCGATCTCCTTGACCTCAGCTTCAGCCGCCGCAACGATCGAGTGCTTCGTGGTCGGGACCAGCATGTCCTTGACCGCGATCGAGATTCCGGCGCGCGTCGCGAGACGGTAACCGAACTGCATCAGGTTGTCGGCGAAGATCACGGTCTGCTTCAGACCGCAGCGGCGGAACGAAGAGTTGATCAGCTTGCCGATTTCCTTCTTCTTCAGCGGCTTGTCGATCGCCGAGAACGGCATGCCCGCAGGCAGGATCTCGGAGAGCATCGCACGACCGATCGTCGTGTGGAAGCGCTTGATCGACTCGACCTTTTCGCCGTTTTCGTCGAACAGCACTTCCTTCAGGCGAATGAAGACCTTCGCGTGCAGCGAGGCCTGACCGGTCTCGTAGGCGCGCTTGGCTTCCGACACGTCGATCAGCGCCATGCCTTCGCCCGGCGCGTTCACCGCTTCGCGGGTCGCGTAGTACAGACCCAGCACGATGTCCTGGGACGGAACGATGATCGGTTCGCCGTGCGCAGGCGAGAGCACGTTGTTCGACGCGAGCATCAGCGTGCGCGCTTCCATCTGCGCTTCAAGCGACAGAGGGACGTGGACGGCCATCTGGTCACCGTCGAAGTCGGCGTTGAAGGCCGTACAGACGAGCGGGTGCAGCTGGATCGCCTTGCCTTCGATCAGCATCGGCTCGAAGGCCTGGATGCCCAGACGGTGCAGCGTCGGCGCGCGGTTGAGCATGATCGGGTGTTCGCGGATCACCTCTTCGAGGATGTCCCACACCATCGGCTCCTGGCTCTCGACCATCTTCTTCGCCTGCTTGATCGTCGTGGCGTAGCCGCGCAGTTCGAGCTTGTTGAAGATGAAGGGCTTGAACAGCTCGAGCGCCATCAGCTTGGGCAGACCGCACTGGTGCAGCTTGAGCTGCGGACCCACGGTAATGACCGAACGACCCGAGTAGTCGACGCGCTTGCCGAGCAGGTTCTGACGGAAACGACCGCCCTTACCCTTGATCATGTCGGCCAGCGACTTGAGCGGACGCTTGTTCGCACCGGTCATCGCCTTGCCGCGGCGACCGTTGTCGAGCAGCGAGTCGACGGCTTCCTGCAGCATCCGCTTTTCGTTGCGGACGATGATTTCAGGAGCCTTCAGCTCGAGCAGACGCTTCAGACGGTTGTTGCGGTTGATGACGCGGCGATACAGGTCGTTCAGGTCGGAAGTCGCAAAGCGACCGCCATCCAGAGGCACCAGAGGGCGCAGATCCGGCGGCAGCACCGGCAGCACTTCCATGATCATCCAGTTCGGACGGATACCCGACTGCACGAAAGCTTCCAGCACCTTCAGGCGCTTGGCGATCTTCTTGATCTTCGCTTCCGAACCGGTCGTTTCCAGCTCGCTGCGCAGCCTCTCGATCTCGCGCGGCAGATCGATCGAGCTGAGCAGTTCGCGGACGGCTTCGGCGCCCATCATCGCGGAGAACTCGTCGCCGTACTCCTCGGTCTTCGCGAGGTAGTCCTCTTCAGTCAGCAGCTGACCGCGGACCAGCGGGGTCATGCCCGGATCCACGACGACATAGCCCTCGAAGTAGAGCACGCGTTCGATGTCGCGCAGCGGCATGTCCAGCACCATGCCCAAACGGCTGGGCAGGCTCTTCAGGAACCAGATGTGCGCGACCACCGAGGCGAGCTCGATGTGGCCCATCCGCTCGCGGCGGACCTTGGCCAGCGTCACTTCGACGCCGCACTTCTCGCAGATCACGCCGCGGTGCTTCAGACGCTTGTACTTACCGCACAGGCACTCGTAGTCCTTGACCGGGCCAAAGATCTTGGCACAGAAAAGGCCGTCGCGTTCGGGCTTGAACGTACGGTAATTGATGGTTTCCGGCTTCTTTACTTCACCGAAAGACCAAGAACGGATTTTCTCCGGCGAGGCGAGTCCGATGGTAATCGCATCGAATTCTTCCTCGTTCGGAAGGCTTTGCTTGAACAGATCAGCAAGCATGCTTTTCATGTGTCGTCACTCCTAACGGACGTTTTCCGAGACCCGCGGTCTCAGAAACGCTCCAGGTCGATGTCGATCGCCAGCGAGCGAATTTCCTTCACCAGCACATTGAAGGATTCCGGCATGCCGGCCTCGATCTTGTGCTCGCCCTTGACGATGTTTTCGTAGACCTTGGTCCGGCCATTCACATCGTCCGACTTCACAGTCAGCATTTCCTGCAGGGTGTAGGCGGCACCATAAGCTTCCAGTGCCCACACTTCCATTTCCCCGAAACGCTGACCACCGAACTGCGCCTTGCCGCCCAGAGGTTGCTGGGTGACGAGCGAGTACGGGCCGGTCGAACGCGCGTGCATCTTGTCATCGACCAAGTGGTGCAGCTTGAGCATGTGCTTGTAGCCGACGGTCACCTTGCGCTCGAAAGCTTCGCCAGTGCGGCCATCGAACAGCTCGACCTGACCACCGATATCCATGCCGGCGAGACGCAGCATGTTTTCGATCTCGGACTCTTCTGCACCCGAGAACACCGGGGTTGCGAAGGGCACACCCTTGCGCAGGTTCGTTGCCAGTTCGACGACGTCGGTGTCGTTCAGCTCGTCGAGGTCTTCGTGCTTGCCGCTGCTGTTGTAGATCGCATCGAGCAGGTCGCGCATTTCCTTGACGTTCGCGTTGCGGCGCAGCATCTCGTCGAACTTCCGGCCCAGACCGTGAGCGGCCCAGCCGAGGTGGGTCTCGAGAATCTGCCCGATGTTCATACGCGACGGCACGCCGAGCGGGTTCAGCACAATGTCGGCCGGGGTACCGTCCGCCATGTAAGGCATGTCTTCGACCGGAACGATCTTCGACACGACGCCCTTGTTACCGTGGCGGCCGGCCATCTTGTCGCCAGGCTGCAGGCGGCGCTTGACGGCCAGATAGACCTTGACCATCTTCTGCACGCCCGGGGGCAGTTCATCGCCCTGGGTCAGCTTCTTCTTCTTCGCTTCGAAAGCGAGGTCGAAGTCGGTGCGGGTCTTCTCGAGGCCTTCCTTCAGCGATTCGAGCTGCTGGGCGATCGCTTCGTCGGCCATCCGGATGTCGAACCACGAATGCGGTTCGACCTTTTCCAGATATTCCTTCGTGATCTTCGTGCCCTTGGCGAGTTTGTTCGGGCCGCCATTGGCGACTTCGCCGATGATCAGACGTTCGATACGCGAGAAAGCGTCGCGCTCGACGATGCGCATCTGGTCGCCCAGGTCGGTGCGGAAACCACGCAGCATGTCGTCGATGATCGACTGCGCGCGCTTGTCGCGCTCGATGCCTTCACGGGTGAAGATCTGCACGTCGATGACGGTGCCGTTCATGCCCGAGGGCACGCGCAGCGAGGTGTCCTTAACGTCGGAAGCCTTCTCGCCAAAGATCGCGCGCAGCAGCTTCTCTTCCGGAGTCAGCTGGGTTTCGCCCTTCGGCGTGACCTTGCCGACCAGCACGTCACCGGCTTCGACTTCGGCGCCGATATAGACGATGCCGGACTCGTCGAGACGACCCAGCTGAGCTTCGCCGAGCGAAGCGATGTCGCGGGTGATGTCTTCAGCCCCCAGCTTCGTGTCGCGGGCAACCACCGTCAGCTCTTCGATGTGCACCGAAGTGAAACGGTCGTCGATGACGACGCGCTCGGAGATCAGGATCGAGTCTTCGTAGTTGTAGCCGTTCCACGGCATGTACGCGATCAGCATGTTCTGGCCAAGAGCCAGCTCGCCGAGGTCGGTCGATGCGCCATCCGCCAGCACGTCGCCACGGGCGATGCGATCGCCGATCTTGACGATCGGCCGCTGGTTGATGTTCGTGTTCTGGTTCGAACGCGTGTACTTGATGAAGTTGTAGATGTCGACGCCAACTTCGCCGGCAATCGTCTCATCGTCGTTGACGCGGACCACGACGCGGTTCGCATCGACGTAGTCGACGAGACCACCACGCAGAGCCTGAACGGTCGTACCCGAGTCGACGGCCACCGTGCGTTCGATGCCGGTACCAACCAGCGACTTCTCCGGACGCAGGCAGGGAACGGCCTGGCGCTGCATGTTCGCGCCCATCAGGGCCCGGTTCGCATCGTCGTGCTCGAGGAAGGGAATCAGCGACGCAGCGACCGAGATGATCTGCGACGGCGAGACGTCCATGTACTGGACCTGATCCGGCGTCACCATGATCGATTCGCCCTTGTTGCGGGACGACACCAGACCGTCGATCAGCATGCCGTTTTCGTCGAGCCGCGCGTTCGCCTGGGCGATCACATAGCCACCCTCTTCGATCGCCGACAGGTAGTCGATCTGGTCGGTCGGCTTGCCGTCGACGACCTTGCGGTACGGCGTTTCGAGGAAGCCATGGCGGTTGGTCCGCGCATAGACAGCCAGCGAGTTGATCAGACCGATGTTCGGGCCTTCAGGCGTTTCGATAGGGCACAGACGACCGTAGTGGGTCGGGTGCACGTCGCGCACTTCGAAGCCGGCACGCTCACGGGTCAGACCGCCCGGGCCAAGAGCCGAAACGCGGCGCTTGTGGGTGATCTCCGACAGCGGGTTGGTCTGGTCCATGAACTGCGAGAGCTGGCTGGAGCCGAAGAATTCCTTGATCGCGGCCGAAATCGGCTTCGCATTGATCAGGTCGTGCGGCATCAGGTTGTCGGATTCCGCCTGGTTCAGACGTTCCTTGACCGCGCGCTCGACGCGGACGAGACCGGCGCGGAACTGGTTCTCGGCCAGTTCGCCGACCGAACGGACGCGACGGTTGCCCAGGTGATCGATATCGTCGATGTCACCGCGGCCATTGCGCAGCTCGACCAGCACGCCGATCACGGCCAGGATGTCGTCGTTGCACAGCGTTCCAGAGCCTTCCTCGCCTTGCGGGCCGACGTTCTGGTAGAAGCGGCGCTGCCATTCCGGCGCCTTGTCGTCCAGACGATCCGGATAGGCACGGCGGTTGAACTTCATCCGGCCGACGGAGGACAGATCGTAGCGTTCCGGCGCATAGAACAGGCCCTGGAACAACGCTTCGACCGCATCTTCGGTCGGCGGCTCGCCCGGGCGCATCATCCGGTAGATCGCGACGCGCGCCTGCCACTGGTCGGCGGACTCATCGGAGCGCAGCGTCTGCGAGATGTAAGGACCGCGGTCCAAATCGTTGATGTACAGCGTCTCGAAGCCGGAGATGCCGCTCGCGCGCAGCTTGGCGAGCAGCTCTTCGGTGATTTCGTCGTTGGCGCGGGCGATCAGTTCGCCGGTATCGCCGTCGACGACGTTCTTCGCCAGCACGCGGCCGAGCATGAAGTCTTCAGGAACAGCGATGTTCTTGATTCCGGCTTCATTGAGCTCACGGATGTGCTTCGCGGTGATCCGCTTGTCGTGCGTGACGATCACGCGTCCCGAGTTGTCGGTGATGTCGAACTTGGCGACCTCGCCGCGCAGGCGCTCAGGCACCAGCGAGAAGAGGATCTGTTCGCCCTTGATCTCGAAGGCATCGAAGTCGTGGAAGGTCGCGAGGATGTCCTCGTGCGACATCCCGATCGCCTTGAGCAGAATCGTGACCGGCATCTTGCGGCGGCGGTCGACGCGGAAGAACAGGAAGTCCTTCGGGTCGAACTCGAAGTCCAGCCAGGAACCGCGGTAGGGGATGATCCGGGCCGAGAACAGCAGCTTGCCCGAGCTGTGCGTCTTGCCGCGGTCGTGCTCGAAGAACACGCCGGGAGAACGGTGCAGCTGGGAAACGATGACACGCTCGGTGCCGTTGATGACGAAAGAACCGGTCGTCGTCATGAGCGGAATTTCGCCCATATAGACTTCCTGTTCCTTCACTTCCTTGATCGTCTCCTTGGCGGCTTCCTTGTCCAGGATCACCAGGCGCACGCGCGCGCGCAGCGGAGAGGCCAGGGTCAGACCACGTTGTTGGCATTCCTTGACGTCGAATGCCGGCTCGCCGAGCATGTAGTGCACGAATTCGAGGCGTGCATTACCCGAATGCGAAACGATCGGGAAGATGGACTTGAAGGCCGCCTGAAGGCCCTGCTCCTGGCGCTGCTGATGCGGCACTTCGGATTGCAGGAACGAGGCGTAGGACTCAAGCTGGGTAGCGAGCAGATAAGGCACGTCCAGCACAGCTGCGCCTTTGGCGAAGCTCTTGCGGATGCGCTTTTTCTCGGTGAACGAGTAGGCCATGGGTTCTCCGGTTGGCGAAAGGCAGGTCTCGCAGACTCGACAGGCTCTGCGACGAGCCCCGACTGTAGGTTGCGCATCCGGTGGCAGGCCTCTACCTGCCCCTGGCTGACGACGGGAGTGCGGGAACGATCATCCCGGCGGCTTCCCGTCCGGCCGGATACTGTCTTCAGCAGTCGAATCAGAAGACACGGAAAATGCCGTTGTGACGGAATTTTCCCTGCGTTCTGTAAAACGCAAAAGGCTGGCGACGTCCAGGACGTCACCAGCCCGCAAAACGCGAGGTCGATTACTTGATTTCGACCTTGGCGCCAGCGTCTTCCAGCTGCTTCTTCAGGGCTTCGGCGTCAGCCTTCGACACGCCTTCCTTGACGGGCTTCGGAGCGCCGTCGACGACGTCCTTGGCTTCCTTCAGGCCCAGGCCGGTCACGGCGCGGACGACCTTGATGACTTCAACCTTCTTGTCGCCGACAGCGGCGAGCACGACGGTGAATTCGGTCTGCTCTTCAGCAGCAGCAGCGCCAGCAGCGCCAGCGGCAGGACCGGCAACGGCCATGGCCGCAGCGGAAACGCCGAACTTCTCTTCGAACGCCTTCACGAGGTCGTTCAGTTCCAGAACCGTCAGGTTACCGACGGCTTCCAGGATGTCTTCTTTGGTGATTGCCATGTCAATAGACTCCAAAATCGAATGTCGTTAGTTCGTTAAACCAGCAGCTCAGGCCGCAGCGCCTTCTTCTTCGCGCTTCTTGGCAAGCGCGCCAAGAGCGACGGCGAAGCCGGAAACCGGAGCCTTCATGACGCCCAGCAGCTTGGCCAGCAGTTCCTCGCGGCTCGGGATCGACGCGAGCGCTTGCACGCCAGCCTGGTCGAGCACCTTGCCGGCGTAGCAACCCGCCTTGAGCTTGAGCTTGTCGTTGGTTTTAGCGAAGTCGTTCAGCACCTTTGCGGCGGCCACGGGATCGGACGAAAGGCTGTAAATCAGCGGTCCGGTCAATTGGTCGGCAAGGCCGGCGAAGGCGGTGTCAGCCACCGCACGACGCGCCAGGGTGTTCTTCAGCACACGCAGATAGACGCCAGCATCGCGGGCCTTTGCACGCAGCACGGTGAGGTTGGAAACCTCGATGCCTGCATACTCAGCCACAACGATAGTCTGGGCCTTGGCTACTTCTGCCGACACCTCAGCAACGACGGCTTTCTTGTCGTCGAGATTCAGACCCATGAGGTCTTTCCTCCTATCTAGTCAACTCGCGGCGGATCATTCCGCCGCCCCTACGGCGACCTCGATCAGGAGAGAGCCGGGCAAGCCCGGAAAATCCTGTTCTGGGTACACCATCTGCGCAGGCTGCTTTCGCTATTAAGCCTTCCGATTTCTCTGAAGGCACCCGCGGTCTTTGACGATCTACGGCGTCTTCCGGAGAAGACGCCGTAGCCCAAAGTTCTTTCAATGCGGGAGCTTCGCTCCCAGCCACCTGAAAATCAGGCAGCGACCGCAACAACGATGCTGGACGTATCCACGCGCACACCGCCGCCCATCGTGCTGGACACGGCGATCTTGCGGATGTACTGGCCCTTGACCGCAGCCGGCTTCGCCTTTTGCAGCGCTTCGAGCAGGGCCGTCAAGTTCTGTTGCAGCGCTTCAGCCGAGAACGAAGCACGGCCGATCGTCGCGTGGATGATACCGGCCTTGTCGGTACGGTACTGGATCTGACCGGCCTTGGCGTTCTTGACCGCGGTCGTCACGTCCATCGTAACCGTGCCAACCTTGGGGTTAGGCATCAGGCCGCGCGGGCCGAGGATCTGACCCAGGGCGCCGACGACGCGCATCGCGTCAGGCGTCGCGATACACAGATCGAAGTCGATCGTGCCGCTCTTGACCTGTTGGGCCAGGTCGTCGAAACCGACGACATCAGCACCGGCAGCCTTCGCTTCTTCAGCCTTGGGGCCTTGCGCGAACACGGCGACGCGGACGGTCTTGCCGGTACCGGCAGGCAGAACGACCGAGCCACGAACCAGCTGGTCCGACTTCTTCGCGTCGACGCCCAGATTGACGGAAACGTCGACCGATTCGTCAAACTTGGCAGTCGCGGTTTCCTTGATCAGAGCAAGGGCTTCGCTGGCTGCGTAGATGCGGGTGCTGTCGATCTTGGCGCGGAGCGCCTTAATACGCTTCGAAACCTTAGCCATTTCAGAGGCCCTCCACGGTGATGCCCATGCTGCGCGCGGAGCCAGCGATGGTACGAGCGGCAGCATCGAGGTCAGCTGCGGTCAGATCCTTTTGCTTGGCCTTGGCGATTTCTTCGCACTGGGCCTTGGTGATCTTGCCGACCTTGTCGGTATGGGGCTTGGGCGAGCCCTTCTGGATACCGGCAGCCTTCTTGATCAGGATCGTGGCCGGCGGAGTCTTCATGATGAACGTGAAGGACTTGTCCGCGAAGGCGGTGATCACGACAGGGATGGGCAGGCCCGGTTCAACACCCTGGGTCTGGGCGTTGAACGCCTTGCAGAACTCCATGATGTTCAGACCGCGCTGACCCAGCGCCGGGCCGATAGGGGGCGAGGGGTTAGCCTTGCCGGCCGGCACTTGCAGCTTGATATAGCCGATAATTTTCTTGGCCATGATGACTCCTTGATGTGAGTGAAAGCGCGCGTTCGGCGAACCTACTGGCGCTCCTCATGACCGGGTCGAAGACCCGGCCCAACAAAGCCCGCACAAGGCGGGCTTTGAATTCTTAAACTTTTTCGACCTGGCCGAATTCGAGTTCGACCGGAGTCGCGCGTCCGAAAATCGTCACCGACACATGCAGACGGCTCTTCTCGTAGTTGACGCTCTCGACCGAACCGTTGAAGTCCGTAAAAGGACCTTCCTTGACCCGAACCATTTCGCCAACTTCGAACAGGACCTTGGGTTTCGGCTTCTCGACCCCTTCCTGCATCTGGGTCATGATCTTTTCGACTTCCTGAGGCGAGATCGGCGCCGGTTTGTTCGCGGTGCCGCCGATGAAGCCGGTCACCCGCGGAGTGCTCTTGACCAGGTGCCAGGACTCGTCGTCCATGTCCATCTCGACCAGCACATAGCCCGGGAAGAACTTGCGCTCGGTTGTCACCTTCTGACCGTTGCGCATTTCCATTACTTCCTCGACAGGGACGAGAACCTGACCGAACTTGTCCTGCATGCCTGCACGAGCGATGCGCTCGATGAGCGCGCGCATCACCGACTTCTCGAAGCCGGAGTACGCATGAACCACATACCAACGCTTGCTCATGACCGCTTCCAGCCCAGAATCAGATCGTACAGCCCCCATTCGAGGGTCTTGTCGGCGAGCCACAGGAACAGAGCCATCACGACGACGAAGGCAAACACGATGCCCGTGGTCTGGATGGTTTCCTTGCGGCTGGGCCAGACAACTTTCTTGGCTTCAGCAACCGAGTCAGCGGAAAATTCGGCGAACTGGCGCCCCGGCTCCGTGAACCATGCAACCGCGCCACCCGCGAGCACGCCCGCAACGACGGCGAGCACACGCAAAACCATCGCCGTCTCGGACAGCAGGTAGAAGGCAGCTACGCCGGCAGCCACCAAAAGCAGCGCCAGCGCAAATTTTATTTTGTCAGCCATGGGTGAGAGTGGAACCCGTTCAGCAATAGTGGCAGGGGCAGAGGGTCTCGAACCCCCAACCTTCGGTTTTGGAGACCGACGCTCTGCCAATTGAGCTATGCCCCTGCAGCAGAGACTACAAGGCGCCCCAAGTCAGGGCGCCCTGCCGGGCTGCCGTCTCCGGCAGCCACGCACAAACTTACTCGATGATCTTCGCGACGACGCCAGCACCCACGGTGCGGCCACCTTCGCGGATCGCGAAACGCAGACCTTCTTCCATCGCGATCGGAGCGATCAGCTTGACCGTGATCGACACGTTGTCGCCAGGCATGACCATCTCGGTGCCTTCCGGCAGCTCGATCGCACCGGTCACGTCGGTCGTACGGAAGTAGAACTGCGGACGATAGTTGTTGAAGAACGGGGTGTGACGGCCGCCTTCGTCCTTGCTCAGCACATACACTTCACCGGTGAAGTGGGTGTGCGGCGTAATCGAACCGGGCTTGGCCAGAACCTGACCGCGCTCGACATCTTCACGCTTCGTGCCGCGCAGCAGAACGCCAACGTTGTCGCCAGCCTGACCTTGGTCGAGCAGCTTGCGGAACATTTCGACGCCCGTGCAGGTGGTCTTGACGGTGGGCTTGATACCGACGATTTCGATTTCTTCGCCAACCTTGACGATGCCGCGTTCGACACGGCCGGTCACCACGGTACCGCGACCCGAGATCGAGAACACGTCTTCGATCGGCAGCAGGAAGGGCTGATCGACAGCGCGTTCCGGCGTCGGGATGTAGCTGTCGAGCGCAGCGGCCAGCTCAAAGATCGCCGGTTCGCCGATCGGGCTCTGGTCGCCTTCGAGCGCCTTCAGGGCCGAACCCTTGACGATCGGGGTGTCATCACCCGGGAAGTCGTACTTCGAGAGCAGTTCGCGAACTTCCATCTCGACGAGTTCGAGCAGCTCGGCGTCGTCGACCATGTCGCACTTGTTCAGGAACACGATCACGTAAGGAACGCCAACCTGACGCGCCAGCAGGATGTGCTCGCGGGTCTGCGGCATCGGGCCGTCAGCGGCCGACACGACCAGGATCGCGCCGTCCATCTGCGCAGCACCGGTAATCATGTTCTTCACGTAGTCGGCGTGCCCCGGGCAGTCGACGTGCGCATAGTGACGGGTTTCGGTTTCGTATTCGACGTGCGCGGTATTGATCGTGATACCGCGTGCCTTTTCTTCCGGCGCCGCATCGATTTCGTCGTACTTCTTCGCAGCTCCGCCGAACTTCGCCGACAGAACAGTCGTGATCGCTGCAGTCAGCGTGGTCTTGCCATGGTCAACGTGACCGATGGTACCGACGTTCACGTGCGGTTTTGTCCGCTCGAATTTTTCCTTGGCCATGTCACTACCCCAGATGTCGTATCAGGAAACCCGGAGGACGCCCAAAGCCGCCCGCCGAACCGTAGAAATCAGTGGTGCCCATGACGTGGATCGAACACGTGGCCTCTCCCTTACCAAGGGAGTGCTCTACCACTGAGCTACATGGGCACGAAAAAACTTTTGCTGGAGCGGGTGAAGGGAATCGAACCCTCGTCTTAAGCTTGGAAGGCTTCAGCTCTACCATTGAGCTACACCCGCAGCAGACTTACCGCAACCAACCCACCTTGCGGTGGAAACACTTGGTGGAGGGGGAAGGATTCGAACCTTCGAAGGCAGTGCCGTCAGATTTACAGTCTGATCCCTTTGGCCACTCGGGAACCCCTCCCCGGTGAAACAAGCACTCTAGAGATCTATTCATCTCTTGTCAAGCGCATTTGAAAATTTCGCTTGAGAGCCGCAGCCGGGGGGCATTCTAACTGATTGCGTACCAGAAAGGTCAAAAGCCCTTCAGCTTGTCGCTGCAAGCTCTTGCGCGAACGGCGGGGATGGCCAAGGATTAGAACTTCTTCTCACTCCGAGCTGCTCATGCCCGCGCTGCGCGCCCTCGCCATCCAGATGATCGCGGCGGCACTGACCCTCGCCCTGCTGCGTCTGGGCGTCCTCACTCCGCCCTCTCTGCTCGGCCTGGCCGCGATCCAGGGCTGCTTCGCTGCTTCGCTCGCGCTCGCATCGCGCGTGCCGACCTGGTGGCTGCCCATTCACCTCTTCTTCCTGCCCGCGGCCGTTCTTGCGCTGCAGACCGGACTACCCTCCTGGTTCTGGGCGCTCGCCTTCATCATCCTCGCGCTGATCTACTGGAGCTGCTTCCTGACCCGGGTTCCGCTTTTCCTGTCCAACGCGAAGACGATCGCGCTGCTCGCCGAGTCTCTGCCCGCCGGGCCTCTGCGGGTGCTGGATATCGGCAGCGGCACGGGGAGCTTCGTGCGCGGCTTCGCCCGTCTTCGCCCCGATGCCGAAGTGCACGGCATCGAGGCCGCTCCCGCCCCCGCGCTTCTGGCGCGCTGGCTGGCCAGAGGCCAGAGCAACGCCCACCTCTCGCGGGGCGACTTCTTCGCGACCGACTGGTCCGGTTTCGATGTGATCTACGCATTTCTGTCCCCCGCCCCGATGGCCCGGGTCTGGGAGAAAGCGGGCCAGGAGCTGCGTCCCGGCGCCGTATTGATCTCCAACAGCTTCGCCGTCCCCGATCAGCGGGAAGCTGGCGTCCTCGATGTTGCCGACCGGCGCGGCACCCGGCTCTACTGCTACACGATGAGCGCGGCAAGCACCGCGCCTCCCCGGCACCGGATCTGGCCAAAGCGCCAGCCGGCCTGAAGTTGCGACAAGCGAGGCGGCCCGATCCGCCCGAACGGAGACAAGGCAAATGGCGGAGATCATCTGCATCATCGGCAACAAGGGAGGGACGGGGAAGACCACACTCTCCCACCTGCTCTGTCACGGTCTGACCCTGCTCGGGCGCCGCGCCGCCTGCGTGATGACCGATGAGGACAGGGAGCCGGTGCTGCCCGACGGGCGTCGCTACGTCGTCGCCGACGCGCGCTCGCCCCACGCGCGCGACAAGGTCGTCTCGCGGCTGCGCGAGCTCAAGGGCTGGATAGGCGTGCTCGACGGGGGCGCCAACCGCACCGACCTCGACATCTCGCTCTACCAGATGTCCGACATCGTGCTCCTTCCTTTCCGCGACTCACCCGAGGATTACCGGGCTGTACTGCGCGATCTCGACCTTTTCCCGAAAGCGCGCGCCCTGCCTTCGCAGTGGCCCCGAAACCGCTGGCAACTCGATGCGGCGAACCGGATGGTCGACGAACTGCCCGAGGATTTCCGCGCCCGGGTTCTCCCGCCGATCCACTCGATGTCGGCCACCAAGGTCCTGCTGCAGACCCGGCTTCAGAGCGAACCGGGTACGGCGCTGAACAGGCTCGCGCGCGAATTCGCGCAGGGCGTGTTGGGCCTGTTCGAAGAGGAAGCCTCCTGCGTCGCCACAGCCCTCGCCCAGGCACGCGCGGAAGCCGACGCCGAAGAGTCCGATCACCCGTGACAGGCGAATCCCAAACGCGTTTCTTTTTTCCAGAGGAGATGACATGACCCGGCCTTTCCGCATTCTCGGCATCCAGCAAGTCGCCATCGGCGGCCCCGACAAGGACCGTCTGGCCCATCTGTGGGGAGATCTGTTCGGGCTTGAGCGGATGGGGAACTTCCGCAGCGAGCGCGAGAACGTCGATGAGGACATCTTCGCGATGGGCATCGGCGCCGCACGCTGTGAAGTGGACCTGATGCAGCCGCTGGATCCCGCAAAGAAACCCCGGGTCGACGAACCGCCGCTCAACCATATCGGTCTGTGGGTCGACGATCTGCCCCGCGCCGTCGAATGGCTGGGCGCCCAGGGGCTGCGCTTCACGCCAGGAGGGATACGCCGCGGCGCAGCGGGCTTCGACATCTGCTTCGTTCACCCGAAAGGCAATGAAGCGGCGCCGAACAGCGGCGAAGGGGTGCTGATCGAGCTGGTTCAGGCTCCGGAGGCCGTGATCGCGGCTTTTACCGCACTCGCCAAGGCCTGATGCGCAGTCAAAAAAGGGGACCGGCTCAGAGCCGGTCCCGTAACGTGGGAGCCTGACAGGCTCCCCTCCCCCTTGAAACCACTTGGCACGGCCGCTGCCGTGCCCAAAAATCGTGCATTCGCTGACAAGTTACTTCGCTCCCACCGGAGCGGGTTTGCTTGGCATCAACAGATCACCGCGGATGCCGGCTCCGTTCGATCAACGGGAGATCTCAAGCAGCCGGACGGCCGCCACCGAGGCCGGCAGCTTCCCGCCCTCGACCGCTGCGAGAACCTCGGGCAAGGCCAGCCGGACCGGCTCGCTCGCCTGAAAGCGCAGCTGCAAACCTTCCTGGACCAAGGCCCACATCCAGGCCAGGGCCTGCTGGCGCCGCCTCGCCTCGAACTCACCCTTCTCGCGCCGCACCGCGATCAAACCCTCCAGCGCCATCCAGAAGGCCTCGACACCCTCGGCGCGCAGCGCCGACAGCCCGAGGATCGGCACTTCGGCGCCATGACCGCGCAACAGCGACAGGGCCGAGCCCATCTGGGCCCGGGCCCGCATCGCCGCATCCGGGTCGAGATCCTCCTTGTTGATGACGATCAGATCGGCAAGCTCGACGATTCCCTTCTTGATCGCCTGCAGCTCGTCGCCGGCATTGGGGAGCTGCATCAGCACGAAGGCATCGCTCATCCCGGCGACCGCGGTCTCGCTCTGACCGACCCCGACGGTCTCGACGATCACGATGTCGAAGCCCGCCGCTTCGAGCACCAGCATCGCCTCGCGGGTTCGCGATGCAACGCCGCCCAGAGTGCCGCCGGAAGGAGAAGGCCGGATGAATGCCGCATCCTCGCAGGCAAGCTTCTCCATCCGGGTCTTGTCGCCGAGGATCGAGCCTCCGTTGAGGCTGGAGCTCGGGTCGACCGCGAGCACCGCGACGCGGTGCCCCTTCCCGATCAGGAACAGGCCCAGAGCCTCGATGAACGTGGATTTGCCGACGCCCGGCACGCCGGACATGCCGACGCGAACCGCCCGCCCCGAGTGCGGGAGCAGCGCGTTCAGCAGCGCACGGGCGCGCAGCCGGTGGTCCGCGCGCGTCGATTCAAGCAGGGTGATGGTCTTGGCCAACGCACGGCGCTGCCCCGCCAGCACTCCTTCGAGCAGCGCATTGTCGATCTCGGCGACTTCCAGATCCTGCGCCGGCATCGCCTCTCAACCGGGATTGCGCGCGCGAATCGCCGCAAGAGTCTCGCGGGCAGCCTGTTCGACCTGGGTTCCCGGCCCGAAGATGCAGGCCACGCCCGCTTCGCGCAGAAAGGCGTAGTCCTGAGCCGGGATCACTCCGCCGACGATGACCGCGATGTCGGTCGCTCCCTGCTCGCGCAGAGCCGAGATCAACTGCGGCACCAGAGTCTTGTGGCCGGCCGCAAGCGTCGAAATCCCGATCGCGTGGACATCGTTCTCGACCGCCTGACGGGCCGCCTCTTCCGGCGTCGCGAACATCGGTCCGATATCGACGTCGAAGCCGAGATCGGAATAGGCGCTCGCGATGACCTTGGCGCCCCTATCGTGCCCATCCTGGCCGAGCTTCGCGATCAGGATGCGCGGTCGCCTGCCCGCATCGAGCGCAAAGCGCTCGATCTCCTCTTTCAACGCCTTCCAGCCCGAATCTTCCGCCACGACCGCTCCATAGACTCCTGAAACCGTCTGCGATGAAGCCTTGTGCCGGCCCCAGACCTTCTCCAACGCATCGGAGATCTCGCCGACCGTCGCCCTCACCCTGGCCGCATCGACCGCCAGTGCCAGCAGGTTGCCTTCGCCGCTTCGCGCCGCCTCGGTCAGCGCCTCCAGCGTCGTGGCCACTCTGGCTGCATCGCGGCGGGCACGGATCTCGGCGAGCCTGGCCAGCTGCTTCTCGCGGACGAGCGTGTTGTCGATCTCGAGGATCTCGATCGGCGCCTGCTCCTTGAGCTGGTACTTGTTGACGCCAACGATCACGTCGCGCCCGGAATCTATCCTCGCCTGCTTGTCGGCCGCGCAGCGTTCAACCTGAAGCTTGGCCCAGCCCGAGCCGACCGCGCGGGTCATCCCGCCCAGCGCTTCGACTTCCTCGATGATCGTCCAGGCCTTGTCCGCGAGATCCTGGGTCAGCCTCTCCATCATGTAGGAGCCGGCCCACGGATCGATCACGTTGCAGATGTGGGTCTCCTCCTGGATCAGGATCTGCGTGTTGCGCGCGATCCGCGCCGAGAACTCGGTGGGCAGTGCGATCGCCTCGTCGAGCGCGTTCGTGTGCAGAGACTGGGTGCCGCCGAAGACGGCCGCCATCGCTTCGACGGTGGTCCGGATCACGTTGTTGTAGGGATCCTGCTCGGTCAGCGACCAACCCGAGGTCTGACAGTGCGTGCGCAGCATCATCGACTTCGGGCTCTTCGCGCCGAACTCCTTCATGATCTTCCACCACAACAGCCGCGCTGCGCGCAGCTTGGCCACTTCGAGGTAGAAGTTCGTGCCGATCGCGAAGAAGAAGGAGAGCCGACCGGCAAAGGCATCGACATCGAGGCCGGTCGACAACGCGGTGCGCACATACTCCTTGCCGTCGGCGAGCGTGAAAGCGAGCTCGATCGCCTGATTCGCGCCGGCTTCCTGGATATGGTAGCCGGAGATCGAGATCGAATTGAACTTCGGCATGTGCTCGGCCGTATAGCCGATGATGTCTGCGATGATCCGCATCGATGGCTCGGGCGGATAGATGTAGGTGTTGCGGACCATGAACTCCTTGAGGATGTCGTTCTGTATCGTCCCCGAGAGCTTGTCCAGGCTAACGCCCTGTTCCTCTGCGGCCACGATATAGCCCGCCAGAACCGGCAGCACCGCGCCATTCATCGTCATCGAAACGCTGATCTTGTCGAGCGGAATCCCATCGAACAGGATCTTCATGTCCTCGACCGAGTCGATCGCGACTCCGGCCTTGCCGACGTCGCCAACCACGCGCGGGTGATCGGAATCGTAGCCGCGGTGCGTCGCCAGATCGAATGCGACCGAAATCCCCTGCCCCCCCGCCGCGAGCGATTTGCGATAGAAAGCGTTGGATTCCTCGGCGGTCGAGAAGCCGGCGTACTGCCGGATCGTCCACGGCCTCGTCGCATACATCGTCGGTTGAGGCCCGCGCACGAAAGGCGCAAAGCCAGGCAACGTATCGGTATAGGGAAGACCGGCCAGATCGGCGGCGGTATAGAGCGCCTTGACGGTGAGCCCCTCGGGCGTCGTCCAGTTCATCGCGGCGGGGTCTCCCCCGGGTGCGGACTTGGCTGCGGCCGCCAGCCAGGCAGACAGATCAACCGAAGTTTTGATCTCGGACATCCCATCCCCCAGACGCCCGGCAAGCCCCCGGAACTGCAGCCGTCGGGCAAAAATAAAAGGGCCCGCGCGAATCCGCGCGGGCCGGAGCTATCGGAGCAATCGTGACACCTCCCCCCAGACGTATCACGATGCCTGCCGGATCCCGCGCTGGCGCGCTTCGCCGGAAGTTCCGGCTCTCGATCGCGGCTTGACAGCCCACAAGGCAGATAATACCCGAATCACCAAACTGAATACAAGAATAAATTTATTTTATTGTGCTTTTATTCCTGCGCACCCCGGCGTCTGTGGGCATCGCTGAGCATTTTTGCTGCCAGGCGCAGCAATCCCAAGGAAAAAGTACGCTTCTGATGTGCGAAGCGAGCCTGACCCACGCTCTCCGCCGGAACAGCCAGGCCGGTCAGCCGCCAGGATCAGGGGGCGTCGGCAGCCGCCATCAGCGTCGAAGTGATGAACTTCCAGTGCGCGGGATCGACCGGAGTGATCGACAACCGGTTGCCCTTCTGCAGCATCCTGAGCGTCTCCAGCTCGGGTTCGGCGCGCAGTGCGGCGAGGCTCACCAGCGGCGTCTTGCGCACCAGAGTCACATCGACGTTGAGCCAACGCGGAGTCTGCCGGGTCGCCTTCGGGTCGAAATAGCGGCTGTCCGGATCGAACTGGGTCGCATCCGGATAGGCCAGGCTGCTGATGCTGACGATCCCGACGATGCCCGGCTGAGCGCAGTTCGAGTGATAGAAGAAAGCCTGATCGCCGGGCGTCATCTGGTCGCGCATGAAATTGCGCGCCTGATAGTTGCGCACGCCATACCAGGCGACAGTTTGATCGGGCATCGCCGCCAGATCATCGATCGAGCAGTCGGACGGCTCGGACTTCATCAACCAGTAGCGCATGGAACCCCGATCCTGAAAAGGAAAAGGGCGCGAAGCGATGCTCCGCGCCCTTCAAGATGGATCCCCCGCCTGTGCCGTAGAGGCCGGCATCCCGAACCTAGGGTTCAGGGAGGCTGCCTTCCTCCCGCTTCAGGTACACCCGAGGGTGCGCACAACAGCGGTTACAAGGGTCGGCAACCTAGTCGTAGAAGACATTGGTCCAAGGAATCTACGACCTATTACGAACACGGCAGGGGAAAACTGCTGGGGAGGCGCAATACCGCTTTCCCCGAATCCTGTCATCAAGCCACGCTCAGAACAGCTTTTCCTGGGGGGTCATGGCCTGATCGATCTTGTCCCCCATCGCTTCAATTCTACGCACGAAGCCCGGCAGATCCAAGCCGCTTCCTCGCTGCAACTGCAAAAGATCGTGGGCGATGTTCAGCGCAGTCATGACCGCCAGAGTCTCGCACCCCGCATGGGTGCGCGATTCGAGCTCATACATCCGCCCATCGACGAGTGCCACCGCGGCGAGAAGCGTATCGCGCTGGGCCGGATCGATGCTGACGCTGTATTCGCGACCGTAAATCGAAAAATCGACGTGATCCGTCACGATTCGGCCCCCATTTTCTCGGGAAGCATGGCCAATGCAGCCTCTATCCTGGCCGTCGCGGCACCAACCTTGTTGTTCAAGCGCAGATTCTCCGATTCGAGTTCCCCGACACGGGCCCGCAAGTCAGAATTCTCCGCGCGCAGCTTTGTGCCCTGCGCAAGCAGCAAATCGAGCTTCTGTTCCAGAGCGGCAAGTTCTTGTTCCATGGACAGGATGTTAGGGGGCGAGGTGAGCAGGGGTCAAGCCGCTCGCGCAAGCGCAGCTTACAATCCCAGTCCCGGCTACTCACCGCCCTCGCGATGCCCCAGTCCTCCCTCCGCTCTATCGCCATCTGGCTCGCCACGAGTCTGAGCCTGATCTCGTCGGGCCCGGCACTTGCCGCTCCGATCACGGTCCGCGACGACAGCGGGCAGACCGTCCACCTCGCCTCCGCCGCACGCCGGATCATCAGCCTCTCGCCCCATGCGACGGAGCTGCTCTATGCCGCCGGGGCCGGGGAGCGGCTGATCGCGGTCTCCGCCTACAGCGACTGGCCGGCGGCGGCGAGAAAGCTCCCTTCCGTCGGCAGCTATCAGGCACTCGATCTCGAACGCATCGCCAGCCTGCATCCCGACCTCGTCGTCGGCTGGGCTTCGGGCAATCCCCAGCCCCAGATCGCCCGGCTGCGCGCGCTGGGCATTCCGGTTTTCCTCAGCGAACCCAGGCAGATCGGGCAGATCGCAGCCAACCTGCGCACGCTCTCGCGTCTGACTGGCAGCGCCGTGGCGGGTGAGGCCGCCGCGAAGCGCTTCGAAGCGCAGATCACCGCGCTGCAAAGCCGCTATTCAGGGCGCAGGACCGTCAAGGTTTTCTACGAAATCTGGCCACAGCCGCTGATGACCTTGAACGGCCAACACATGGTCAGCGCGGCGATCACTCTGTGTGGAGGCGAGAACGTGTTCGCAAGCCTGGGGCCGCTCGCGCCGACGATCAGCCAGGAGGCCGTCCTGAAGGCCAGACCCGAGCTGATCCTGACCCCGTCGGAAGCCGGTCAGGCGAGCGCCCAGGCGCTCGCCGAGTGGAAGCGCTGGCCCCAGCTCCCCGCCGTCCGCTATCGCAACCTCGCCAGCGTGGACGGCAATCTGCTCAACCGCTCCGGTCCTCGTTTCGCGGACGGTGCCGAGCAGCTCTGCGTCGCGCTGGAGGCCGCGCGCCAACGCCTCCCCTAGCTAGGCACTCAAGCGCCCGGCCTCGGGGCGCGAGCGACGGCGCGAGAAGAACTTGGCGCCCTCGACTCCGCGCACGGCAACTTCTTCCTCCCCTCCTTCGACACAGGCGAGAAAACGCCAGACTCCGCACAGCGAGATCGACTCGCCCAAACTCCGGGCGAGTTCCTCGGCGGCGGCGAGATCTCCTGGCGCAACGCAGACTAGAACCAGGCAGGCGCGCCAGCTCGGGGCTTCCGGGCAGATCCGGCGCACGACAAACCCCGAGCGGACGAAGCTGTGCGGACGCAGTTCGCGCACCAGCGCGCGCATCTCATGGATCTCCAGACCGGAAGGCTCGTTGCGCACGGCAGCGACCGGCGCGTCAAGCTCACGCTGAACCTTGACCGCCTGCTGCAGCAGCTCGGCCAGACGTTTACGGTAAGGCTCGGCGACCTGGCTCATGCCGCAGGACTCGTAGTGTTCGATTAGCAGCGCGGTGGCCTGCAAGCCCACCGCATCATCCTCGCCGAGCGACTGACGCAGATAGGCGACGCCACTCGGATCGTTCCGGCTCACCAGCAGACGCCCCATCGCGAGCAAAGCGTCGGGCCGTCCCGGCGCCTCGGGCATCATCTCGCGGTAGACCTTGAGCGGGTCGCGGTCGCCCGCATAGCGCTCGACCAGCATCGCTAGTTCAAGACGGTCCGATACACCGAGCGCCAGCCCTTCGGCTTCGAGTCGGGCGATGCGATCCAGCGCCCGGCTCACCTCCCAGTGCCGGCGCCGCCAGCTGCTGCGCTCGGCATCCCACCAGTCACGATCGAGCAGCCCGGCCAGGCGATCGAGTGCCGGCCCCAGATAGCGATCCCCGGCGCGCTCTCCGCCCCGCTTTTCGCGCAGCGAATCGACGCCCAGCGCCTTGACCCGGACGCCCAGGCTGGGGTGAGTCCCCAGCAGGGAATCATCGCTCTGCGCGATCTCGTCGAACCAGCTCGCCGCGGCCCGGCGGTCAAACCCCGCCCTCAGCGCGGCCCTCATGTTCCGGTAGGGCAGGATGGCCGGCCGCTCGGAGCGATCGGCCTGGGCATAGACTTTGTGCCAGTAGTCCTGGACCAGAAAGCGGTGCTTGAGCGCGAGTTCGGCCAGAGCCTGACCCAACAACTTCGCTCCGACGACTCTGGCCGCCGATTCATCGGCTTCCATCTCGTCCAGATGGGAGAGCACCAGAGAACCCGCACAGTAGACGGGCGACTCGTAGCGGGCGATCGCGGACAGCAGGAAACGGAAGGGGGAGCGGTCGTTCTCCATGTTGTCGAGAACCTGGTGCCAGAAGCTGCGCAGATGACACCCCCAGCCCCCCAGCGCGATGCGCTGGCTGCGCAGATGACCGAATTCATGCGCCAGAACCGCGACGAACTGCCTGGGCGCCAGGGCCAGGGCCAGCGGCAAACCCAGAATCAGGGTGTTGCGCTGAGTGCCGCCGAGATGCAGACAGGGACGTTGGGTGATCGCCGCGTTCAGATCGCCGGTGATCCTGACCTCGTGGATTGGAGGAGAGCGGAAGCGGCGCTGCAGCCGTTCGAGCAGCGCGAACATCTCCGGAGCCTCTTCGCGCGCCAGAAGCATTCCCGCCATCGGCGCAAAGCGCGCGCGCAGAACCCTTCCGACTGAAACGATCCAGGCCAGGGCCAGGATCAGCAACGGGATGCGCAGCAGCCAAAGCAAAGGAGGCCCGGAATAGTCTCCCGAGAAAACCGGACTCAGCGACCAAAGCAAGCCGAGCAGGGCCAGAGCGCCGCTAAGCAGAACCACCCCTAAGCCTATGACCGCCCGCGCGGTGATCTTCAGATGAATCAGCCGTGGATGGCGCAGCGCACAGAGGCGGTAGTTCTCGAAGAGAGCTTCAAAGTCGGCCTTCAGCATGAGGAAAGTGTCGTCCGGGCTGGCGGCAAGCGCAAGCTCAGCAGACGAACGGCACCTCAGCGCGGCAGAAAAACACTGCGTCCGCGATCATCCAGGCAGCGCAGCGGATGGCCCAGAGCGCGCGAGAGCTTCCCGGTGGTCGCGATCTCGGCACAGGATCCCTCTTCCCATTCGCCGTTCCCGAGCAGCAGCAGAACCCGGTTGGCCCAACTCAGAGCCAGATTCAGGTCGTGCTCGACAATGACGACCGCGGCGCCCCGCGCCGCGAGTCCGGCAAAATGCTCGAGCACCGCGACTTGACTGGACAAATCCAGATGAGTGAGCGGTTCGTCGAGCAGATAGAGGGAGGGGGTTTGGGTCAGCACAGTTGCCAGCGCGACTCTCTGACGCTCGCCGCCGGACAGGGTCAGCACGTTGCGCCCCTCAAAGCCGGACAGATCCATCGCCCGCAACGCTTCGCGCGCAATCTTCAGCTCTTCGTCCCCTTCCCAGGCGAAACGCCCCATCCACGGATGGCGGCCGACCAGAACGGCTTCGAGCACGCTGCTCGCGAAAGCATCCTCGGGATGCTGGGGGAGCCAGGCGCGCAGCCTGGCCAGAGCCTCGGGCTTCCAGGCCGACAGTTCGCGCTCCGCGCACCGAACTGCCCCCGCCATCAGCGGGTGCAGGCCGGCCAAGGCCGCCAACAGCGTGCTCTTGCCGACGCCATTGCGGCCCAGCACGGCGAGCCGGTCTCCAGGCGCAAGTGAGAACGACGCATCGCGCACCGCGCAGATCGAACCGATGCCGACGGAAATATTCCCGGCGGCCAGCAGCGGACTAGCCTTCATCGCGGATGCCTCGCCAGCAGCCACAGGAAGACCGGGACTCCGATCAGCGCGGTCAGGACTCCGACCGGGAGCTGCTGAGGCGCGGCGATCGTGCGCGCCGCGGTGTCGGCCAGCAGCAGCAGGATACCCCCGCCCAAAGCCGAAGCCGGCAGCAGCAACCTCTGGTCGTTGCCGAGCACGAGACGCAGCAAATGGGGAACGATCAGCCCGACGAAACCGACGCTGCCGACCGCCGAAACCGCGACGGCGGTCATCAGGCTCGCCACAAAAAAAACCGCGAGACGCAAACGCCGGGTCGCGACGCCCAGCGCCTGCGCACAGCGCTCACCCCGCGCGAGCAGGTTCAGTTCGCGCGCGACCGGCAGGCTCAGCGCAACGCCCAGCGCGAGCACCGCGAGGATCCACAACGGATTCTGCGCCGCCCCCGCATCGCCCATCATCCAGAACAGCATGCCGCGCAGCGAGCGCTCCGGCGCGATGCTGAGCATCAGCGAAACCAGGGCCCCGCAGCCGGCCGCGACCACGACTCCGGTCAGCAGCAGCCGGGTCGGCGTCCAGCTCCCCTCGCCGCGGGCCAGACCAAAGACCACGAACATCGCGGCCAGCGCTCCGCCGAAACTCGCCAGATCACACCACGGACTGGCCAGACCCAGCATCATCGCCCCCAGAGCGCCAACTGCAGCGCCGCCGGAGACGCCGAGCACATACGGATCGGCCAGAGGGTTGCGCAACAGCACCTGCATCAGAGCACCGGAGAGCGCGAGCAGCCCACCGCAGCCGAAAGCGGCCAGCGCGCGCGGCAGGCGCAGCTCGCGCACGACGTTCGCGCCCAGCGACTCGGTCGAGCCGCTCAGCGCGCTGAGAATCGCGCCCGGACCAACGCCGACCTCTCCCGCCGCCAGCGCCCACAGCATCGCTGCGAGCGCGGTCAGCGCGAGCAGCACGAAGGCGGACAGAGCGTGGCGGCGCGGCATCGTCAAAACCAGGGAAGAGGAGGAAGCCGACATTGTCGCGCTGCGCGCCCCTTAACGGGTGCTGATGCGCACGCCGGCAAAGAGGGTGGCGCCTGCCGTGCCATAGCCCCAGGCCGTCTCGTAGCGATGGTCGAAGACGTTGTCGAGACGCGCTTCGAAGCGGACGGTCGGGCTCAGCGCATACTGACCGAACAGGTTCACGAGGCCATAACCGCCCATCCGCTTCGTGTTCGCCGCATCTTCGAAACGACCGCTGACAGCGGAGAACTCGCTGCCCAGCTTCCAGCGCTCGTTGCCATAACTCGCGGCGAGCTTGGCCTGGCGCTGGGCGCGCCGCGCCAGCTGCAGCCCCGTGTCGGGATCGCGCGCGCGCAGCCAGTCGGCGCTGCCTTCCAGCGCGAAGCCCCCCCATCCGGTCGCGCCGGCCAGGGTCAGGCCTTCGAGTTCGGCGCGCGCGACGTTCTGCGCAACGCAGACCCAGTTCGCATCGCAGACCGAGTTGATCAGGTTGCTGACCCGGTTGCGATAGCCGGTCAGTGACGCGCGACTGCCGTCGGCGGACCACGCGAGCGCGACTTCGCCACTGCGCCCCTTCTCGGGATTCAGCGCTTCGTTGCCGTAGCCAGGATAGTAGAGCTCGTTGAAGCTGGGCGCCCGGAAGGAAGTGCCCCAGCTCGCACGCAAGCGCCAGTCGGGCACGAACTGCCAGCCCCAGGCCAGCGTTCCGGTCGTATGAGCGCCGAACTGCGAGTTGTCGTCGCGGCGCAGATCGGCCTGCAAGTGTTGGCTACCAACATCCAGAGTCCAGCCGCCGTAGATTCCGGTGATCGTCCGCGCCCGGTCGAAACTGCCTTCAGACAAGGCCGACTGGCGCACGCTGCTCGCCCCCAGCACCCAGGAACCGACAGCGCTGCGGATGTCGTTCTGCCAGTCGATCTGGTTCTGACGGGTCCGGAAGCTCGCGCCGAGCGGCGTCCAGGGCGCGAAGTCGCGGCTGTCGTCGAGCGTGCTGCCCAGGCGCAGCGTGCTGTCCCAGCCATCCAGCAGGCGATCCTTCAGGCTCGCACCGAAAGCCGAGACTTCGACATCGGCATAGGCATCGAAAGGCAGGCCGGCGCCGTCCTGCGCGTCGTAATGAGTGCGCCCCTTGTTGTACTGGGCGCTCAGGTCGAGCTGGTGGCCGTCGGCGATCTTCCACCCCAGGCTTCCCCCCAGCGCGGAGCGGCGATAGCCATCGCGATCCGGATCATAGCTATAAGCCTGCTTGCTCTTGTCGGCGATCGCCGAAAAGCCGTCGGTCTTGTCGTAGCTCCCGCGCAGCGAGAAGCGCAAGGCTCCCGCCTCGCCCGAGCCGCCCAGAGCGTAGGACTCGGCGCCGTAGCGCCCGGCTCCGGCGAACGCATCCAGGGCCGGCTTGCCTTGGCCCTGACGCGTGAAGATCTGGATCACCCCACCGACCGCATCGGCGCCGTAGAGCGCCGAGGCCGGGCCGCGGACGATCTCGATGCGCTCGATCTGCTCGAGCGACAGGTGTTCGAGCGCCGCACCTCCGGTCGTTTCCGACCCGAAACGCAGGCCGTCGACGAGAATCAGGGTCTGCGCGGCACTCGCACCGCGGACGAAGACCGACGAAGCCGTGCCCGGCCCGCCGTTGGACGAGAAGCTGATGCCGGCCTGGCGGCCGAGCAGCTCGGCCAGGCCGCTGCTTCCCGCCTGGGCGATCTCGTCGCGGTCGATGACTGTGACGTCGGCCAGAGACTCGGCGACACGCACCGGCTGACGGCTGGCGGTCACGACGACGGCTTCGGCGACGCTGTCGGCCGCCGAGGAAATGAGGGGGAAAGCTGCGATCAACGCAGCGCAGAGCGGTTTCAAGTTTGAGCTCCCTGATGGCCGGCGTGCGACCCCGCACGCCAGAAACGATAAAGAGAAGAAGCACAGGGAAGCGTCATGAACGCGCGATGCGTCCGACCGTCGCCCCGCGGTTCGTCCATCCATGCGCGCGCCAAAGCGCAACGCAACCGAAAGGCCGGTATCCGGGCTCGCGAGTGGGCGTCTGGCGTCCGCAGCGCATCGCCTTCCCGGGCAGAACCCAGTGGCATCGTGATGCACCGCTCTCGCTTACCGTTGCGGGGGCAGCACAGGCCTTGCCCGCCGGTCGGCGGACTCACCTGTTTCCCGTTTGACTCTCGCCGTGATGTCGGCAAAAGCACCTTTCGGCAAACACCCCGGATGAACCGGGGCTGGCCGGGAGTCTATCATCGTGCTTCCAGGCAACCCAACAAGACCATGATTGAACTGATTCTGGGCGGCGCCCGCTCCGGCAAGAGCCGCTACGCATGCGAGCAGGCACAGCAAGGCGGGCTGCCCGTCCATTACCTCGTCACCGCCGAGGCGCTGGACGACGAGATGGCGCAGCGGATTTCGCGCCACCGCGGTGAGCGCCCCGCCCATTGGCTGACCGTCGAAGCCCCGCTCGCCCTCGCCGAGGCGATCACCGCGCACGCCACGGCGCAGAGCTGCCTGATCGTCGACTGCCTGACCCTGTGGCTGTCCAACCAGATCCTCGGCGGCGCCGATGAAGACGCACTGGCATCCCAGCGCGAAGCACTGTGCGCCGCGCTCGCCCAAGCCCCCGGCGAACTGCTCATCGTCTCCAATGAAGTCGGTCTGGGTCTGGTCCCCGAAACTCCGCTGGGCCGCGCTTTCCGCGATGCGCAGGGACGGCTCAACCAGGCCGTCGCCGCGGTCGCGCAGCGCGTCGTTTTCATCGCCGCCGGGCTGCCGCTCTGCCTGAAAGGCTGAGATTCGCCTTGTGCTAGCATCGGCGCACACCATCCGAACAGGTCCGGCCATGAACTTCGCGATCCAGCCCCCCGAAACCGGGATCCTCAGCAGCCTGCAGGCCCGGCTCGACGGCAAAACCAAACCTCTGGGCAGCCTGGGACGGATCGAGGAAATCGCACGGACTCTGGGTCTGATCCAGCAGAGCGTGACGCCGTGCATCGCCCATCCGGAGATCATCGTCTTCGCTGGCGACCACGGCGCGGCGAAAGCCGGCGTTTCGGCCTACCCCCAGGACGTGACCTGGCAGATGGTCGCCAACATGCTCGGCGGAGGTGCGGCGATCAACGTGTTTGCCCGCCAGGCAGGCCTCGCGCTCTCGGTCGTCGATGCCGGAGTGGCGCGGGATCTCTCCGACCTGCCCGAACAAGGGATTGATGACACCCGCCTGATCCGCGCAAAGATCGCCCTAGGTAGCGCAAACTACCTCAGCGAGCCCGCGCTCACCGCGCCCCAGGTCGAGGCGGCGATCGCGGCCGGCGCAGCCCTGGTCCGCGAACGGGCCGCCGCAGGATGCACCGCGATCGGCTTCGGCGAGATGGGAATCGGCAACACGGCCAGCGCTTCGCTGCTGACCGCGGCGCTGACTCAAGCCTCGCTGCACGACGTGATCGGCCGCGGCACCGGACTCGATGACGCGGGCCTAGCCCGCAAGCACGCGCTGCTCGAAAAAGCCTGGCTGCGCGCCGGCGCACCGCGCGAACCGCTGACGGCACTGTCCGAGTTCGGCGGCCCCGAGATTGCGATGATGGTTGGCGCCTTTCTCGCCGCGGCCGAAGCGAAAATCGTTATCGTCGTCGATGGCTTCATCGTCACCAGCGCGCTGCTCGTCGCCGCGGCGCTGCACCCCGCCGTGCTCAGCTACTGCGTCTTCGCGCACAGCTCGGCCGAACCCGGCCACCGCATCCAGCTCGAACACCTGGGCGCGGCCCCGCTGCTCGAATTCGGACTGCGCCTGGGCGAAGGCACGGGAGCGGCCCTCGCCTTCCCGCTGCTCGCGACGGCCTGCGCGATGCTCGGCGAGATGGCCAGTTTCGAGTCCGCCGGCGTCAGCGGCAAGGAAGGCTGAGCCCTCGGCTTAGCTCCTCTCTACAAACTGTTACACTCGCACCAAGGGAAGACGGCTCTTGCCGTCGGGGAGATCATCCCGGTCGGATTTGTCGGGGGACAAATGCAGCTCCGCGGGGGAAGGAAATACCTGTTCTGCGCCGTTATCTGGACATCAGTGGCGGCGGCCCAACAGCCTGCCGACGATACCGTTCTGGGCCTCGATCTCGATCAGCTCGGCAAGATCGAAGTGCCGCAGAGCGCGACGATCACGCCGACCAGCGCGCGCCGCGTACCGGCTTCGGTGACCGTGGTCGACCGCCAGATGATCCGGGATACCGGCGCCCGCAACCTCTTCGATCTGCTCGAGACTTTCGCACCCGGCTTCCATTACCTTCCCCACCATTGGGAAGCGCCGCACATGGGCATGCGCGGGCTCATCGGAGATCGCGAAGACAAATACCTGATCGTGCTCAACGGCAGGGTGCTCAACGAGAAGACCCACTTCGGCGCGCTCAGCGAGCGCGATCTGCCCATGCTCGACGACATCAGCCGGATCGACGTCGTCCGCGGTCCGGGCTCGGTCATCTACGGGCCGGGCGCGGTGTCGATGGTCATCAGCATCCAGACTGAGAGCTTCGCCGACAACAGCGGGGATGCCAGCACGGTCAAGCTCGGCGCTTTCGAGCAATTTCAGAGTCTGGAGCTGAAAAAGGTGCTGACCTTTGGCGAGGATCGCCACGGCCTGCTGCTCTATGCCGGAATCAGCAATTACGACGGCGCGGACCAGAGCAACTCGGCGATGGTCTATGGGAATACCTTGACGACGGCCTGGGGCGACCAGGCCAGGGCGGGAGAGGCCGCCAGCTTCGCGGTCCCGAATAACCACGAAGCCTGGCGCGATCTGGCCAAGCTCAAATTGCACGCGGACTATCAGTACCGCGATTTCCGTGCCTGGCTGCGCTATAGCCGCGGCGGCGAGCAGCTCGCCTCCGAGCACAAGGTTTTCACTACGCCGCCGATGGGCTCGGCAACCGAAGGCACGGCCGAGTCGGCCTTCCCTGTGCAAGGGGTCGGTTACCAGCAGCTGACGCTGGATCTCGCGCAGCGCTGGAGCCTGACTCCGACGAGCTCGCTGGAACTCAAGGGTGGCTATGAGAGCTTCGACTACGAGCGCCGCTTCACGACTCCGCTCGACGTGCTGAACGCCCGGTTCGAGAGCCATCGCGAAGAGGAGTACCTGTTGCGCGCGACCTACTCCGGTCACCCGAGCGAAACCCAGTCACTCGCCCTGGGCGCCGAATATGTCTATTCGCGCTTCGGCCTGAAGAGCCCCGGCTACCCGGACCTCGAAGCCTGGTCTTCGACTCTGGGCGCGATCGAGCCCTGGGGCAGCTCGGCGATCGGCCTCTTCGGCGAGCATCAGTGGCAGTGGTCCGACACGCTGACCCAGTTCTTCGGCCTCCGGGCCGACAAGGACGACTATTCGGAGTGGATGTGGTCGCCGCGATGGTCGCTGGTCTACGCGCCGAATGAACAGGACACCTTCAAATCGGTGCTGAGCCGTTCGGTGCGCAAGAACAATGCCGAAGAGCTGCGCAAGCAGCACCTCGCCGGCCAGACCTCGGCGCCCGAAGAGCTCAGCGGCCTGGAGCTGATCTATCAGCGCGCCTTCTCGCCAGCGCTGAAGCTGAACCTGTCGATGTATTACAACAAGGCCGAGATCTTCGGCTTCGAATCGACCACGCTCAGTTCAACCCGGGTCGCCGACTTCACCTATGGCGGAGCCGAACTGGAACTGGGCTACAAGACCGACTCCGTGCGGGTAGACTTTTCCCACTCCTGGACCAAGCTGCGCGACTTCAACATCGCCCCCGGCGCCCGCCAGAAAGTCTCGGCCGCGGCCCAGGGCTTCGGCAATGACCTGAGCAACTGGAGCAGTCAGATGACCAAGCTGGCCGCCTCCTGGCAGGCCTGTGCCGACTGGCGCCTGTCTGGCAGCGTGCGCGTGTTCTGGGGCTACCCCGGCGCCCAGGACATGATCGACTACACCAACGCGGCCAACAGCGGACTCGTCTCCGGCGCTTATTCGGCCACCGCCTCGTCCGACCCGGGCTACGAGGACAGCACGGGCCCGGCGACCTTCCTCGATCTGGGCGCCGAATACCGGATAGGCCGCAATGACCATGTCAGCCTGAACGGCTACAATTTGCTCGGCTGGCTGGATCAGAAGAACAACAAGCGGATGTATCTGATCAACGTCAGCAATTACCGCTCAGAAGCCGCGGCGCTCGCGCTGAGCTACCGTCACGCATTCTGAGCCCCCGATGCGCGCCCTGCTGATCCTGATCGCCGCAACGCTCGCCACGCTGGATCCGCTAATCGCGAGCGCCGCCGCGCGGGACTCGCAGGTCAAGGCCGCCTATCTCGCCAACTTCACCCGCTACATCGCCTGGCCTCATGAAGTCCGGCATCAGATCTGTCTGGTTGGCGCCGATGAAATCGCCTCCTGGCTGGAACACGGCAAGAGTCCTCTTGCGGTCAAACGCATTGCCGACCCCGCCGAAGTCGACAGCTGCAGCCTGCTCTTCCTCGGCCGCGACAGCACCCAGACCCGACAGTGGCTTGCCGCCGCACGCAACAAGACGATCCTGACGGTCGGCGAACAGGAAGGTTTCTTGCAAAAAGGCGGGATCATCAATCTTGTCCTGCGCAACAACACGCTGCGCTTCGAAGTGAGCCTTGAAAACGCCCAGCGCGCTCGACTGGTGTTCAGCTCCCGTCTGCTAGCCCTGGCTGAACGCGTCGAGGCTGTCGCCCCATGAAGCTCGAACGCCGACTGCTCTGGCTCAGCCTTGGAGTCCTGCTGCTCGGAGTCGTGCTGAACTCCTCGCTGCTGCTGATCTACGAACAGGCCACCTACCGCGATCGCCTGGAACAGGATCTGCGCAGCCAGGCGCGGATCCTGGGCCTGAACAGCGCCGCGGCGCTCACCTTCAATGATCCGGGCGCGGCACGGGAAAACCTGGGCACACTGAGCTCCAGCCCATCGATCTCTCTGGCCTGCCTCTACGACCTGAATCAGCGGGCTTTCGCCCACTACAGCCCCACCGAACAAGCCTGCCCCGCCCCGAACGAGGGTGCGCCCTCGGGGAAAATCCAGCACGTCGAAGCGATCCGGGACAAAGGGGAACGAAGAGGGACGATTCTGCTCCAGGAAAATCTGCCCAGTCTGGCGCAGCGTCTGCCCCGCTACAGCCTCAGCCTGCTTGGCAGCATTGGTGTCGAAGCCCTGCTGATCCTGGTTCTCGTTCTGGCCCTGCGGGCCAGGGTATTGCGCCCGGTCGACGATCTGGCCCGGCTAGCCAAGCGCGTCACGGACGAGCGCGACTACCGGCTCAGAGTCGCGGTGCGCGGCGACGATGAGATCAGTGCGCTGGGCGATGCCGTCAACCGGATGCTCGAAGCGGTCGAGGAGCGCGATGCCGCAGTCAGGGATGGCAGTCGTCTGCTGCAGAACCTGATCGATCACGCTCCGGCAACGATCACGGTCAAGTCCCGCGACGGCCACTACCTGCTCGTCAACAAGCAGTTCGCGTCGCTGACCGGCCGCGACGCCTCGACGCTGATCGGACAGGCTGACACAGCCCTGTTCGGCACCGAGCTGGTCGCAGCCCAGGGCGCACGCGCCCGGGAGGTCGCCGAGACCGGGGGAGTCCTGCGCCACGAGGAAACCCTGGGCGGGCGCGCCTGGCTCTGTGAGCAGTTCCCGCTGCTGAATTCGCAGGGAGTCACCTATGCGCTCTGCTCGATCGCGACCGATATCACCGAGCAGCGCGCAACCCGGGCATCGCTCGCCAAAGCCCTGGCTGAGCTGACTGAGCTGAACGAATCGCTCGAGGCACGCGTCGCCGAGCGCAGCGCGGAGCTCGAAAGAGCGATGCAGCAGCTCGTGCAAAGCGAAAAACTCGCGGCCCTGGGTAGTCTGGTTGCCGGAGTCGCCCACGAGCTGAACACACCTATCGGAATGGTCGTAACCCTGTCCTCCAGCCTGATCGAGAAAGCGCGTGAATTCCTGCCGCAGTTGCAGCAGAACCGGCTCTCCCGGCACGCCTTCGAGGAGTTCGTCGCGAGCCTCAGTGAAGGCATGGAGTTGATCGAAAAGAACAGCCTGCGCGCCGGCCGCCTGATCAGCGACTTCAAGCAGGTCGCGATCGACCAGACCAGCATGAGGCGACGGCATTTCGCGCTCGCCGAGCTCGTCGCCAACACGCTGCATTCGCTCGCGCCGCTTTTCAAACACCGCAGGCACCGCGTCGAGAGCCGGATACCCGAAGGGCTTGAGTGCGACAGCTATCCCGGCGCGATCGAGCAGATCATGACCAACCTGATCCAGAACGCACTGGTCCATGGTCTCTCCGAAAAACCCGAAGGGCGGATAGAGATCAGCGCTCACCGCGAAGGTGACAACGCGGTGCTGCAGATTCAGGACGACGGCAAGGGAATCGAAGAGCAGGCGCTGCGCCACCTGTTCGAGCCTTTCTTCACGACCCGGCTGGGCGTCGGCGGCAGCGGGCTGGGCCTCTACATCGTCCACACCCTCGCCTGTGGCGTGCTCGGCGGGGATATCTCGGCGAGCAACGCCGAGGGCGGAGGAGCCCGTTTCCGGCTCAGTTTCCCGCTGGAGAGTCCGGTCCGCCGGACCGACAAGGCTCAGCAGAGCTGAAGCGCCGCTACAATCGAATCCCCTTCAAGTCGGTTTGCCGGATGCGCTACCAGCTCGAACTCTTCTTCACCGCCCTGGGCTTCTTCACCCGCCTACCCGTTCCTGGCTGGGTGCCCTACTCGCCCGAGCGCCTCAACGCCTCGACCCGCTACTTTCCGCTCGCCGGCCTCGCGATCGCCGCAATCGCCGCCGCGACGCTGTGGCTCGCCGCCCATATCCTTCCCTGGCCCGTCGCGGTGCTGCTGGCCATGATCGCGAGCCTGCGCGCCAGCGGCGTCTTCCACGAGGACGGCCTCGCCGACAGCGCCGACGGCCTGGGCGGAGGCTGGGACAAGACCCAGGTGCTCGCGATCATGAAGGATTCGCGCCTCGGCACTTACGGAACCGTGACCCTGATCGGCGCTCTGGCGCTGAAATTTGCGACGCTGCAGGCGCTCGGCCTGCAAGGGGCGGTGCTCGCGCTCGTCGCGATCCACCCCTTCTCGCGCTTCTGCGCAACGCTGATCATCCGCGCTCTGCCCTATGTCCGCGAAGACGCGAGCGCGAAATCCAAGCCGGTCGGAGAGCGGATCGGCGCCCATGAACTCACGATCGCCGCGCTGATCGGCCTCGCCCCGCTGGCCCTGCTGCCCCCGCTGCGCGCGCTCGCGGTGCTCGCCCTCGGACTCGCGGTCACGCTGTGGTGGGGGCTTTATCTGAAGCGCCGCCTCGGCGGCTTCACCGGCGACTGCCTCGGTGCGACCCAGCAGCTCGCCGAACTCGCCGGCTACCTCGTCTGCTGCGCACAATGGAACTCGCTCTGATCCGCCATCCGCCGGTCGCTGTCGCGGCCGGCCTCTGCTACGGCGCCAGCGATGTCGCGTTGGCTGCCTCTCCCGACCAGGACATCGCCCGACTCAAAGCCCTGCTGCCCGAAAGCTTCGCGCTGTGGTCCAGCCCGCTCACGCGCTGCCGGCAGCTCGCCGAAGGCCTGGGCGAGGCGAGGCTCGATCAGCGCCTCGCCGAGATCGACTTCGGCGAATGGGAGATGAAGAGCTTCGACACGATCGGGCGCGCGGCGCTGAACCGCTGGGCGCTGGACCCTGTCGGCCACGTCCCGCCAGGCGGCGAGTCGGCCCTCCAGATGGCCGAACGGGCGCTTGCCTTCCTCGCCGAGCGACAGGTGGAAGGCGGATCGCAGGTCTTCGTCGCGCACGGCGGGCCTCTGCGCGCGATCGCCGGCCAGCTGCTCGGCCTCGCCCCCGAGCGCTGGCTCGCGCTCGACTTCGCGCCAGCCCGCCTCGCCCGCTTCGCGCTCGACGGTCGCGGCGCCCGCCTGCTCGGCTTCAACCTGTAAGGCTACATTCCGACACATCGCGGCCAGCCCGCGCTGCCAGCATAAAGCCCCCCACCCACCGCCCGAGAACAAGATGAAACCGACCCGGATCGCGAGCCTGCTCGCGCTGACCCTGCCCCTCGCCGCCCATGCCGATGAAGGCATGTGGACCTTCGATACTCCACCGCTCACTGCGCTGGCAAGCCAGTACAAGTTCAAGCCCGACGCAAGCTGGCTCGAAGGCCTTCGCCTCGCCGCGGTGAACCTCGGCGGCGCGTCGGCCTCCTTCGTCTCGAAGAACGGCCTCGTGTTGACCAACCACCACGTCGCGCTGGGCTGTGTCCAGGATCTGTCCGATGCCGCGCACGATTTTGTAAAGAAAGGTTTCAGTGCCGCAACGCTGTCCGCCGAGCGCCGCTGCCCCGGACTCGAAGCGACGGTGCTGGTCGGCATCGAGGATGTGACCGCGCGGATCCGCGCCGCGAGCGCCCAAGGCTCGGAGACCGAACGCGCTGCCGCGCGCCGCGCCGAGATCGCCGCGATCGAGAAAGACTGCAAGGCGGCCCCCGGTCAGAGCTGCAAGGTCGTCACGCTTTATCAGGGCGCGGCCTACCACCTGTACCGCAGCGAGCGCTACGACGACGTGCGTCTCGTCTTCGCTCCGGAATTCCAGGCCGCCTTCTTCGGCGGCGACCCCGACAACTTCGTCTATCCGCGCTACGCCTACGACATGTCGCTGGTTCGCGTCTATCGCGACGGCAAACCGGTCAAACCCAAATCCTGGCTGCGCTGGAACGATGCCGGCCCCACCGAGGGAGAGCTGCTCTTCGTCGCCGGCCATCCCGGCCGCACCCAGCGCCTGCTGACCGCGAGCCAGCTCGGCTTCCTGCGCGACGTGACCAATCCTCTCCGCCTCGCCGCCTATGAGCGACGCATCAAGGCACTGAAGGCATTCGCGGCGAGCTCACCGGAAGCCGCGCGGCGCGCAGCCGACAGCATCTTCGGGCTGGAGAACGGTTACAAGAGCACGCGCGGCGCCCAGGACTCGCTCGTCACGACCGACCTGCTCGCCCGCAAGGTGGAGGCCGAAAAGACGCTGCGCGCCAAGAGCGCCGGCAAGGTCGAGGGCGACCCCTGGGCCGAAGTCGATGCGGTGCTCGCCAAAGCTGCCCCCCGCGCAAAGGCCGACGCGCTGCAGAGCTTCGACCGCCAGGGTCTGCTGGGCATCGCCGGCCACCTGGTCCAGCTCGCCGCCGAGCGCAACAAACCCAACGGCGAGCGCCTGCCCGAATACCGCGACGCGCTGCTGCCCCGCCTGACCGGTTCGCTGACTGCGACCGCGCCCTACTACAAGGATCTGGAACAGGTTCTGCTGCTCGACCGGCTGGATCAGGCGACGAGCGAACTGGGCGCCGATCACCCCTATACGAAGGCGCTCACCGGCAACCGTGCCGACGGCAAGGCCTACCTCACCCAGGCGATTGCGCAGACAAAGCTGGACGACCCGGCCGAACGCCGCCGTCTGCTTGATGGCGGAGCGGCCGCGATCGCCGCTTCGTCCGATCCGCTGATCGTCCTCGCCCGCGCCCTCGACCCCCTGGTCCGCGAAACCCGGCACTTCGAAGAGGACGAACAGGTCGCCCCTCTGGCCCGCGCCGCCGAACGGATAGAGGCCGCCCGCTACGCCGCGTTCGGCAGTTCGGTCGCGCCGGACGCGACCGGCACGCTGCGCTTCTCCTACGGTACGGCCAGGGGCTATGACTGGTATGGCTTCACGGTGCCGTGGAAGACCACGGTGGCGGGGCTCTTCGACCGTTCTTCAAGCTTCGACGGCAAGACGCCTTTCGATCTCGCCCCGAAGTGGAAAGCCGCGCAGAAGAAGCTCGATCCGGCAACGCCTATGGACTATGTGCTGACGGCCGACATCGTTGGCGGCAATTCCGGCTCGCCGGTCGTCAACCGCCAGGGCGAGCTGGTCGGCCTGATCTTCGACGGCAACCCGAGTTCGCTTGCGAACTACTACGTCTACGGGGATCGGACCGAGCGCGCACTGGCCGTCCATCCGAAACTGATCACCGAGGGTCTGGACAAGGTCTACGGCGCGAAGGCGGTGCTGCGCGAGTTGCGCGGACGCTGAACGCCCTCGGAGCCAAGGGCAGGCCCGATTCCGGATTTGCCCTGTCTGACTAGTCACGGCAAAGGCAGCAAATGCTTGTCGATGCGTCTCTGTATCGACAAGCACAACAGCCTCGAGCTGCCTCCGTAGTAAACTCGCGCCCCAAACTACGCCACGGCCAGCCCGGGGCGCACAACAGCCGGCCGTCCGCTGTCCGGCGCGAGGAATTCGATGACGACAAACCAGGAGTCGGGCACGCGACCCGATCTTTCTTCCCCTTCCGTGCGCGCGATCTACTCGCGCCTGCTCGGCTACGTCCGCCCCTACTGGAAGGCTTTCGTCGTCGCTGCACTGTGCATGGTCTTCACCGCGGCGACCGAATCGACCTTCCCCGCCGTGATGAACTTTCTGCTCGACAAGGGCTTCAAGGCGCCCTCGCCCGAGATGGTCTGGATGATCCCGCTGGGTTTGGTCGGCCTGTTCTTCGTACGCGGCATCGCGGTATTTTGCTCCGGCTATGTGATGTCGTGGATCACCAGCAATGTCGTGATGACGCTGCGCCGCGAGATGTTCGCGAAGCTGCTGCGCCTGCCAACCCGCTACTACGCCGACAATTCGCCTGGCGCGCTGATCTCGAAAGTCGTGTTCGACACGAACAACATCTCCGATGCGTCGTCGAACGGCATCATCACGATGATCCGCGAATCGCTGACCCTGGTCGGCCTGCTCGGCTATCTGCTCTGGCTGGACTGGAAGCTGACCTTGATCGCGTTGTCGGTCGGTCCGCTCGTAATCACGACCGTGCAGCGCTTCGGCAAGCGGCTGCGCGATGCGAGCCAGCGCGGTTATGAGTCGATGGGCCAGATCACCCACATCCTCGAAGAGGCGACCGGCGCGCACAAGGTCGTCAAGATCTTCGGCGGCCAGAGCTACGAGAAGAAGCGCTTCATGGAAGCGACTGCGCGCTACCGCCGCGCCCAGATGCGCGAAGCGATCCCGGCTTCGGTCACGGTGCCGATCACCCACCTTGCCTCGGCGATCTCGGTCGCAATCATCATCTTCATCGCGCTCTACGACGTCAGCCACAACGGCAAGACCAGCGTCGGCAGCTTCGTCGGCTTCATCACCGGCCTGCTCATGCTGCTCGCTCCGGCCAAGCGCCTGACCGAGGTGAACAATACGATCACGCGCGGCGTCGCGGCGGCCGAGAGCATCTTCAAACTGCTCGACCTCGCCCCCGAAGCCGACGAAGGCAAGAAGGAGCTGGGTCGCGCCCACGGCGATGTCCGCTTCGAGGACGTCCAGTTCAGCTACCCGGACAGCGAGCGGATCGCGCTCGCCGGCATCGACATCGACGTGAAGGCCGGCGAGACGATCGCACTGGTCGGCGCCTCGGGCAGCGGCAAGAGCACGCTGGTCTCGCTGCTGCCGCGCTTTTATTCGCCACAGAGCGGTCGCATCCTGATCGACGGCGTCGACATCGCCGAACTGAGCCTCGCCAGCCTGCGCGAGAACATCTCGCTGGTCAGCCAGGACGTCGTGCTGTTCAACGACAGCGTCGCCGCGAACATCGCCTACGGCAGCGCGGATATCCACGGCGAGGAGGACATCATTGCCGCAGCGCGCGCCGCGAATGCGTGGGGCTTCATCGAAGCGATGCCCGAAGGCCTTGCAACCCCGGTCGGTTCGAACGGGGTCAAAATCTCCGGCGGCCAGCGCCAACGCCTCGCAATCGCCCGCGCGCTGCTCAAGAACGCTCCGATCCTGATCCTCGACGAAGCGACCTCGGCGCTCGACACCGAATCGGAGCGCCTGGTCCAGGCTGCGCTCTCGGTGCTGATGCAGGGGCGCACGACCTTCGTGATCGCGCACCGACTCTCGACCATCGAGAGCGCTGACCGCATCCTGGTCATGGATCGCGGTCGCGTCGTCGAAGCCGGCCGCCACGCCGAGCTGCTCGCGCTGGGTGGCCGCTACGCCCACCTGCACCAGCTGCAGTTCCAAAGCGAAGCGGCACCGGAATGAGCCGCCCGATTCCGATCCTGATGTACCACCAGATCGACGCTTCGCCACCACGGGGAACCCCCTGGCGCAGCCTGATCGTCACGCCGTCGGCCTTCGCCCGGCAGATGGCCTTGCTGCGCTTCTTCGGCTACCGCGGAGTCTCGATGAGCGATCTGGAGTCCGGACTCAGCGGCGAGCGCACCGAAAAGCTTGTCGGGATCACCTTCGACGACGGCTTCCGCAACAATTTCGAGTTCGCGCTGCCGGTGCTGCGAGCGAACGGCTTCACCGCGACCTGCTATGCGATCAGCAACGCCCTGGGGGGGAGAAACGCCTGGGATGAGGACAAGGGCGTTGAGCAAAAAGCCCTGATGTCGGCGGGCGAACTCCGCCAATGGGCCGCGGCTGGGATGGATGTCGGCGCCCACACTCGCCACCACGTCGACCTGCAGACGCTGAGCACCGAGGCGGCCCGAGACGAGATCGCCGGAGCGAAGCGCGAACTCGAAGCTGCGCTGGGCTCAGAAGTGCGCCATTTCTGCTATCCCTTCGGCAGTTTCAATGCCGCCCACCGCGCGATGGCCGAAGAAGCCGGTTATCACAGCGCGACAACGGTGCAACGCGGCCGCGCCTGCGCCGCCGACGACCGCTTCGCGCTGCCCCGCATTCCGATCGTGCATTCGACGAGCCTGCCCGTCTTCTTCGCCAAGATTGCGACTCACTACGAGGACAAACACCGATGAGTCCGCGTCTGCGCATTGCGGTGCTGTCCCGTCGCTTCGACCCGGCGGGAGGCGGCGCCGAACGCTATGCGATCGCGCTGGTCCAGCAGCTCGCGAGCCGGCACGAGATCCATGTGTTCGCGCAGGAATTCCTGATCGAGATTCCCGGCGTCGTCAATCACCGCGTCCCCCGCATTCTGACCCGGCCGCGCTGGCTGAACCTCGGCTGGTTCTCGGCCTGGACGCACTGGCAGACCCGGCGCGGCTTCGACATCGTCCATTCGCACGAAGCGGTCTCGCACGGTGACGTGCAGACCATCCATGTGCGACCGATCCGCGCGACCCGCTTCTCCGGGATCCATGGCTGGCAACGCTTCGCGCGCTGGCTCGGCGTGCTGACCAGCCCCCGGCTCGCGTTCTACTTCTGGATCGAAGCGGCGCGCCTGAAACCCGGCCGTCGCCTGATCGCGGTCTCGGAAGCGCTGCGCGACGATGTCATCGCGGCCTATCCGGCGCTCGCCGGGAAGATAGACATAGTGCCGCCCGGAGTCACTCCAGCCCAAGCCGGCTCGGATCGCGAGACAACCCGGGCGCACCATGGCATTCCGTCCGAGGCACCTCTTCTGCTCTTCATCGCTGGCGACTACGACAAGAAAGGGCTTCCGGCGCTGCAAGAGGCTCTGGTCTCCCACCCCGACGCCCACCTGCTCGTGGTCGGCAATGCAAACTACATCCCGCCAGCGCGCCGACTGGCCGAAGAGCTGGGCATCGCCGAACGGGTGCATTTCGCCGGAGTGCTCGCCGACCCGTCCCTCGCCTACCGCGCCGCCGATCTGCTCGCCCATCCGACGCTCGAAGACACTTTCGGCATGGTCGTCGTCGAAGCGATGGCCTACGGCCTGCCGGTCATCGTCAGCGCCGCGCCCTGGTGCGGCATCAGCGCGACCCTCGCCGACGGCGAAGACGCGCTGATGCTGCCCGACCCGCGCGACAGCGAACACCTGGCGCAGCAGATCGGCCGGCTGCTCAACGATGCCGCACTGCGCGATCGCCTCGCCAGGGCCGGCCTCGCTGTCGCCGCGCGCTTCGACTGGCCCCGGATTGCCTGCCTGCAGGAAACGCTCTATCTGCGCACCATTGCCACGGAAACCCAGCCCGAATGACTCGCCCCGAACTCTCTATCCTGATTCCGACCTGGAACAATCTGGATTGCCTGAAGCACTGCTTGGCGAGCCTGAAGCGCTCCCTGGACCCCGCGGTCGAAGTCGTTCTGCACATCAATGACGGCAGCGACGGCACGCTGGACTGGGTCAGGGAACAGGGCATCGCCTACACGCATACGACGAAGAACGTCGGCATCTGCCATGCGATGAACCTTGCCCGCAGCCGCGCTCACGGTCGCTACCTGATGTATCTGAACGACGACATGTTCGTCTGTCCGGATCTGGACAAACGCCTGCTCGATAGGGCCGAGGCCTTCAGAAGCGAAGGCATCAAGCACTTCATGATCTCGGGCACGCTGATCGAAGGGCGGGACTCGGGCAACGATTCGGCCATCGTCGCCGACTACGGTAGCGACTGGGCGAGCTTTCGCGAAGCCGACCTCGTCCGCGACCTTCCCCGCCTCGCCAGAGCGGACTGGACCGGTGCAACCTGGCCCCCGCTGCTACTGCCGGCCGACACCTGGGACATCGTCGGCGGCTTCAGCATCGAGTTCTCGCCCGGCATGTACTCCGACCCCGACCTGTCGATGAAGCTGTGGCATCTCGGTTGCCGGCATTTCCTCGGCGTCGGCGATGCGCTCGTCTACCATTTCGCGTCGCGCTCGACGAAGAGGATCCGGCACAACAAGGGCCGACGACAGTTCCTGCACAAATGGGAGATAAGCTCTTCGACTTTCACCCGCCATGTGCTGCACCGCGGGAGCCCCTGGAAGGGCGCACTCCCCGAACCGGATACCGATCCGGCTTACCGGCGCAAACGCTGGCTGGACAAGCTCAAGCTCAGATTCTGCTGAGGAAAGGCGAAGCATGGCACCTCCCTGGCTCAAGAAGTCGCCGCTGTACCGGATCGAGCGCGCCCGCCGCGCGGCGCTGCTGCTGGCCGTGAACCGCCTGTTACCCAGAGCGCCCCAGACCTCGACGACGCGCAGAAAAGTCGCTTTCGTCAAACGGGGCGGAATCGGCGATTGGATTCTGTTTGCGCCGGTTCTGGAGACGATACGCGCGCGCTTTCCGACTCCGGAGTGGGAGCTGACGGTCTATTGCGAGCCTCCACAGCGGGGAATCGCCGAGATGGTCGGCCTGTGCGATCGCATCGAAGTCCTCGATCCGAAGAGCTTCCGCAAGTCGTTCTCCTGCCGCCGTGCGCGCCTGACGCAGATCCGGCGCGAGGCTTACGAAGTCTGGTTCGACGCCGATATCGACCGGACCAATTCCGGAGACGCTCTGGCTCTGGCCAGTGCCGCTCCGGTCCGCATCGGCTTTGAGGCCGATCCGCTCTCCTGCCATCGCCTGATCGAAAGACGCGTTTTCACGACCGTTCTGCCCGATCCGATCAACACGGTTCCGATGCAGCAGCGGATGAGGGTGCTGGCCGAAGCCTTGCCCGGGGAAACCCCCTCGGCGCCCCTTCCCGCCAGCGGCCTGAGGCGCTACTGCTGGAGCGGCTCGGGCGCCGACTTCTTCCTCGTCGCCCCCGGAGCCAGCACGAGCATCCGCACTTGGCCGGCGGAGCGCTTCGCCGAGCTGTGCCGCGTCATCCAGCGCGAGACAGGGCTTCGCCCGGTGCTGATCGGCGGAACCGCCGACGCTCAGGCATCGTCCCGCCTCACCACACTCCTGGCTCCAGACCTCGAAGTCGAGAACCTGACCGGGAAGACCACACTAGCCGGCCTGTTCGAGCTGATTGCGAGCGCCCGCCTCCTCGTCACCAACGAGAGCGGGCCGATGCACATCGGCCATGGCGCGGGAACCCCGACCCTGGCCATCGTTTCCGGAGCCGATTTCACCAGCTATTGCTCGTCGCCGAACTCGCCGACTTTCCAGGTCGTCAGCGCTCCCGATCACGGCTGCTTCGACTGCCGCTGGAACTGCATTCATCCGGTCGCGAACCGCCAGGGAATCCGCAAATGCCTGGCCGATGTCACAATCGAAGCTGCGATTGGCGCAGCCCGTAGTTTGATCGAGACTTCATCCAGACATGAGTGAGCAGCCATCGAAAGGGCGGCGCGAGCGCATCCGCGCGCTGCGCCGCCGCATCCTGCTGGCCCTGACCGGACAGATCCTGCTGCGCCGCAAGCAAATCCCCGAAAAGGCGAGACGGATACTCTGGTACTACGACTGGAGCACGCTAGGCGACAGCATCATGGATCTGTCCCAGCGCTTCGCGATCCCGGAAGGTATCGAACTGAATCTGTTGATGCCGAACGGACCGGCCACAATCTTCGCTGACGACTCACGCATCGCGAAGACGTTCCGCTGCATCGAGGAAGTCGACAGGGATTACGATTTCATCCTGATCCAGGATCTGTCGACCCGCTCGCTCTCTTTCAAGCTAAAGCACTTTTTCGCAACCCCTTTCGCGAGCGTCTACGAGCATCTGCAGGAGGAACGCTTTTCGCGGATCGACTTCGCTGCCGGGCGCGTCTCCGAACTGTTCCGATTGCCGCCTTTCCCTCCACTGCCCCCCTCCCTGACCGTGCCCGCACGCCAGAACGCCGAGACAGAAAAAATGATCGTTGTCGCGATCGGCGGCAACGACCCTCGGCGCAGCTATCAGGACTGGGCGGGAGTGCTTGAGAACCTGGTCGTGAACGTTCTGCCCGGGCAGCGGACGCCGCACTTTCTGCTGGTCGGCAGCGGCGAGGCCGCGAAACAGGCGTTGGCGACGATTCCCAAAGATTTCCTCGCCGCGCACTGCGACAGCTTGATCGATGCCGATGATCCCCGCGAACTGGTCGCGGCGATCGCCGGCTGCGCTGCCTTTATCGGCGCCGATGGCGGCCTGATGCACATCGCAGCGGCCTGCGACAAACCCGGCCTCGCGCTGTTCTGCGAGATCCGTCCCGAGTGGCGGCTGCATCCGGAACGCCAGCTGGGCGCGCTCTTCCACGACACAGACATAAACTCACTTTCCTCCAAACACATCGCGGAAGCGTTCATTGCATCTCTGACCGCGAAGCATTGAGGCAAGAGCCTCCTCTCACCCCACAAAAACACGAACATGAAATCGATCGTTTTCTGCACCAGCTTCTTCCGCAACGAAAAGGACTGGAACGCCCGCTACCAGAGGTGGCTGGATCACTACCGCCAAATCCCTTTCGCCGACTCCCGGCTTTTGATGATCGACGACGGTTCTTTCTACACTCCCGCCGCAGAAAAAATCCGCAGCATCGGATGCGATCAAACCATCGACGGAAGCGATCCTCTGCTCGTCAGATTTGCGAACCGCCTGGGACGATCAGCACTGATGTCCTATCCGGGCTGGTGGCGCAGTTTTCTGCACTCTGTTCATATCGCTCGCGAGCTCGGCGCGAAGAAGATCATCCATATCGAATCGGATGCCTTCCTGTTGAGCCCTCGGCTCATTGACGACATCGAGCAGCAGCAGAGCGGGTGGTCTGTTCTGTGGTCGCCGCACTACGACATGCCCGAGACTGCTTTGCAGATCATCTGCGAAGATCAGTTCGACAAGATGGATGCGCTCAGGAAGAGAGACTTGAGCGAATTCAACGGATTGCTGGCTGAGGATATCCTGCCCTTCACCAAGATCTGCAGACAATACATCGGCGACCGTTACTCGGAGATGAGGATTCCCATCCTCGATCATGGGATTCTGAGGTCAGGGAAGATCAACAAGATGAAGTTCTTCCGCAGCGATCGCTTCCGCGCGCGCATCCCCGCCAACGCCGACTTTGCAACCCAGGTCACGCCCGATCAGGCGATCTGGCTCCCCGGGAAGTAAGCCATCCGGCTCAGGCGAGGCTCCGCCTAGCGAAGCCTCTTCTTCGCCCACAGCCTGAGTCCGGCCGCGATCGCGATGCCCAGGCCCCAGGCGATTCCCGCCTCGATCCAGAATTGGGGGCCGCGCAGTTCGGGCCGGAAGAGCGGATCGGACTGCCAGATATAGACCGGCAGCGCGAGCCCGCCGACCACGATCAGCGCAAGCGCTGCGGGGCCGGGCTTGCCGGTCGGTTTGTTGGTCGGTTCGTTCATGTCAGTGTGCGGCATCCCAGTTCGCGCCATGGCCGACTTCGGCGATCAACCGCACTTTGAGTTTGGCGACGCCGGCCATCAGGGCCGGCACCCGCTCGCGGATCTCGGCGAGCTCGACCGTGAAGGCGATCTGCTCGTGTTCTGTCGGGGCTATGTGGGCAATGCTCCGGCGACTTGGCTCTGCCAAGGTGCCATCTGTTGCAAGAGCATCTATATAGTAAGTACGCACAAGGTAGTCTTCGGGCAATCCTGATGCCAGAAGCGCCAAAAGCCCAGCCAAGAGCATCCCTATAAAGAGGATATTTCGTCTTCTGGATTTCGAGATGCGGAAGAAACCCACACCGATCAAAGCATCCCGGGAAGAATACCCATGAAAAGAAACAAACCCACGTTGGCATCGGGAATTTTTGCTTCTTTTGCCTTGGCATTGTCCTTACCAAGCGCCGCCCAGATCACCCTTCATTTCAATGAACGCCAGCCCTACACGTTCACAAAGGATGGCCAACTTACGGGCCTGATCGGATCTCCAGCAATCACCGCTTTCAAGGATGCGAAAATTCCGTTCATAGTCAGAGAGACTCCTTTTGCTCGGCAAATTGCCATCATCAAGGCAAACACGGGACTTGATTGCGGCTTGAACTGGCTCAAAAACGAAGAACGCGAAAGCTATGGAAAATACACAGCCCCCATCTACAAAGACAAGAAAAGAATTGCGCTATCCAGCGCCAAAAATGAAAAGCTGAAGGACGGCGACTCAATAGAAGCCACTCTCAGCAAAAAAAACATTACTTTGCTGGTAAAAACAGCATACTCCTATGGCAAGCCACTGGATGCCGCAATCAAGAAAACTGCGCCAACAAAAGTAGAGGTTACTGTCGAAAACCTGCAAATGTTGCAGATGATTATGGCTGGGCGTGCGGACTTGATGTTCATTCCACAGGAAGAGGCGGAAAGCATGCTTGCAGCCGCAGGCCTTGGCCCATCGGATGTTCGCATGATCAATTTTTCAAATGCTCCAGAGGGAGAAATCCGCTACGTTGCTTGCAGCAAACAGGTTCCCGACGAAATCATCACAAAATTCAACAACGCGATCAAGCAGCTGCAAAAAAGGGAAGCCCCCCGAAATTGAGTCCACTTCCTCATATGATCCCACACAAGCCGCCAGCATAATCCACTCGATGAGCTGCGCTAAAGCCGCTTCTTTGCCCACAGCCTGAGGCCGGCCGCGATCGCGATGCCCAGCCCCCAGGCGATTCCCGCCTCGATCCAGAACTGGGTGCCGCGCAGTTCGGGCCGAAACCCCGCATCGGACTGCCAGATATAGACCGGCAGCGCGAGCCCGCCGACCACGATCAGCGCGAACGCTGCGGGGCCGGGCTTGCCGGCCGGTTTGTTGGTCGTTTCGTTCATGTCAGTGTGCGGCATCCCAGTTCGCGCCATGACCGACTTCGGCGATCAGAGGCACTTTGAGTTTGGCGACGCCGGCCATCAGAGCCGGCACGCGTTCGCGGATCTCGGCGAGCTCGGCTTCGGGCACTTCGAGCACCAGTTCGTCGTGCACCTGCAGGATCAGCCGGGAGCGTTTGCCGCTCTCGTTCAGCCAGTCGTAGACGCGACGCATCGCCAGCTTGATCACATCGGCGGCCGTGCCCTGCATCGGCGCATTGATCGCGGCCCGCTCGGCGCCCTGGCGACGGCCCGCCCCGCTCGAGCGGATCTCGGGCAGCCACAGCCGACGGCCGAATACGGTCTCGACGTAGCCGTGTTCGCGGGCGAAGGCGCGCGTCTCCTCCATGTAGCGGGCGACGCCGGGATAGCGCATGAAGTAGCGGTCGATATAGGCCTGGGCCGCCGAGCGATCGAGATCCAGCGCTTTGGCGAGACCGTGCGCACTCATCCCGTAGATCAACCCGAAGTTGATCGTCTTCGCATAGCGGCGCTGCTCGCTGCTGACTTCGATCGGCGTCAGTCCGAACACTTCGGCCGCGGTCGCGCGGTGTACATCCTCGCCCTGCGCGAAGGCTTCGAGCAGGCGCTCGTCCCCCGAGATATGCGCCATGATCCTCAGTTCGATCTGCGAATAGTCGGCCGACACGATCAGGTGTCCGGGCGGGGCGATGAAGGCAGAGCGTATCCGCCGGCCTTCCTCGGTGCGCACCGGGATGTTCTGCAGATTCGGTTCGGAACTGGAAATCCGCCCGGTCACCGCGCCGCCCTGCGAGAAGCTCGTATGGACCCGGCCGGTGCGCGCATCGAGCATGCGCGGCAGCTTGTCCGTGTAGGTGCTCTTGAGCTTTGCAAAGCTGCGGTATTCGAGCAGCAGCTTCGGCAGCGGATAGTCCAGAGCGAGCTGCTGCAGCACTTCCTCGTCGGTCGAAGGCTGACCGCCGGGCGTCTTCTTGATGACCGGAAGCTTCTCGCGCTCGAAGAGGATCTCCTGGATCTGCTTCGGGCTGTTCAGATTGAAAGGCTGCTTCGCGAGCGCGTGCGCGCCGGCCTCGATCTCGATCATCCGCCGCCCCAGAACATCGCTCTGGGCGAGCAGCCGGTCGCGGTCGATCAGCACGCCGTTGCGCTCCATCGCCCACAGCACTTCGAGCGCGGGCATCTCGATGTCGCGATAGACCGAGGCGAGCTTTGCGTCGGCCGCCAGCCTCGGAAACAGAGTCTTGTGCACACGCAGCGTCGCGTCGGCATCCTCGGCTGCGTATTCGGTCGCACGCTCGAGTTCGACGTCGGCAAAGGAGATCTGGTTCGCGCCCTTGCCGCAGACATCGGTATAGGACAGCGTCCCAAGCATTCCCGTATGGCGCTTCGCGAGCTGATCGAGGTCGTGCCCCTTGTCGCTCTCGATCACGAAGGATTCGAGCAAAGTGTCGTGCGCGATGCCGGCGAGCGCAATGCCGTGATTGGCCAGCACGTGGCGATCGTACTTGAGGTTCTGGCCGAGCTTCGCGTGCGCGGCCGACTCGAACCAGGGTTTGAGCTTTTCCAGAACAGGAGCGAGCGGCAGCTGATCGGGCATGCCCGGCGAGCGGTGGCCCAGAGGCAGGTAGGCCGCCTCGCCGGGGGTCACGCAGAAACTCATGCCGACCAGATGGGCGGCCAGAGGGTCGAGGCTGTCCGTCTCGGTATCGAACGCGGTCAGTCCGGCCGCGTTGATCTTCGCGAACCAGGCATCGAAAGTGGCCCAGTCGCGGATCGCGACATAGCCGGCCCGATGGGCTCCGGGTTCCGCGGCGGGCCCGACTGACTCGGCAGACCTTTCGGAAACAGGCGACTGCGCAGCATGCGGCTTCGCCGAATCGGCCACCGTCCCCTGGCCGCGCAGCTCGCGCAGCCAGCTCTTGAAACCGAGGCGCTCGAAGAGCTGTTCGAGCCGGGCCTGATCGACGGGCTCGGGTTTGAGCGATTCAACATCGCGCGGCAGCTCGCTGCTCGTCGCGATCGTCACCAGCAGGCGGCCCAGAGGCAGGAAGTCGAGATGTTTGCGCAGGTTCTCGCCGACCACCCCCTTGATCGACGCCGCGTGTTCGACGACTCCGTCCAGCGTGCCGTACTCGGTCAGCCATTTGACTGCGGTCTTGGGGCCGCACTTGGGCACGCCCGGCACGTTGTCCGACGTGTCGCCGATCAGTGCAAGGTAGTCGACGATGCGTGCGGGCTTCACGCCAAACTTCGTCTCGACCCCGGCCTCGTCGAGCACTTCGTTGCTCATCGTATTGACCAGCGTGATGCGCGGCGAGACGAGCTGCGCGAAGTCCTTGTCGCCGGTCGAGATGATCACGTCAAAGCCCTGCTCCTCGGCCTGGCGCGCCAGCGTTCCGATCGCGTCGTCCGCCTCGATGCCCTCGACGCACAGCACAGGCCAGCCGTCGGCCTCGACGCAGGCGTGCAGAGGCTCGATCTGGACCCTCATGTCGTCGTCCATGGGCGGACGGTTGGCCTTGTACTCGGGATACAGATCCACGCGGAAAGACGGGCCCTTCGCGTCGAAAACGCAGGCCAACCGGTCCGCCTTGTGGTCGTTTCTGAGCCGGCGTAGCATGGAGAGTACTCCATAGACTGCGCCTGTCGGCTCGCCATGCGCGTTGCGCATATCGGGCAGGGCGTGGAATGCGCGGTACAGGTACGATGATCCATCGACCAACAGCAGCGTCGGCATGGTTTATTCCCGGAAGGTGCTTCTGAGCGCCGCCACCGACATCGGCTCCGCGCCCACCAGCGAAAGACAGAAATGAGTGCTCAAGACAAATTGCCACCGGGCACCTACGGCACGCCGGGCTCCGACGGACAGATGGCCCGGGAAGCCTGGCGGATCTTCGGGATTATGTCAGAGTTCGTCGAAGCCGCTGAACGGATGGGGCCAATCCGCCCGGCCGTCACGATCTTCGGCAGCGCCCGCACTCCGCCCGAACACCCCTACTACAAGGTCACCGAAGAGATCGCGCGGATGCTGTCGGATTCCGGTTTCTCGGTGATCTCGGGCGGCGGGCCGGGCATCATGGAGGCGGCGAACAAGGGCGCTTTCCACGGAAAGTCGCCGTCGATCGGTCTCAATATCCAGCTGCCGATGGAGCAGCACGCGAACCCTTACCAGGACATCTCGCAAACCTTCCATCATTTCTTCGCGCGCAAGTACATGTTCGTGCGCTTCGCAAGCGCCTACATCGTGATGCCCGGAGGCTTCGGCACGCTGGACGAGGTGATGGAGTCGCTGACCCTGATCCAGACCCGCAAGAGCCGCAAGATCCCGGTGATCCTCTACCACTCGCCATTCTGGAAAGGCCTGATAGACTGGTTCCGGCAGACTCTGGTCGCCGAGGGGATGATCAATCCGGAAGACCTGGATCTGGTCCAGATGATCGACTCTCCCCAGGAAGTGCTCGAAGCGATCTTCAAGCACTACGAACACCGCGGCTTCGAAATGCAGCCCCACGAACACGAGCTGATGCTCAACCTCTGAGAGGAAAAGCGACGATGCGGAAAATCATTGCCCTGCTGGGTATGCTCAGCCTGTCCGCCTTCGCGGCCGACGAGCCCAAGCCGGTTCCCGAACCGCCGCCAATGCCCGACGCGAGCACGACGCCCGCCGCCAATGCGGAAGTCAAACCCGAAGTGACGGTCAAGCAGCGCGGCGAGAACAAGATCGAGGAGTACCGGATCCGCGGTCGCCTCTACATGATCAAGGTCACGCCCCGGATAGGCAAACCCTATTACCTCGTCGACCACAAGGGCGACGGTGTGTTCTCGCGTGCGAACGAGCGTGAACTGTCCGTACCGATGTGGACGATCCTGAGCTGGTAAGCCCCTCAGCGGCGGCCCGCGCCGCCGCTCTCACCCCCCCCTCGACAATGTCCGTCTTCACCCCCCTCACCGAATCCGATCTCAAACAGTGGCTCTCGTCCTATGCGGTGGGTCAGCTTCGGGAGCTCAAAGGCATAGAAGCCGGAGTCCAGAACAGCAATTTCTTCGTCACGACAACACTGGGCCGCTTTGTCCTGACGCTGTTCGAAAGCGTGCCGCGCGCCGAGCTACCCTTCTATCTGAACCTGATGGCCCACCTGGCCCGCCACGGCCTGCCCGTGCCGGCCCCGGTGGCCGACCGCGACAACGACTACCTGGGCTCGCTGCACGGCCGCCCGGCGACGATGGTCGCGCGTCTGGCCGGCCGCTCGGTCGAAACGCCGACAGCCCAGCACTGCGAGCGCCTCGGCGCGATGTTGGCGGGGCTTCATCTGGCCGGTCAGTCCTATGGTCGCCGCCAGCAGAATTCGCGCGGCCCGGCCTGGCGCGAAGCGACCGCCGCCGCGGTTCTGCCGCATCTGGCGAGCGAAGCGCGTGCGCTGCTCGAAGACGAGCTCGCCTTCCAGCGCAAGCTCGACGGCGCGCCCCTGCCCCAAGGCGTGATCCACGCCGACCTGTTCCGTGACAACGTGCTGTGGGACGGCGAGTTCATCGGCGGAGTCATAGACTTCTATTTCGCCTGCTCCGATTCGCTGCTGCTCGACGTCGCCGTGACGGTGAACGACTGGTGCAGCGACTCAGAGGGCAGGCTCGACGCCGGGCGCTGCGCAGCGCTGCTCGAGGCCTATCACGCCGACCGCCCGTTCACCGATGCCGAGCGCGCAGCCTGGCCTGGCATGCTGCGCCGTGCCGCACTGCGCTTCTGGCTGTCCCGGCTGGCCGACTTCCACCGGCCGCGCGAAGGCGAGATGGTCCTGGTCAAGGATCCGGCCGAGTACCATGCAATCCTGCTCGCGCGTCGCACCGCCCCCGCCTCAGCCCCTCTTCCGGTTTGAAACCTGACCCGGGCTTGGTTAGGATCCGCCTTCCCCTGCCCTGAGCCCGAAAATGAACGCTCATCCCCGCCGCATTCCGCACCACACCCCCGCCGCCCATGCGTTGCAATGGCTCAGGGAGGGCTGGCGGCTGTTCGCAACCCACCCCGGCGAATGGGTGTTGATGGCCCTGCTGATCCTGGTGTCGCTGACACTGGTCGGTATCGTGCCGATGATCGGCCGCATCCTCGCGATGGTGCTGTTGCAGATCCTGGCCGGGGGCATGCTCGCGGCCGCGCACTCGGTGCACGAGACCGGAAAGCTGCGCTTCTCGCACTTCTTTGACGGCTTCCGGCTCCACCCGGGCAACCTCGCGCTGGTCGGAATGCTGTTCGGCCTCGCGCTGACCCTGGCCGGTTTCGCGACCTTCCTGATCGCGATCGCGATCTCGGCGGTTTCGCACCTGCTCTCCAACCTGCCTTTCGGCCTCGACATGCTGATCCAGGCCTTGTTCGCCGACTGGACGGTCACGCTCGTCGCGGTGATCGTGATGCTGCTGGCGCTGTGGTTCACACCGGCGCTGGTGATGCTCGACCGGGTTCCGCCCTTTGACGCGATGCGGCTGTCGCTGCGCGCCTGCCTGCGCAACGGCGGTGCGACGCTGATGCTGGCCGCAATCCTCGCGATCGTGGTTCCCGCCTTCGTGACGCTGACTCTGGGCTTCGGCATCTTCATCGTCGTGCCTCTGGTCGCGACGACGGTCTACGCGTCCTATCGCGACGTGTTCCAGATTCCCGACTCCGCGCCGCAAGCTGCGCCGGCACCAGACTCAGTCGCAGCTGCGGATTCGACTCCGGACAAGGAGAGCTGAGTCGATGAAGCTCAACACGCTGCCCGCTTCGCACGGCTGGGCCTGGCTCGCTGCCGGGCTCAGGCTCTACCGCCGCAACCCGCTGGCGCTGATGTCCAACGTCGCGCTGATGTGGCTGACCCTGACCGTCTCGGGCGTCCTCGTGATCCCCTTGCTCTCGCTCGTCTTCCCGCGCGATCTGGCCTCCTGGCTCAGCCAGTTGCCACTCGCTCTGCTGCTGCCCCCGCTGTCGGTCGGCGTGTTCAAGGCCTGCGCGAAGATCGCGCGCGGCGAAGCCGCCCCACCGACAACGGTGTTCACCGGCCTCACGGAGAACCTGCCATCGCTCCTCGCGCTCGGCGCAATCTACTTCGCCGGCAGCCTGATCGCGTTCGAACTGCTCACGTTGATCGACGGAGGCCTTTTGCTCGAGGCGATGCGCAACCCCAAACGCCTTGAAGAAGCCAACACCTCAGGCCTGCCCCTGGTCCGTTCGGGCCTGAGCTTGCTGGTGCTGAGCCTGCCGATCATGATGATCAACTGGTTCGCGCCGGTGCTTGCCGGCCTGCGCGGTCTGCCGGCGCTCAAAGCGGCGTTTTTCAGTGTCGTCGCCTGCTGGCGCAACTGGCGCGCCTTCACGGCTTTCGGCCTCGCGCTCGCGGGCCTCTTCTGGGTCCTGCCCGCCGTACTCGGCGCCCTGATCGCCCTCGTCTCGCCCACGCTGGCCATGAGCCTGGTCGTGATCGTTCCGGTCGCGCTGTCGCCTGCGCTCTACGCAGCGTTCTACGCGAACACGCTCGAAGTCTTCCCCGAACTGGACGGCGCCCCTTCCGATGGCGACGCCTGAAACTCCGCTAGGCCTGCTCGGTGGCACTTTCGATCCTCTGCACAACGGCCATCTGAGGCTGGCCGAGGAGGCCCGGGCGCAGCTCGGTCTGGATCGGGTCAGACTGATCCCGGCTGGCCATCCGCCTCACCGCGAGGCGCCCGGGGCCAGCGCCGCAGACCGTCTGGCGATGTGCCGGCTCGCCGCGGAAGGCAACCCCACCCTCGAAGTCGATCCGTCCGAAGTCGAGAGCGAGGCGCCGAGCTATACGGTAACGACGCTGACGCGGCTGCGTCGCGAGTTGGGCGAAACCCGGCCCCTGGTCCTGCTGCTCGGCGTCGATGCGTTCAACGGACTCGCGAGCTGGAACCGCTGGCAGGAGCTGTTCGACCTGGCCCACATAGCGGTCGCCAACCGCCCCGGTCATCCGCTCGTCCCGGCCAGGCTGGCGCCCGAGCTGGCCCGCGAATGGCTCGCCCGCCAGAGTTCGCCCGCCGCGCTCGCCCGCACCCCCGCCGGTGGCCTGCTCGCCTTCACGATCACCGCCCTCGACATCTCGGCGACCGCGATCCGCGCGCTCGTCGCCTCCGGGCAAAGCCCTCGCTACCTGTTGCCCGATCCGCTTGTCGGCTATATTGCCCAGCACCACCTCTACCCGGCCAAGGAGGCCAGTAAATCCGCATGGAACTGAAGAAGCTCGAAGCAATCGTCATCGACGCCCTCGAAGACATCAAGGCCAAAGACATCGAAGTGATGGACACGACCGGCCTGACCTCACTGTTCGACCGCGTCATCATCGCCAGCGCCGACTCGAACCGCCAGACCCGCGCTCTGGCCCGCAACGTCCAGGACAAAGTCCGCGAAGCCGGCGGATCCGTGATCAGCACCGAAGGTGAAGAGAGCGGCGAATGGGTGCTGGTCGATCTCGGCGACATCGTCGTCCATCTGATGCAGCCGGCGATCCGCAACTATTACCGCCTTGAAGAGATCTGGACCCACAGTCCCGACCGCAGCCAGCACTCTCGCGTCAGCGCAGCGGCCTGATGAAACTCGTGATCATCGCGGTCGGCACGCGGATGCCGGCCTGGGTCGATAGGGCTTTCGCCGATTACGCGAAACGCCTGCCCCGCGAATGCGCGCTCGAACTCGTCGAAATCAAGGCCGAGTCGCGCAGCAGCGGCAAGACCGCCGAGCAGATGATGGCAGCGGAGGCCGAACGGATCCGCGCCGCGCTGCCACACCGCTGTCGGCTTGTGATCCTCGACGAGCACGGCGAAGATCTGACAACGATGAAGCTCGCCACCCGCCTCGAACACTGGCTGACCGAAGGCGATGACGTCGCGCTGGTGGTCGGCGGCCCGGATGGCCTGGATCCCGAGCTCAAGCGCAGCGCGGTCGAGAAGATCCGCCTGTCGTCGCTGACTCTGCCACACGCGATGGTTCGCGTTCTGCTCGCCGAAGCGCTCTACCGCGCCTGGAGCGTGACCCGCAACCACCCCTATCACCGCGAATGAGCCCGAGACCATGCGCATCTACCTCGCTTCCCGCAGCCCCCGCCGCCGCGAACTGCTGCACCAGCTCGACATCGCTTTCGACACGCTGCTCTTCCGCGCGCCGCCGCGCGAGGACAGCGACGTCAGCGAGGAAGCGCTGACCGGAGAGGACGCCGAAAGCTATGTGGTCCGCGTCGCGCGCGCCAAGGCCAGAGGAGGCCAGCAGCGCGTACATTGGCGCCACCTCGTCGCCCAGCCGGTCCTGTCGGCCGACACGACGATCGATCTGGATGGCGAGATCATCGGCAAGCCGGCCGATGCCGAAGACGCCCAGGACATCCTGCGCCGTCTCGCCGGCCGCAGCCACCGGGTGCTGACCTGCATCGCGATGGCCGACGGCGAGCGGCTGGAACACCGCCTGAGCGTCAGCGAAGTGCGCTTCGCACCGTTGTCGGACGACGCGATCCGTCGCTATGTCGCGAGCGCCGAGCCGATGGACAAGGCCGGAGCCTACGCAATCCAGGGCCGGGCCGCGGCCTTCATCACCGAGATCCGCGGCTCCTACTCAGGCATCATGGGTCTGCCGCTCTACGAGACCGCCGAACTGCTCAAACGCTTTTCGGGCAAGGCCTGAGCTCAGCGCACCGAGCCCATCGCCGCGGCGATGGCGAGCGCGACCACCGCAACCAGCGCCGCGACGCCATACAGCGAAAACAGCGCCAGGATGCGCAGGATCACCGGGCGCCAGCGCCCACCATAGACGCGACGCAGCGCGAGCGCGAGATAGATGGGCAGGCCCCAGACCCAGTAATCGTTCAGCGTTTCCAACCACTGTGGCGGCTGCTCCGGAATGAGTAGCGGCGGGATCAACCACAGGAAGGCGAAGGCATGCAGATGCAGCGCAAAGAGGAAATGCGCGCCATAGCGCTGACGACGGCTGCGATAGAGCAAGGCCAGAATGGCCGCAAAGGCAGGAAGAAGCGCGAAGATCGCGTGCGGAATGTGGTGTTTGAAGGTCTCTAAGGTCTGCTTCGAATCGATGCGACCGTGCCAGTTGCCGATCGTCACCAGGCCATCGCCCTTGATATTGATCCCGGCCTCGGTATTCCCCTGCGCAGAACTCGCGCCAGCCGACGGCTTGGAAGGCTCGCTGTCGTCCTCGTCATTGATCTGGATCGACAGCGACTGCGTCGCGGGTGCCGAGGCCGGGCTCGTCTTCCCGGCCTGAGCCAGCGCCGCCCTCACTTTCCTGTCGATCTCGGCATCGGCGCTGTCCAGCTTCTTCTGCGCCGGGGCAGCTGAACTCACGGCGGCCTTCTCTTGCGCCGCACCTTCATGGATCCCCGATTCGTTGAAGTGCTCGGTCAGCGCGAGAACCAGAAAGAACAGCACCGAACAGCTCAGATAGAGGCGCAGCGGGCGCACATGGCACTGGCGCCGACCCTCCAGATAGTCCAGGGTCAGCTGTCCTGGCGCGAACAGCAGCGTCTTCAGCGTCCTGATCAGCCGGCCTTCGAGCGCAACGTAGTGGCCGAAGAACTCGTGCAGGAACTCCCAGCCGCTCGGCACCTCTATATGCGCTTCCTGCCCGCATTCGGGGCAGTAATGACCGACAAAGGAAGTGGCGCAGTTGCGGCACTCGCCGGAAAACGGGGGATGCTTGGCGGCTGACATCTTGGCGAAGGCGGCGAAAAGCCTGATTATGCCAACAAGTGAATAGCCCCCGGTACGATATCTGCATCCCGCCACGGCGCGCGGGTTAAAATTGCCGAAATTCCCGGATTTGCGATACGACAGCGCCCGGCCGGACTCTGTCGCATCACGAATCGGGATACGTCATGAATGAAGCTTTTCTGATCAATTTCACCCCGCAGGAAACGCGGGTCGCCCAGCTGCAAAACGGAGCCGTCCAGGAACTTCACATCGAACGCGAACGCTCGCGCGGCTTCGTCGGGAACATCTATCTGGGCCGCATCGTCCGCGTGCTGCCCGGCATGCAGTCGGCCTTCATTGACATCGGCCTGGAGCGCACGGCCTTCCTCCACGTCGCCGACATCTGGATGGACCGGCACAACGGCGAAGTCTCGAAACCGATCGAGAAGCAGCTGCACGAAGGCCAGAACCTGATGGTTCAGGTTCTGAAGGATCCGATCGGCAGCAAGGGCGCACGGCTCTCGACCCAGATCAGCATCGCCGGGCGTCTGCTCGTCTATCTGCCTCAGGAACGCCATATCGGCATCTCGCAGCGAATCGGTAACGAGGAGGAGAGGCTGGCGCTGCGCGAGCGCGTGCAACGCCTGATCGGCCCCGCGGAGACCGGCGGTTTCATCGTCCGAACCATGGCCGAACGCGCCGCTGACGCGGAGCTCGCGGCCGACATCGCCTATCTGCGCAAGACCTGGGACGAGATCAAGAGCCGCACCGTCGGCGCCTTCCCGCCCCGCGAGCTCTATTGCGACCTGTCGCTGGCCCAGAGGGTGCTGCGCGATCTGGTGAGCCCGGAGACCGAGCGCATCGTGATCGACTCGCGCGAGAACTTCCAGAAACTGCGCGGCTTTGCCGAACTCTACATGCCCCAGGTCCTCAATCTGCTCAAGCATTACTCGGGCGAGAGGACGCTGTTCGATCTGCACGGCGTCGAGGAAGAGATCCAGAAAGCGCTGTCGCGGCGCGTCGACCTGAAGAGCGGAGGCTATCTGATCGTCGACCAGACCGAGGCACTGACGACGATCGACGTCAACACGGGCGGCTTCGTCGGAGCCCGCACTTTCGACGACACGGTGTTCAAGACCAACCTCGAAGCGGCTCAGGCGATCGCGCGCCAGCTCCGCCTCAGGAATCTGGGCGGCATCATCCTGATCGACTTCATCGACATGGAGAGCGACGAACACCGCTCGGCGGTGCTCGCCGAGCTGCACAAGTCGCTCGCCGGAGATCACACGAAAGTCTCGGTCGGCGGCTTCACCTCGCTAGGCCTCGTCGAGATGACGCGCAAGAGAACGCGCGAGTCGCTCGCCCACATCCTCTGCGAGTCCTGCCCGACCTGCGGTGGCCGGGGTCAGATCAAGACCGCGCGCACCGTGACCTATGAAGTGCTGCGCGAACTCGTCCGCGAAGCACGTCAGTTCGATGCCCGCGAGTTCCGCATCCTCGCATCTCCCGGCGTCATCGACCTCTTCCTCGACGAGGAAGCCCAGGCGCTCGCTATGCTGTCCGACTTCGTCGGCAAACCGATCTCGCTACAGGCCGAAACCAGCTACAACCCCGAGCAGTTCGACATCGTGCTGCTGTAAGCCGAGTCGGCGCAAACACCGGAATTTTGCATGAGCACGACCATCCCCCCCCAGGCCTTCATCTTCGACATGGACGGCCTGCTGCTCGACAGCGAACGTCTCGCCTTCGCGATCGGCCGCGAGACCTGCCTCGCGCTGGATCTGCCCTGGAGCGAAGAGGCCGCTCTGGGCATGATAGGCCTCAATGCAGCTTCGTGCGCCGCGTGGCTCAGGCAGTGCTTCGGCAACGATTACCCGGTCGAAGCGCAGCGCGCCGAATTCGGTCGCCGCTACGAAGCGCATGTGACCGAGCACGGCGTGCCACTGAAACCGGGCGTGCTCGAACTGCTGGATCGGCTTGACGCGCTCGCGATCCCGCGCGCGGTCGCGACTTCGACCGCGTCGAATCGCGCCCGTCTGAAACTCGACAGGACGGGCCTTGCCCACCGCTTCGACCACATCGTCGGCGGCGATCAGGTCGAGCGCGGCAAGCCCGCTCCGGACATCTTCCTCGCCGCGGCGAAAGCGCTCGCGATCGCGCCCGAAGCCTGCCTGGCGCTCGAGGACTCGAACGCAGGGGGCCGTGCCGCGCTGGCGGCCGGGATGAGCTTGCGCGTCATCCCCGACCTGCTCGCCCCCGCCCCCGAACTCGCCGCGGCGGGCGCGAAGATCTGCACCAGCCTCTTCGACGTGCTCGCCGAGCTCGAGTAGGAGCGGCAGACCGGTACAATCGGTCTTTTCCGCGAAAACGCCATCATGATCGGACGCCTGCACGGCACGCTTGTCGAGAAGAACCCGCCCCAGATCCTGGTCGATGTCGCCGGAGTCGGCTACGAGCTGGAAGTGCCGATGAGCACCTTCTACAACCTCCCGGCGACTGGCCAACAGGTGACGCTGCGTACCCATCTGGCGATCCGCGAGGACGCTCACATGCTGTACGGTTTCGCGAGCGAAGACGAACGCGGCGCTTTTCGCCAGTTGCTGAAAGTCTCGGGCGTCGGTGCCCGGATCGCGCTGGCCGTGCTGTCCAGCCTTTCGGTCAGCGAACTCGCCCAGGCGGTGGCAGCCCAGGAGACCGGGCGTCTGGTCAAGACGCCCGGAATCGGCAAGAAGACCGCCGAGCGCCTGCTCCTCGAACTGCGCGACAAACTGCCCAAAGCCCTCCCCGCTGCCCACGCGAGCGCCGTCGCGGCAGCTCCGGACTCCCGCGACGACATCGCGAATGCGCTGCTCTCGCTCGGCTACAACGAGCGCGAAGCCCAGGCCGCACTCAAGCAGATCCCCGCGGAGCTCAGCGTCTCCGACGGCATCCGCGCAGCGCTGAAGCTGCTATCGAAAGCATGAGTGCTCAATCAGGAAAACAGATGACCCAGACCGCAAACCTTCCGCTCAACGACAGCGAACTCGAAGAGCTCGACTTCCGGCTCGCCCGCTTTCCCGAGGCGATGAGCCTTGAGTCCATCGACGGCCTGTTCTGTGCGCTGATCGTCGGCCCGGTCGCCGTCCCCCCTTCGGACTGGCTGGCTGAAGTGCTCGGCGAACAACCCGCAGATGTCGATGAAGCCGATATCCGACGGCTAATCGGCCTGCTGATCCGGCACTGGAACCACGTCGCAAGCGGATTCCGCACCGACTGGAGCGGCGTCACGGCCGCTGAAGGCGCGGAAGCAATGTACTTCCCGCTCCTTGCCGAGAGCGAGAACGAGGATCCGGACTACCACCAGGCCCAGGCCTGGGCCGAAGGTTTCCGGATCGGCCTCGCCTGGCTCGAAGACAACCACGTCGCGCAGATCGAGACGGATGAGGAATGCCGAACCATCCTGACCCTGATCGCCGCGCTCGATTCGGGCGAGAAGGACGACGGCAGTCAGCTCACCGAAAAGGAACGCGACGATCTGATCCCGCCGCTGACCGCCGCGCTGCAATACCTCTATGTGTTCTGGCGCGAGCGCGCGGGCGCCCAGGCCGTTCCGCAGACGCCGTTCCGGGCACCGGAGCTGCCCGGCCGCAACGATCTATGCCCCTGCGGCAGCGGCAAGAAGTTCAAGAAATGCTGCGGCGCGCCCGAACGCCTGCACTGATGCGATGACGAAAAGACCCGCACCGCTGGTCAGTTACGCGCTGCTCTTCGCATCGATGAGCCTGGTCGGCAGCTATGTCGCGCTGTCCAAGCCGCTGGTCGCGGCGCTCCCGGTCTTCCTGCTTGCCTGGCTGCGCTTCGGCATCGGAGCGCTGGCCATGCTTGGCCAGACCCGTCCCCGGGTTCTGGCCCAGCTCGACGGTGCGACCTGGCGTGCGCTTTTCCTGCAGAGCTTCTTCGGCAACTTCCTGTTCACGATCTGTATGCTCAACGGAGTGGCCCGCACCAGCGTCACCGCAGGGGGGATGATCCTCGCGAGCCTGCCGGCCATCGTCGCGCTCTTCTCGTGGCTGCTGCTGCGCGAGCGCCTGAACGCGCGCACGGTCGTCGCCGTCGCGCTGGCGGCGACCGGAATCGGCACACTGGCGCTCGCCAAGGATCCCGGCGGCCATGCATCGCTCACCGGCAACCTGCTGATGCTGGGTGCGGTCTGCTGCGAAGCGCTCTATGTCGTGATCGGAAAATCACTCGCATCCCGCCTGCCCGCGCTGTCAGTCTCGGCTCTGATCAACCTGATCGGTCTCGCGCTGACCACGCCCTTCGGAATCTGGCAAGCGATCGGTTTCGATTTCGCCGCGGTCAGGCCAGGCTTGTGGTGGCTGCTGCTCTTCTACGCGCTGGGCGCCAGCGTATTTTCGGTCTGGCTATGGATGAGCGGCTTGCGCCGCGTGCCGGCGAATCAGGCCGGAGTCTTCACGATCGCGCTGCCGCTGGCCTCGACCGCAATCGGCGTGCTCTTCCTCGGCGAACAGCTGGCCGTCTCCCACATCATCGCTTTTTCCTGCGCCCTTGCCGGTATCCTGCTGACCACCCGGCAGACGACCAACCGCTCCTGAAGCCGGTTCAGGCGCCGGCATCCTGCCGACGGTGGAGCAGAACCGGGCGCCGTCGGTGACTGACCCAGACGTCGCCGGTTTCGACGACGAAGCGGATCACCCGGTGGCCCGTTCCTTCGACGTGCTCGCTGACCAGCTCGACGCCCGCGCGCCCGAGCAGGGCCTTGATCGCCCTGACGTTGTCGCGTCCGGTATTCATCGCTTCGCTGGCGAAAACACTGGCCCCCCCGAAGAGCTTGCAGACACAGGCGCCGGGCTCTACCCCGACCTCGCGCAGGCGACCCACCATCAGCCGCAGCGCATCCTCGGCGAAACGGGCGTCCGAATCCGCCGGCTCGCGACGCACCGTTCCGCGGCGCGGCAGCAGCACATGGCACATCGCGCCGATTCGTCGCACGGGATGCCACAAGGTCAGAGCCACGCAGGAGCCAAGCACCGCACGCAGCTCGTCCCCGGCTTCGCCGAGTAGAACCTGCCCGGCATGAACGTGACGAATGCTCATCGCCGCCCGTCCGCGAGATCGGGGCCGCGATGAAGCAGATCTGCCTCATCGGAATCGTAGCGGGGGAAGAATCCAGAAACACCTGTGCAAAACCGAAATGCAACCGAGAACATCGGGAACAACTCCAGCCTCTCTTGCCAAAGCAGCCATCTTCGCGCTTATCGGCCGCTCCGGCTATCGAGGATGCGCCCGGAAGAATCGTTCAGGCATCCTTCAGCTCCCTGAGCCTCTGGTTGATCGTCGGAATCTGACGCAGCAGCTCTTCGGCCGGCATAGCCTTAGCAACCAGCCAGCCCTGGGCCAGATCGCAGCCCATGTCGCGCAACAGCTTCCAGTCTTCGACGGTCTCGACTCCCTCACCGACGGTCACGAGCTTGAGCCTGTGCCCGATCTCGATCGCCGAACTGAGCAAGGTGCGCAGGTGTGCGCGCTGCCAGGCTCCGGTCACAAATGAGCGGTCGACCTTCAGCTCGGTGAAGGGCAAACGGGAGAGCTGCTGCATCGACGAAAAACCTGTCCCATAGTCGTCGATGGACAGGCCGCAGCCGCGCAGCCTGAGCCTGACCAGACAGCCCGTCGCCATCGCGACATTGGTCGCCATCGCCGTCTCGGTCACTTCGAACATGAAATGCTGAGGGTCGAGGCCGGATGCACTCACCCGGGAGATCAGGCCTTCGGTCAGGCTCACGTCGTGCAGTGAAGCCGGAGAGAGGTTGATCGCTACTGAGAGCTGGATTCCGCGGCTGAGCCACATCCGCAGTGCAACGATCGCCGCGTCGAGGATTTTCAGCGTCAAATCCGGAATCAGCCCGTGCTGGGCCGCAACCGGGATGAAGGAATCGGGCGGGATCAGCGTGCCGTCGGGTTTGACCCAGCGCGCCAGCGCTTCGACGCTCTTGACCAGGCCCAGCTGCAGCGAAGCCTTGGGCTGGAAATAGGGCATGATCTGGCCGTTCGCCAGCGCTTCGACGAGCGCATCGGGCGCAACCCGCGTCGCTCCCGCTCCCGGCCCCTGCGCCCTGGCCCAGCCCGGGTTGAAGGCGCGCAAGGCGTTCTGCAGATGTTCGATCGCGACCGGCTTTTTCAGCGTTCCGAGCAGGGGCAGCCCCAGACTCTCCATCATCGATTCGACCGCGCTGATCACCATGTCTTCCTTGCCACTGGCCAGCACGATCGCGGGCGGCAGCGGAAGTTCGGCGAGGCGCTGGATCAGCTCGACTCCGTCCATCCCCGGCATCTCGAGGTCGACGAAGATCACGGCCGGCTGGGGCAGGATCTGGCTCAACCGCGCCAGCGCCTCGCCCCCTTCCCCTGCTTCGTTGATCCGGGTGATGCCCAGCGTCAGCAGGTGCTCGATCAGAGCCGTCCTCTGCAGAGCGCTGTCATCGACGATCAGCACACCCCGGGCGAGCAGCTCTTCGGAGAGAATCAGGTCAGCGTCCATAAGCAACGATCGCGGCAGGAATTTTTTCGAGTCCAAGGCTGTCGTTCACTCCGCCGTGGCGGATCGCCTCCTTGGGCATGCCATAGACGACGCAACTCGCTTCGTCCTGAGCCAGAGTCTTCGCGCCGGCGTCGAACATCTCCTTCATACCCCGGGCGCCGTCATCGCCCATCCCGGTCATGATGATTCCGAGCGCATTGGGTCCGGCAGACTTCGCGACCGAGCGGAACAGCACATCGACCGAAGGACGGTGGCGGGAGACCAGAGGCCCTTCGACCACCTCGACGACGTACTGCGCGCCGTTGCGCTTGACCAGAGTGTGCTTGCCTCCGGGCGCGATCAGGGCCCGCCCTGGATAGATCCGGTCCCCGGTCGCTGCTTCCTTGACTTCGATTTCGGACAGCCCGTTCAGCCGCTCAGCGAAACTTCTCGTGAAGCGCTCGGGCATGTGCTGGACGATCACGATTCCGGGCGAGGTGCGCGGCAGGGCCGGCAGCACGCACTCCAGAGCCTGGGTGCCTCCGGTCGAGACCCCGATCGCGACGAAATGATCGGTCGTCCTCGCCATCGCGGCGCGCGGCCCCGGCGCGGCCAGGATCGCATCGGCGGTCAGCTTGGGCGCCACCATGGGCTGATTGAGCCGCCGCGGATTGGCCGCGGCCGCGGCCCGGATCGCCGAGGCGAGTTCGTCCTCGCTGTCGCGCAGGAAGCTGCCGACTCCGATCTGGGGTTTAGTAATGATGCTGACCGCTCCCGCTTCGAGCGCATCCATCGTGATCTGCGCCCCCTTTTCGGTCAGCGATGAGCAGATCACGGTCGGCGTCGGGTGCTGCTTCATGATCTGCCGCAAGAAGGTGATGCCATCCATCCTGGGCATCTCGACGTCCAGAAGCAGCACGTCCGGCCACTGCTTCTGCATCTGGGCCAGAGCGAAAATGGGATCGGAAGCCGTCGCGATGACCCGGATATCCGGATGCTGACGCAACACCTCCTGGACGACCTGGCGCACCACCGCCGAGTCATCGACCACCATCACGTTGATCATCGTTCCCTCCCCCTCCGTACGCCATCGCGTTCTGCCTGTGACTGACCCAGACTTCTCCGGTCTCGACGACGAAGCGGATCACGCGATGCCCCGTCCCCTCGACATTCTCGCTGACGATCGCGACGCCCGCACGATTGAGCAGGCTCTTCAAGGCGCGCACGTTGGCGTTGCCGACCCGCGAATCGCCGCTGGCGAAGACCTGGGCTCCGCCGAAGATCTTGCACGCGCACTCGCCCGGTTGAACGCCCGCCTCGCGCAGGCGAGCCACCATCAGCTGCAACGCATCCTCGGCAAAACGCCCGTCCTGTTCGTCGGTCCTGCCGCTTCGCAGCGTCGCTCCGCGCCGGGGCAGCAGCACATGGCTCATCACACCAACCCGCTTGCCGGGATGCCACAGCGTGACCGCCACACAGGAACCGAGCACGGCGCGCAGTTCGTCGCCCGGCAGGCCCAGCCTCACATCTCCGGCATGGACATGGTGGATACTCATCGCACCAGCCTGTAAATCGAAGATTCAACCCGACGCAGAGGCAGGCCCAAGCCCTGAAGAGACTCGGACAGCCCGATGAAGAGCCAGCCACCGGGATTCATGCGTTCGATCACTCGCCTGACGATGGCCCGCTTGCCCTCCGCGTCGAAATAGATCAGCACATTGCGCAGGAAAACGATGTCGAAGCGCCCGAGCTCAGGCGCTTCATCGAAAAGATTGTGCCTGAGGAAGCGGGCCCTCTGACGCAGTGCGCGATCGATCAACAGATGCCCCTGATAAGGCCCCGTCCCCCGCCGGCAATAGCGTTTCAGATAGCGCGAGGGCAGTCTCTCCAGACGCTGGAGGCGGTAGAGCCCGCGCTGCGCGTGCCTCACCATCGTTGCGGACAGATCGCAGCCGATCAGCTCCCACCTCTCGTCCGCAAGCACATCGTCGAGCAGCATCGCAAGGCTGTAACACTCTTCGCCCGAGGAACAGGCCGCCGACCACACGCGCACCGGCCGCCGCGTCAGCTCGGGCAGGATGTCCTCGGCCAGCCGCGTAAAATGATCAGGCTCACGAAAGAAGTAAGTCTCGTTGGTCGTCAACAGATCGACCGCTCTCTGCCTCTCCTCGGCCGAGCCGGGGCTCAGCAGAAGATCGCAATAGCGGTCGAAATCTTCCATGCCGTGATGCGAAAGCCGTTTGCGCAGTCTTCCCTCGACCAGCGCTTGCTTGTGCGCGGCCAGCGTAATTCCGCTCGCTTCGAAAAAGAAGCGCTGCAGACGTCCGAAGGCCTGGGCTCCCAGCGTGGTCTCGGGAAGAGGCATCAGCTCACTCCACGGCTGCGCTCTCGGCGATACCGATCATCTGTTCGAGCTCTTCGGCCGACAGCACCTTGTCGAGATTCAGCGCCACGACAAACAGACTGCCCAGACGGAGCATCCCGGACACGAAATCGGCGCGGATTCCCGAGCCGAAGTTCGGGCGCATCTCGATCTGCGCGTCATCGACCTCGACCACTTCATCGACCGCATCGACGATGACCCCCAGAGGCTGCAGCTCCTCGCCTATTGTCACCTCGACAATGACGATGCAGGTCCGGCGCCCGACTTCGGTTTTGGCCCGGCCGAAGCGAACCGACAGGTCGATGACCGGCACCACCGCACCGCGCAGATTGATCACTCCGGCCAGGAAGGCGGGCGTCAGCGGAATGGTCGTCAAACCGGGGAACTCGATGATCTCGCGGATCGACTGGATCGAAATCGCGAAACGCTCGCTGCCCAAGCGGAATGTCAGGAATTGCTGTTGCGCGCCCTGCGCAACTTCCACCACCGCGTGGCGGGAAGAGCCAGTCTGCAGCGCCGTCGAAGTTTGGCTTGCACTCATTGCAGCTTCTCCTCAGAAGCGTACGAAAGCTTCTTCATCAACTTCACTCGGGGACTCATTGTGCACCGCGCTTCGCCTGACCGGCTTGCCGCGGCGAACCGGCCCCTTGCCCGACGCGCGGGGACGCACCGCGGACGCCTCGGTTTCGGTCCGGAAGAACTGCATCATCTCCTGCAGCTGGACAGCCTGCGAGCTCATCTCCTCGGCGGTCGAGGACAACTGCTCGGAGGCCGACGCGTTCGCCTGTGTGGTCTGGGTCAGCTGACCGATCGCGCTGTTGATCTGATCGAGCCCTCCGGTCTGCTCGCGCGAAGCGGCCGCGATCTCCTGGACGAGGTCGGCCGTGCGCGTGATCGACGGCACCAGATCTCCGAGCAGCTTGCCGGCACGCTCGGCCATGCCGACGCTGCTTGACGCAAGAGAGCTGATTTCCTGCGCGGCAATCTGGCTGCGCTCGGCCAGCTTCCTGACTTCGGCGGCAACGACCGCGAAGCCCTTGCCATGATCGCCGGCCCGCGCCGCTTCGATCGCCGCGTTCAGCGCCAGCAGGTTGGTCTGATAGGCGATGTCGTCGATGATGCCGATTTTTTCGGCGATCTGTTTCATCGCGCTGACCGTCTCGCCGACCGCCTGACCGCCTTCGCCTGCATCATGTGCCGACTTCGACGCGATGCCATCGGTCACCTTCGCATTCTCGGAGTTCTGGGCGACGGTCGCCGAGATCTCTTCCATCGATGCGCTGGTCTCCTCGACGCTGGCGGCCTGCTCGGTCGCGTTCTGGCTCAGCACCTGGGACGAGGCCGAAACCTCTTCGGAGGCCGAAGCCAGAGAGTCGCTGGTCGCGCGCACTTCACTGATCACATGGGTCAGGCGCTCGACCATCTTAGCCATCGCAAAGAGCAGACTGCCCTCGACCGCTCGCGTGACATCGACCTTGACGGTCAGATCGCCTTCGGCGACCCGGCGCACCAGATCGGCCGCATAGTCCGGCTCGCCCCCGATCTGACGGGTCACGATCCGGGCCACGAAGATGCCCAAACCCACCGCGAGCACGAAGGCAACGACGATCAGCGCGATCATCGTGACCCTGACCTCGGCGACGGTCTTCATCGCCGCCTCATTCTGGATCTTGGCCTGACTGGCGTTCTCGTCCATCAGGGCACGAATCGCCTTTTCAACGTCGTTGCTTTGCTTGCGAACGGTCAGATAGCTGAACTGGGTTGCTTCCTCATACTTCCCGGAGCTGACCAGGTTCTGCAGCTTCTCGGCGGCATCGACATAGGGAGTCAACGCCGCGTCCAACTGCTTGTTCAGCACCTTCTCCTGTTCGCTCAGAGGCGTCGAACGGTAGCGGGTCATCGCATCCTGGAAAGCCTGGAAGTGGCCTTTCCCGCGCTCCACGGTCGTCTTGATGTCCTCGGCATCGTGCAAGGTCGGCAGCCGGGTCAAGCCACGGCTGTGCAGCCCCTGTCGCAGCGCCGCATCGGCGAGGTTCTGGATCGAAACCAGATTGTTGGAGTAGGTGTTATCGAGAAGCCCGCCCAGCTCGACAACCTTGAGCAGGGAAAAAACACCGACGATCGTCGTCAGCAACGCGCAGACCGTGAAGGACACGATCAGCTTCTGACCGAGCTTGAGACGCAGGAACCAGTTCATTTTTCTTCCCCCTGGAACTAACTTTCATCAAAACCGAGTGAGACTGGTTCAAGCCGTCGCGGGCAGGGACTGATGGGGGCCGGAGTCCCCTCCTTCGGCGCTCAGCGCGATCAGGCTGGGAACATCGAGGATCAGCGCGACCGCGCCATCGCCGAGGATCGTCGAACCGCTGATCCCCCTGACGCCCGAGAAGAGCTTGCCGAGCGGTTTGATCACCGCCTGGGATTCGCCGAGCAGGCGGTCGACGACGATCCCCGCCCTCTGCTTGCCGTACTCGACGACGATCAGGCTCTCCCGCGACGGCGCATCCCCGGCCAGATCGAAGACTTCGCGCAGGCGCACGAAGGGCAGAGGCTCGCCGCGCAGCGACACCAGCCGCTTGGAGCCTTCCTCCGCGCTCATATCCGAGCATTCGACGACCATGTCGAGCGGGATCACAAACACCGCGTTATCGACCGAGACCTGGAATCCGTCGATGATCGCCAGCGTCAGCGGCAGGCGGATCCGGAAAGTCGCGCCTTCGCCCCGCGTCGAGAGGATCTCGATCTCGCCGCGAAGTTGATCCACCCCTCTCTTGACGACATCCATGCCGACTCCGCGGCCGGACAGATTGGTCACCTTCTCGGCGGTCGAGAAGCCGGGAGCGAAGATCAGCTGGTTGATCTCGGAGTCGGACAAAGGCTCATCGACCGAGATCAGGCCGCGCTCGATCGCCTTCGCGCGAATTCGCTCCGTATCGAGCCCGTGACCGTCGTCGCTGACTTCGATGACGATACAGCCCGATTCGTGGAAAGCGTTGAGCTGCAGGCGTCCCTGCTCGGGCTTGCCGACCGCGAGGCGCTCTTCGAGCGGCTCGATTCCGTGATCCATCGCATTGCGGACGATGTGGGTCAGCGGGTCGGCGAGCCGCTCGACCATCGATTTGTCCAGTTCGGTCTCGGCGCCGGTGATCACCAGATCGATTTTCTTGCCCAGCTCCTGCGAGACGTCGCGCACGACGCGCGGGAAGCGCTGGAACACTTCGCCGATCTGGATCATCCGCAAGTTCAGCGCCCGGTCGCGGATCTGCTCGACCAGCGTGCCGACTTCCCCGAGCACTTCGACCAGCTCGCTCTGGCGAGTACGCTCGGCCTGCAGCCGGGCGCCGGCTGACGCGATGACAAGCTCTCCGACCAGGTTGATCAGCTGATCGAGTCTGGCCGCTTCGACCTTGATGATCTTCTGTTCGCTGCTGCGCCGTTCCTCGTGCTGCTTCTGCCGCGACAGCGCGGCAGCGACAACAGGCGCCTGGACCATCTGTTCCTGGACCAGCAGTTCGCCGAGCCGGGGCGCTTCGCTGCCCTGTTCGCGGGCCTTGTTCTGGATTTCGAGGATGCGTTCGAGCTCGTTGGCGGTCAGCGTGCCTCCGGCGATCAGGATTTCGCCCAGCCTCTGACGCGATTCGGGCAACGCTGTGATCAGATCGATGAACTCGTCTATCTTGGCGCGCGGCGGCAGGATGCGGATCTCGCTGTCTTCGCGGACGAACTCGAACACATCGTCGAGCGTCTTCTTGTCGGCATCGGAAACCAGATCGATCTCGAAGCCGAGATAGCAGGACTCGGGATCGAAGTCCGCCGCCGCGGGCAGGCGCTCCTCAAGCGTATAGAGCGCCTTGATCGTGCCCAGCCCGGACAGATAGTTGATGAAGGAGAGCGGGTCCATACCGTTGCGCAGCACGTCGGCACCGAAGCGCAAGGACAGGTGCCAGTGATCGTTGCCAGCCCCCGCTCCCGACGGTTCACGCTCGACCCGGGCGTCCGGGGAATCGACCGCGACTTCGGTCTTCGCCGAGGTCGCGCCCAGCGTCTCACGCAAGGCTTCGAGCAGGACTTCGCGCGTGCCGGGATCGGGGTCACGCGAGTCCCCGCCCGCATCCTCCAGCCCATCGACCAGGCGCCCCAGGTAATCGCCGCAGCGCAGCAGGATCGACACGAGAGGCGCATCCAGCCTCAGGGTCTCGCCACGCACACGATCGAGCACATTCTCCATCACATGCGTGAAGCTGACGATCAAATCGAGGCCGAACAAACCGGCCGAACCCTTGATCGTATGGGCGGCGCGGAAAGCGGCATTGATCCGCTCGGCCGACTGCCCTTCCGATTCGATTTCAAGCAGAGCCCGCTCCATATCGGCGAGCAGCTCACGCGATTCCTGCACCAACGCATCACGGGCGGAAGAAAGATCCATGATCAGGCTCCGACGATCGAAACGGCTTCCCCGAGCTCTCCTTCGAGCCCGAGCCGACTCACCACCTCACGCACAGCGTGGCTGTGCCCAACCCAGCGCAGCGCGTGACCGAGCGCACAGGCCTCGCGCTGGGCGACCAGCATCAGCTGCACTCCGGCGGTATCGAGTTCGGTGACTCCGACGAGATCCACTTCCAGACCCTCGTTGTCGCGCACCGCGCGCAACAGGGTCTCATTGAGCTCGGCGGCCTGAAAGATCGTCATCTCGCCTTCCAGCGCAAGACGGGCAGAAGAATTCGGATTCGGCGACATCACACTCCCTCCGGAATACAGCTGTTTTCAGGGCAGAACCAGTTTGGCGACGGCGTCGAGCAGCGCGGGAGGTTGAAAAGGTTTGACGACCCAAGCCCGCGCTCCGGCGGCCTTGCCTTCCGCGATCTTGTCCTGAGAGCCTTCGGTCGTCAGCATGATCACCGGCGTGAAACGGTAATTCGGCAAGGCCTTGGCCTTCTTGACGAAACCGATGCCATCGAGGTTGGGCATGTTCACATCCGAGATGATCAGATTGAACTTGCGCCCGTCGAGCTTGGAGAGGCCGTCCAGACCATCGGACGCTTCGACGACATCGTAGCCCGCACCTTTCAGTGCGATCGCCAGCGTGTGACGAAGGCTGAACGAATCATCAACGATCAGTATCGTTTTGCTCATCAGGAGCTTCCCCCGCGGCTAAAAGAAAGTAATTTCCGAACCTGTCGCCGCCGCTGCCGCCTTGGCCTGACGGGCGCCGCTGCCTCGGTGCAACTCGTGCTGCTCCAGCGTTGTATAGCTGCGCGCCAGCTCTTCATGCCAGGCTTTCACGTCGGGAATGACTGCGGATTCCGCGGCAACCGACACATCCTTCGCGGTCGAAGCCATCTTTTCCATATCGGCCAGCACATGGTCGAGGATCTGGTGAATGCGGTCTTCGAACTGCAGATTGACCAGCACTCCGTGGATATCCCCTTCGATGTCGCGGCGCTCATCCTGCAGCGAGGCCACCGATGCCTGCAGCGTATCGGCGGTCGAGTGGAAATCATGGATGATCCGCTCGGCCGTTTCACGCGAAGCGGCGACAATCTGCAGCTCGCGTGTGGAGAATTCCTCGGACAGGGCCAGAGTGCTGGTGATCGCGGTTCCGACCGTGCTGACCGTATCGCGAATCCTCTGACCGGTTTCCCCGGACTGGCTGGAGAGCTTGCGCACTTCGTCGGCAACCACCGCAAAGCCCCGACCGGACTCACCGGCCCGCGCCGCCTCGATCGCCGCATTGAGCGCAAGCAGATTGGTCTGCTTGGCGATGTTCGCAACCTCTTCGGCCATCCTCTGCAGCTGATCGGCATGGGAGGCCACGCCCCCGATCTGTTCGATCAGGCGCGCACGAAACTCCTGGGTCTGGTTCAGCGTCTCGACGATGCCGCGCAAGCCCGCTTCGGCGGCCTCTATCGTCTGCAACGCCGCGTCTTCATCGCCCCTCGCTCCACCGCTCGAAAGGCGTTCGGAGAGGGAGGCGAAGCGCTGGGCCAAACCATCGATCGCTTCCTTGATCTCGCCCTGGGCGAGGCCGACATGCTGACGCCACAGCGGCAACACGTCCGCGACCAGCAAGGGCAGCCGGGAATCGGGAACAGCCTGGCGCTCAACCGATTCGCCGGGTTCCTGACGGACGGTCTGCTCGCCCTTGCCGGCAAACACGATCGCGGCTACGCCCCCGCCCAGCAGCAGAGCCCACAGAGCCCCCAACCACCCGTTCGTCGCCAGAAATCCGCATACCACCAGATTCAGAGCCAGCCCTCCGGCCAGCACCCACCGCCGCAGCGATTCATCTTTCATGAACATCATCCCCCTGAAGCGCGAAGCGTCTTTGCTGATCCTGTGTCAGGTTATCGGCCCCTGCCACCAGGACTTGACACAAGGTATCACGAAAAATTTACGGCTCGTTACATCTGCTCAACGGGAAAGCCAAACCCGCCCCTCTTCAGGACAAGGACTCCCCTTCATCAAGTCACGCTAAACTTCCGCCAATGATCGAAACCGACCCCCTCGCCCCGACCCCCGAACCGGACCGCCTCGTCTTCGCAGGCAGCGCATCGAGCCAGGAAGAAGCGCTGGAGCGCGCGCTGCGCCCCCGACGCCTGGCCGACTATGTGGGCCAGGCCAAGATCCGCGACCAGCTCGACATCTTCATCGGCGCCGCCCGCCAGCGCAGCGAAGCGCTCGATCACGTTCTGCTCTTCGGTCCTCCCGGCCTGGGCAAGACGACCCTCGCACATATCATCGCCGCCGAGATGGGCGTCAACCTGCGCCAGACATCCGGTCCCGTGCTCGAACGCGCCGGCGATCTGGCTGCGCTGCTGACCAACCTCGAACCGCACGACGTGCTCTTCATCGACGAGATCCACCGGCTCTCGCCCGTCGTCGAGGAAGTGCTGTATCCGGCGCTCGAGGACTACCAGATCGACATCATGATCGGCGAAGGCCCTGCCGCCCGTTCGGTCAAACTCGACCTGCCCCCTTTCACGCTGATCGGCGCGACAACTCGCGCCGGCATGCTGACCAACCCTCTGCGCGACCGCTTCGGAATCGTCGCGCGCCTTGAGTTTTATAGCGCCGAAGAGCTGACAAGTATCGTCAGCCGCTCAGCCCAGTTGCTCAAGGTCAGAATAGAGGAAGATGGCGCGCTTGAAATCGCCCGTCGCGCCCGTGGCACTCCACGGATCGCGAACCGGCTGCTCAGGCGTGTTCGCGATTACGCGCAGATGCGCGCCGACGGCCACATCGCGCGCGAAGTCGCCGACGCGGCACTGACGATGCTCGACGTTGACTCCGTCGGCCTGGACGTGATGGACCGCAAGCTGCTTGACGCGGTCATCGACAAGTTCTCGGGAGGGCCGGTCGGCGTGGACAACCTCGCCGCCGCGATCGGCGAATCACGCGACACGATCGAGGATGTGCTGGAGCCCTACCTGATCCAGCAGGGTTATCTGCAGCGCACGCCGCGCGGCCGGATCGCCACCGCCGCGATCTACCGCCACCTGGGGCTTCTCCCCCCCGGCCAGGCGACCCCCGAACTGTGGCGGGAATGACGCATCCACAGGCTTCGCTGCAACGCTCTCTTACATGAAACTTACGCGAAGAGCGGAGAAGTCGCCTCTCGGCTGCTAGAATGCCCCGATGCATAGTCTTGACGGTTCCGCCTCGCACCTGCCCGTGCGGGTCTACTACGAAGACACCGACGCAGCCGGGGTGGTTTATTACGCAAACTACCTGAAATACTGCGAGCGTGCCCGCACCGAATGGTTGCGGGCTCTGGGCTATGCGCAAGAGTCGCTGCGCGAGACGCGCGGACGAGTCTTCGTCGTCCGCTCTGTCGCCGCCGAATACCTGAGCAGCGCACAGCTCGATGACCTTCTCGACATCGAAACCCGCGTAACCGAACTCGGCCGCGCGAAACTGACCTTCACCCAGCGCGTGCTGCGCGATGGCCAGATCCTCTTTGAAGCGACAGTCCTCATCGTCTGTGTCGACTGGAATACCCGCAAACCGGCCTCGATCCCGGCCGATCTGCGCAGCCTGATGGAAAGCCCCCAATGAGCGGAAACGACGACCTCTCCATATTGACCCTGATCATCCACGCCAGTTTCGTGGTCAAAATCGTGATGTCCCTGCTGCTGGGAGTCTCCTTCGCGTCCTGGTACTGGATCTTCCGCAAATGGATCGCGATCCACTCGGCACAGAACCGCACCGAGACTTTCGAGCGCGAGTTCTGGAGCGGCGGCGACCTCGGCTCGCTGTACCGCAGCGCGGCCGCTTCGCGCGACGAAGTCGGCCAGCTGGGCCGGATCTTCGAAGCGGGCTACCGCGAGTTCGCGAAGCTGCGCGGCCAGAACAACCTCGACGCTTCCGATATCATCAACGGAGCCCAACGGGCGATGCGCGCGACCTACCAGCGCGAGGTCGACGATCTGGAGGCCCACACCTCCTTCCTCGCCTCGGCCGGCTCGGTCAGCCCCTACGTCGGCCTGTTCGGTACGGTCTGGGGCATCATGCACGCGTTCCGCGGCCTCGGCGATGTCGGCTCGGCCACGCTGGCCCAGGTCGCCCCGGGTATCGCCGAAGCGCTGGTCGCGACCGCGATCGGCCTGTTCGCGGCGATTCCGGCCGTCGTCGCCTACAACCGCTTCGCGCACGACATTGACCGGCTCTCGATCCGCTTCGAGAGCTTCATGGAGGAGTTCACGAACATCCTCCAGCGCCAGCTTCGCTGAGGGCGGGTCATGCGCAGACAGCGTCGCCTGATGAACCAGATCAACGTCGTGCCTTACATCGACGTGATGCTGGTGCTGCTGATCATCTTCATGGTCGCGACTCCGATGATGCAGACCGGAGCCGTGAACCTGCCTTCGGTCGCGAAAGCTCCGAGCCCCCCCTCACAAGCGATCCAGGTCAGACTCAACGCCGACCTCTCGCTGCTGATGCACAACCGCGCGCGCGGCGGCAAGGAGGTCGTCGTCAGCGAGGACGAGCTCGTCGCGAGCATCCAGCAGGCCCAGGCCGAGAACCCCGAGCAGCCAGTCGTGATCGCAGCGGACAAGAGCGTCCGCTACGAAGCCGTCATGAATCTGATGGATCTGCTGCAGCGCAACCGGGTGCAGAAAGTCGGTCTGCTGGTTCAACCGGGCAAGAAGTAAAGCGGGCGCAGGATGGAAAACAATCCGGCAGCGCGCATCCCCGAGGCGCCAGGCAAATACATCGCAGGCGGTTTTGCCGTGCTGGTGCACCTGATGCTGACCCTGGTCCTCTTCTGGGGAGTGAGCTGGCAGCGCAAGGCCCCCGAGTCCTACGAAGTCGCACTGGTTCAGGCCGACACGAACACGGTGCCTGAGCCGGCGAGCACCGCTCCGCCCCCGCCTCCGCCGGCCCAGCAGGACGAAGCCGAGAAGGCTGAAAAACCCGCCCCCGTCGAACACCGCGAGGCGGCTGAGGAACCACGTCCGACCGTCAAGCCGGATATCGCGCTGCCCGAACCGAAGAAGAAAAAGCCGGAGAAGAAGCCCGAGCCTGAACCCAAGCCCGAGCCCAAACCGGAGAAGAAACCGGACACGAAGCCCGAACCGAAGGCGAAGAACGAGCCCGCCAGAACCGAAGCCAAGACCGACAAGAAGACCGACTCGAAGCGCAAGAGCGACGCCAAAGCCAGCGATCAGCCCGACCTGAAGGCGGCGGCCGCTGCGGATCTGAAGCGGATGAATTCGCTGCTCGCCCGCGACTCCGAGCGCGCCCGCCAGCAGGCGATGATGGGCGAGGACGCCGGACGCATCGCCGGAGCTAGGGCCAAGGCCGGCTCGGATCGAGCGCGCGACGAATACATCAACAAGATCCGGATCAAGGTGCGCGGCAATATCGTCGTCCCGCCGGGCATATCGGGCAACCCCGAGGCGGTATTCAGCGTCGACCAGTTGCCGACCGGCGAAGTGATGAGCGTGCGGCTCACGCATTCGAGCGGCAGCGCCGTTCTCGATTCGGCGATCGAACGGGCGATCCGCAAATCCAGTCCGCTTCCGTTGCCCGGCAAGAGCGAACTCTTTGATCGTCACCTCGACCTGAAGATCCGGCCACTCGACCAATGAAATCAGGAGCCCCCCAAGCGTTTCGACGAACCGGCCGGCTCATTTGTCCGGAAACCACAGGCCATGACCAATGCGCGCTGTTTTGCCTGGCCTCAGCCCTGCATAGTTAACGTTTGCTTATAATCCAGTCATGTTTTTGAGACGCCAATTCTTTTGCACCATCGCAGCCCTTGCGGCAGCGATGTCGTTGCCCGCCCACGCCCAGCTCCAGATCGAAATCACAGGGGCGGGTGCTCGCCAATTTCCGATCGCGATCGCATCCTTTGCGGGCGAAAACCTTCTCCAGCACTCGCTTGCCGATGTCGTCCGCGCCGACCTGAACCGCAGCGGCATGTTCCGCCTGATCGAGACCGGACCTCAACCGATCGCCGAAACGGCGAAGATCGACTTCGGAAACTGGAAATACCGCGGCGCCGACGCCGTCGTTCCCGGCACCGTTGCGCGCCTGCCCGATGGGCGTTTGAGCGTCCGCTTCCAGCTTTTCGATACCGCCAAAGCCGCCAGCCTCGGCGGCGTCGAGCTGACTTTCCGCGCCGAGCAGTACCGCACGGCCGCACATGGAATCTCGGACTGGATCTACGAAAAGCTGATCGGCGAACCCGGCATCTTTTCAACCCGGATCGCCTATGTGCAGAAGAACGGCCGGCGCTACCAGCTCCAGGTTGCCGACGCCGACGGTCAGAATGCGCAGGCGGCGCTCGTCTCGGACGACCCGATCATCTCGCCAACCTGGTCGCCGGACGGCACCCGCGTTGCCTATGTGTCGTTTCAGAGCAAGAAGCCGGTCATCTATATCTGCACATTGGGAACCCGCCGCCATCAGGTTCTGGCCAATTTCAAGGGTTCCAATTCGGCTCCTGCCTGGGCCCCGGACAGCAGCCGGCTCGCCGTCGTGCTGACCCGCGACGGACATTCGCAGATCTATGAGCTGCGTCCCGACGGCTCGGGCCTCAAACGCCTAACCAATTCGGCTGGCATCGACACCGAACCGCGCTACTCCGCGGACGGTCACTGGATCTACTTCACGTCCGATCGCGGCGGCTCGCCGCAGATCTATCGGGTTGCGGCAGGCGGCGGAGAAGCGCAACGTGTCAGCTTCGAGGGAAGCTATAACGTCAGCCCGCGCCCGTCACCCGACGGCAAGTCGCTGGCCTATATCACCCGCAGCGAAGGGCGCTTCCGCGTCGCGCTGATGGATCTCGCAACCCAGCAGGTGCAGATCCTGACCGATTCGGACAAGGACGAATCCCCCAACTTTTCACCCAATGGCCGACTGATTATTTATGCCACCGAAGTCGGCGGCCGAGGCGTGCTCGCGGCGGTTTCCGTCGACGGGCGCGTCAAGCAGCGTCTTTCCGGGTTCTCGGGCGATGTCCGCGAACCCGCCTGGGCACCGCTTCAAAAATAAGGTGGCATACTTTACTGACGAAACAGGAGCTCGAAACATGATGCGCAAGCTGCTTGCCCCCTCCGTGCTCGCTCTGGCCCTTGCGGCCTGCGGCACAACCCAAACCACCCAGACTCCGGCTCAACCGGAAGCCAAGCCGGCCGCTCCGGTCGCTACCGCTCCGGCCACCCCGGCCCCCGCCGCGGTCGACCCGCTGGCCGCCGTCAAGGATGCCAACAACATCCTGTCGCACCGCAGCGTCTACTTCGACTTCGACAAGTACGACATCAAGTCGACCTACCAGACCCTGGTCGAAGCTCACGCCAAGTTCCTGAACGACAACGCCAACGTCAAGATCCTGATCCAGGGCAACACCGACGAACGCGGTTCGCGCGAATACAACCTGGCCCTCGGCCAGAAGCGTGCCGAAGCTGTCAAGAAGGCTCTGGGCCTGCTCGGCGCCAAGGAAGCTCAGCTCGAAGCGGTCAGCCTCGGCGAAGAAAAGCCCAAGGCCACCGGTCACGGCGAAGAAGCCTGGACCGAAAACCGTCGCGCGGACATCCTGTACCCGGGTGAATACTGATGCGTCAAACCCTCGCCGTACTGCTTCTGCTCAGCGTGGCCCTTCCGGCCCGCGCCGGGCTGTTTGACGACGACGAGGCGCGCAAGCGAGTCGATGCCCTCAGGATCGATCACGAAGCCAGACTCGAAAAGCTCGAAGCCTCGGCTCGCGGGCAGATCGAACTGGCCAACCAGATCGAATCCCTGAAGGCGGAGATCGCCAAGCTGCGGGGTCAACTTGAAGTGATGACGAACGACCTCGATCAGGCCCAGAAGCGCCAGCGCGACTTTTACGTCGACCTGGATACGCGGCTGCGCAAGATCGAATCGTCCGCTCAGACCGCGGACGCCGCTCCGGCGCCCGCGGCCGCTGACCCGGCAAACGAAACGCGCGACTATGAAGCTGCGCTGAACCTTCTCAAAGTAGGGAAAACCAAGGAAGCCGCCAACGGGTTCGTCGCCTTTATCAGGGCCTACCCAAAGAGCAGTTTTCTGCCCAGCGCCCATTTCTGGGCCGCATCCGCGCTGTACCAGGGACGCAACGTCGCCGAAGCCGCCAAACTTTTCAACAAGGTCGTTGAGAACTGGCCTGATGACGCGCGCGCGCCCGACGCCCTGCTTGGTCTGTCGAACAGCCAGCTCGAACTTGGCGACAAGAGAGGGGCCAAGGCTTCGCTCGAGAAGATACTGTCCAAGTATCCTTCCAGCCCCGCCGCACAAAGCGCCAAACAACGTCTCGGCAGGAAGTGATGATGGCCGAGACCACCACCTCGGTGAGAGTCCGTCTCACCGAGGTTTTCTTTTCGCTGCAGGGCGAGTCGTCCCGAATCGGCCTGCCTACAGTTTTCATTCGCCTGACGGGCTGCCCTCTGCGCTGCAGCTGGTGCGACACCCCTCACTCCTTTACTGGCGGCGCCTGGCATAGCCTCGAGGAAATCCTCTCCGAGCTCGCCCGCCACGACACTCCCTATGTCTGCGTGACCGGCGGCGAGCCACTCGCGCAAAAGTCCTGCCTGCCGCTGCTGACCGCGCTCTGCGATGCCGGTTATCAGGTCTCACTCGAGACTTCGGGCGCTCTGGACATCTCGGGGACAGACCCGCGCGTCGCCAGGATCATGGATCTGAAAGCGCCCGGCTCGGGCGAGGTCGCGCGCAACCGCTGGGAAAACCTCGAACACCTGAACGAGCGCGACGAGATCAAGATCGTGCTCGCCAGCGAGGCCGACTATCTGTGGGCCAAGGAGATGATCGCGAAATTCCGGCTGGATCGGCTCTGTGAAGTGCTGCTCTCGCCGGTCCAGGGTTCGCTCGCTCCGGCCAGTCTGGCTGAATGGATTCTGCGCGACCACCTGAACGTCAGGATGCAGGTTCAACTGCACAAGATCATCTGGGGCAACGAGCCCGGCCGCTGACCCGCCGGCCCGCCCCTCGCAAGGAGAAACCCATGACCGAACGCCGTGCCGTCGTCCTTCTTTCCGGCGGCCTCGACTCCACGACCTGTCTCGCGATCGCGCGCAGCGAAGGCTTCATTCCCTATGCGCTCTCGGTCGCCTACGGCCAGCGCCACGCCGCCGAGCTCGAAGCCGCGGCCAGAGTTGCAGCCGCCTTCGGTGCGCGCGAGCACCGGATCGCCCACGTCGATCTGGGGCAGTTCGGAGGCTCGGCACTGACCGATGCCGCGATCGCGGTCCCGACCGACGGCCTGCACCCGGGGATTCCGGTCACCTATGTGCCGGCCCGCAACACGGTGATGCTGTCGCTGGCGCTGGGCTGGGCTGAGGTGCTCGGCGCCAACGACATCTACATCGGTGTCAATGCCGTCGACTATTCGGGCTATCCGGATTGCCGCCCCGAATTCATCGCCGCTTTCGAAAAGATGGCCAGGCTCGCGACCAAGGCCGGAGTCGAAGGGGCAGAGATGAAGATTCACGCACCGCTGATGAGCTTGAGCAAGGCTCAGATCGTCGAGCGGGGAACCACCCTTGGCGTCAACTACGGTCTGACCGTTTCGTGCTACAAAGCAGATGATCAAGGACGCGCCTGCGGACTCTGCGATGCCTGCCGGCTCCGCCGCGCGGGTTTTGAAGCGGCTGGAGTTGCCGATCCGACCCGTTACGTTCCTGTTTGATCACTTTTTTCGTCGAAAAGTTGACAGCACTATCCTAGGCAGCTATAGTGCTTTCCTCTACTCGACGGGTCGGTAGCTCAGTCGGTAGAGCAGCGGACTTTTAATCCGTTGGTCGCGAGTTCGAGTCTCGCCCGACCCACCACTCGCGTAGTTTTGTGGTAGAATGTTTAGCTCTTAGGGGGTATAGCTCAGTTGGTAGAGCAGCGGACTCTTAATCCGCGGGTCGAGTGTTCGAGCCACTCTGCCCCCACCAGATTCAACAAAAAGCCCAGTCTTCGGATTGGGCTTTTTGCTTTTCAGTGTCTGCGCAAAACACCTTGCCCGAGCTTCCCGGGAAAAGCCCTTGGTGCAAAAAGGCCCGCTCGTTCCCGACGACAACACTTCCTCTGCCAACTCCCCCGCGTTCGGGTGAAAAATCCACCTGCCATTCTCTCCAGGCAGACCTATAGTTCCTGCCGGGGACGGTTCTTTCGAACCGGCAAGTACGGGGGACAAGATGGCTAACAACACATTCATCGCGATGAACATGAAGGCGGCGGGAAAGACGATCAGGGCGCCGGCAATCTACTGCGTCCACGAAGACGCGCCGCAGGAGCTCGTAAAGAGCTGGATGCACCGCAACGGCACGAGCGCGAGCGGCAACCTCGCTGCGGACATCGAAGCCTGCAGCCAGCAGATCCGCTCGTTGAAACAGGCGGGCAACACCGTCATCATCGCCTGAACCCGACCGCCCCGACCCGCACCGCGGGATCGGAGTTCTCTTCACTGACGCAGCCCGGGTCCGGGCTCTGCGCCCACTCTCAAATAAGCGCTAAGTTTGACTCCACCGGTGTTCCCGCCGCGAATGCGCACGGTCGCCAGTGTAGAATCTTGCGTTTTGCACTTACCGGAATCAGGATCATGTCGGGTCACTCGAAATGGGCCAACATCCAGCACCGCAAGGGTCGCCAGGACGCCAAGCGGGGCAAGGTCTTCACCAAACTGATCAAGGAAGTCACTGTCGCGGCCAAGATGGGCGGCGGTGACCTCAGCGCGAACCCGCGCCTGCGCCTCGCCGTGGACAAGGCCAAGGCCGAGTCCATGCCCAAGGACAACATCGAAAACGCGATCAAGCGCGGCACCGGCCAGCTCGAAGGCGTGGTCTATGAAGAATGCCGCTACGAGGGCTACGGCATCGGCGGCGCGGCCGTCATGGTCGACTGTCTGACCGACAACAAGATCCGCACTGTCGCCGACGTTCGCCACGCTTTCTCGAAGTACGGCGGCAATATGGGCACGGACGGCTGCGTGTCCTTCCAGTTCAAGCACTGCGGCCAGATCCTGTTCGCGCCGGGCACCGACGAGGATGCGCTGATGGAAGCCGCCCTTGAAGCCGGCGCCGACGACGTGATCAGCAACGACGACGGTTCGCTCGAAGTGATCACCGGCCCGTGGGAATTCACGACCATCAAGGAAGTGCTGGAGAAGGCCGGTTTCAAGCCTGAGTTTGGCGAAGTGTCGATGAAGGCGCTCAACGAAACCGTTCTCACCGGTGAAGATGCCGAGCGGATGCAGAAGCTGCTCGACGCGCTCGAATCGCTGGACGACGTGCAGGAAGTGTACTCGTCGGCCGAATTCGACGAAGAGTAAGCCCCAGGGCCGGAGCCTCTCCGGCCCCTCCATCCGATGACTCTCCCCCGCCTCATCCTCGGCATCGACCCAGGCCTTCAGAGTACGGGCTTCGGTGTCATCGAAAAGCAGGGTTCCCGGCTCGCCTACATCGCCAGCGGTCGGATCCGCACCGATGCGCGCGAGTCCCTGCCCCAGCGCTTGGGCGTCGTCTTCGACAGCGTTCGCGAAGTAATCGCCCACTACCAGCCCGGCGAAGCGGCGATCGAAGAAGTCTTCCTGAACAAGAACCCGTGGTCGACGCTGCTGCTGGGCCAGGCGCGTGGAGCTGCGATCGCGGCCTTGACGACCGCCGGGCTCAGCGTCGCCGAGTACGGCACGATGCAGATCAAGAAGGCCTTGGTCGGTCAGGGCCGCGCGAGCAAGGATCAGGTCTGCCACATGGTTGTGCGCCTGCTGAAGCTCAATGCCAATCCGCAGGCGGACGCGGCCGACGCGCTGGCTTGCGCGATCTGCCACGCGCACGCCGGACACGGCTTCGGAGCCGCCCCCGAAGGCGGAGAAGTACGCCGCCACGCCGGCCGCGTACTGCCTTCGCGCTGACGCGGTTCCAGCGGTTTTCGCCGCCGGATGATGCGGATCACATATCAAGCAAAACAGGCACAGCCTCTGCCCGGGCTTCGTGTCACCATGACGACTCCCGTGCGATTCCGACACGGCAGCCCCAAAAGCAATCGATGAGCGCACCATTGCCTGACGATATTCTCCACGGCCCCCGCCGTCCCGACCTTCTCCGCGAGGAAATCCTTGCCGATCTGTTTGAAGCCAGCGCCGCCCGTGCGCCGGATCGGATCGCGCTGATCTGCGGCGAGCGTGAGCTCAGCTACGCCCAGCTCGACGCCGAGGCGGATCGCGCGGCCTCGCGCCTGATCTCCGCCGGAATCGGTCCAGGCCAGCTGGTCGGCTTGTGGCTGGCACGCGGAATCGATCTGCTGGTGATGCAGCTCGCGATCGCGAAGACCGGAGCCGGCTGGCTTCCGAACGATGCCGACACTCCGGTCGAGCGAATCAAGGTCTGCCTCGACGATGCAAAGGCTTCAGCCCTCGTCAGCAGCGCCGACTTCGCCCTCCGCCTCGCCGATATCGGTCACCCCGTCTGGACCGCCGAGGCGCTGCTGGCGCCCAGTGACGGTCCGCAGCACCGGCGCGGGGACGCCAGCCCCGACGCTCCCGCCTATGTGATCTACACGTCCGGCTCGACCGGCAAGCCCAAGGGCATTGAGATCACCCAGCGCAGCATTTGCCACTTCCTGCGCAGCGAGAACGAAGTGCTCGGCGTGCGCGGCGAAGACACCGTGTACCAGGGCTTTTCGGTCGCCTTCGACATGTCCTTCGAGGAGATCTGGATCAGCTATCTGGTCGGGGCGACACTCTGGATCGCACCGAAGGAGATCGCGACCGATCCCGAGGCTCTGCCGCTGGCGCTGATCGCCAATCATGTCACGGTCCTGCATGCGGTCCCGACCCTGCTCGCGCTGTTCAGCGAGGACCTCCCCGAGCTGCGTCTGATCAACCTCGGCGGCGAGATGTGCCCGGAAGCGCTGGTCGCGCGTTGGGCCAGAGCGGGCCGCAAGATCTTCAACACCTATGGACCGACCGAGGCGACCGTCTCGGCCAGCCTCGCCGAACTCAAGGCCGGCGAGGCGGTCACAATCGGCAAGCCCCTGCCGAACTACGGCCTCCTGGTCATCGCGCCCGAAGTCGAGGAAGGACTCAGACTGCTGCCACGCGGCGAGACCGGCGAGCTGTGCATCACCGGTCCCGGCCTCGCGGCCGGCTATCTGGGACGCCCGGATCTGTCGGCCGAAAAGTTCCTCGCCAATCCGTGGGCGAACAGCGAACACGACTCGCGCCTCTATCGGACCGGAGACCTCGCCCGGATCACCGCGGACGGCCAGGTGCTCTGCCTGGGGCGCGCCGACGATCAGGTCAAGATCCGCGGCTTCCGCGTCGAACTCGGCGAAATCGAAGCGGTGCTCGCCCATCAAAACGGTGTCGGCACCGCCGCCGTCGTGCTGCGCCAAGACGAGGGAATAGACCAGCTCGTCGCTTTCCTCGCCGCCGAGGCCCGCCTCGACTGCACCGCGCTGCGCGCCGCCCTCGCAGAGCGCCTGCCGCCCTACATGGTGCCGGGACGCTTCGAGCAGCTTGACGAGATGCCCCGCCTCGCCTCAGGAAAGATCGATCGCAAGGCGCTGAAGGCGATGCCTCTAGCCGCCACGGTCAGCGCACAGGGCTCGGATTCGCCGCAGACACCGGCCGAGGAGGCGCTGTTCGCGGTGCTGACCCGGCTCTTCCCCGGCCAGAGCATCCTCCGCGACGCGGACTTCTTCTCCGATCTCGGCGGTCACTCGCTGTTCGCCGCCCGCCTCGCTTCCGCCTTGCGCGCTGACCCGCGCTTCGCTCTGGTCACGGTCCGCGACATCTACCAGAACCGCGTCATCGGCCGGATCGCCGAGGCGATCGCCGAGCGTTCGGCCCCCGTAGCCGCTCCCGCCCCGCAGTGGACTCCGCCCGCCGCGTGGAAGCGCTGGACCTGCGGCCTCGCCCAGGCGGCCGCGATCCCGGGGCTGATCGCATTCAAGATGGCGCAGTGGCTCGCGCCCTTCTTCACCTACCATTTCTTCACCGGCGACCCGGGTGATTCGATCCCGCTCGCCGTCACCGCCTCGGTCGGCGTGTTCCTGCTCGCAACGCTGGCCGAGCTGGTCGCTGCGGTCGCGCTCAAATGGCTGCTGATCGGACGCCTCAAGCCGGGCCGCTACCCGCTGTGGGGATTGACCTACTACCGCTGGTGGCTCGTCGACCGCTTCATCGAGGCCGCTCCATCCTATCTGTTCAACGGCTCGTCGCTCTACACGCTGTGGCTGCGCGCTCTGGGCGCAAAGATAGGCCGCGAAGTGTTGATCGGCTCGATGACGCTGCGCGCGCCCGACCTGCTCGCAATCGACGATGAGGTCAGCATCGGCAACGCGACGAACTTCGAAAACGCGAGGGTCGAGCGCGGCGAGCTGGTACTAGGCCAGATCACGGTCGGCCGCAACGCCTACGTCGGCTCTTATGCGGTGCTCGAAGGCAACACCTCGCTCGCGCCTTGGGCTCACCTCGAAGCCCAATCGGCGCTCGCCGACGGCGAGAGCGTCCCCGAGAAACGGATATGGACGGGCTCGCCGGCGCGCGACGTCGGCGCTTTCGCGCCCGAATCGCTGCGCCCGCGGCCCGCCGTCGGGCTTTTCCGTCTCGGCGGCGAGGCGCTGTTCTTCATCGCCGGCGCCCTCGCGATCGCGATCCTGTTCTTCCTGCCGGTCTTCCCGACCTTCATGCTGATCGACTGGCTGGACGAAGCGAACCGCCTGCCCTGGCTGCAGGGCGAAAGCACCTGGCTGCAGCTCGCCAAGTACTTCCTGCTCTCGCTTCCCGCCAGCGCCGTGCTGATCGTCTGCACTGCATTGCTGTCGGCCGGAATCCGCTGGAGCGTTCTGCCCAAGATGAGGCCGGGCTGCACGCCGGTGCATGGCTGGCTCTACCTGAGCAAATGGTTGGTCAATCAGATCCAGGAATCGAGCCTGCAGATCCTGCACGGCGTCTATGCGACGGTCTATGCGCCCTTCTGGTACCGACTGCTCGGCGCGAAGGTCGGGCGCAGCGCCGAGATCTCGACCGCGCTTGGAGTCGTTCCGGACATGCTGACCCTGGGGGATGAGACTTTCATCGCCGATGCGGTGCTGCTCGGCGACGAGGAGATAGACGGGGGCTGGATGACGATGAAGCCGACCCACGTCTCGCGGCGCAGCTTCGTCGGCAACGGCGCCTACATCCCGGACGGCACGACGCTGCCCGAGAACGTTCTGATCGGCGTGCTGTCGCGCGCGCCCGCCAACGCCGCGATGAAGGATGGGGACACCTGGCTGGGCACGCCGCCGATCAACCTGCCCGCGCGCGAAACCGTCAGCGGATTCCCCGAAGAGCTGACTTTCCGCCCGTCGGCATTGCGCCGCCTCGGCCGGGGCCTCGTCGAAGCCTTCCGCATCGTCGCCCCCCACGCGCTGGTGATCGCCGCCTGCTATGCGATCGTGCTCGACGTGATGCCCGACGCGGGTGCCGGACGCTGGGTCAGCGTCGCCAGCGACCTGGCGGTGACCGGCCTGCTCTTTGGCCTGGCCTCCTTCGTCTTCGTTGCGCTGTTCAAATGGATCCTGCTGGGTCGCTACCGCAAACGCTCGGTGCCGATGTGGACGCCCTTCGTCTGGCTGTCGGAAGCGGCCACCAACATGTACGAAGGCATCGCGGTACCGAACTTCCTGCGCTATCTGCGCGGCACTCCGTGGTTGCCCGTCGCATTCCGGCTGCTCGGCTGCCGGATGGGCAAAGGCGTCTATCTGGACACAACCGACATCACAGAATTCGACTGCGTCGCGATCGGCGATCACAGCGAACTGAACGCGCTCAGCTGCCCGCAGACTCACCTGTTCGAAGACAGGGTCATGAAGGTCGACGAAGTCGTGATCGGCGAGCGCGTCTATATCGCACCGCGCAGCACCGTGCTGTACAGCGCCTCGGTCGCCGACGGCGCCCACCTGGGTCCGTTCACGCTGGTCATGAAGGGCGAGAACATCCCGGAGATGAGCGCCTGGCGCGGCTGCCCGGCCGCGCCCGACCGCCGGCAATGATTCCGGTACGGCGCGCTCCGGCGACTCTCGAGGCCGGAGCGCGCCTGCACCTGCTCGCGGTCGAGACTGCGGATTCGCCGCTGCGCGAGAGCGCCCGCAGCCAGATCCGGGCGACCATTGTCGATGCGCTCGCACAGACCCTGGGCCTCCCCGCCTCCGCACTAACGATCCGTTCCATCCCTGGCGAAGCCCCTGCACTGATCCTGCCGGACGGCAGCCAGGCAGGTCTGTCGATCAGTCATTCAGAAGGGCTGTCGATCGCGGCGATCGCTCTGGACGGAGCGGTCGGAGTCGATCTGATGCGGATCATCGGGCTTGCCGACCAGCAAGCCCTCGCCCGCGATTATCTGGGCCCGGACGCCACAGCCCGACTCGCCGCGCTTCCCGCACACGAGCAGGCAAGGGCTTTCGCCCAAGTCTGGACCGCGCACGAAGCGAAGCTCAAATGCCTGGGCCTGCCCCTCACCGAGTGGAGCGAAGCGCTCGAGACCAAGCTCTCCCGCTGCGCGGTGCAGGAATTGGCCCTGCCCGAGGCATGGGCAGGCTCGCTCGCACTTGTCGCTTGAGCAGCTCGCGCGTGCCAAGGTTTGAATCAAAAAGAAAGCCACCCCAAGGTGGCTTTCCTGATCAGTCCAAAACCGCTCAGAACTTCAGCAGCCTCGCCGACAGCGCGGGGATCGTCACTTCGATGACGCCGCTCGCCGCGGAGAGGCTCGCACCGCTCTGCAGGTCGGTCAGCGAAGTCGCGCCGCTCACGACACCGGTGGCGATCTTGACCGTCTTCGCGCTGCTGCCGGTGTTCATCGCGAGCAGCACATGGTTGGTGCCGGCGTCCTTGCGATCGATATAGAGCGTCGTATCCGAATAGACGTGGGTGCGGGAACCGATCGCCAGAGCCGGGTTCGCATCGCGCAGCGCCCACAGCGCCGCGACCGTGTCGTGCAGGTCCTGCTGCTGGGTCGTCAGCGTGCTCGCGGCGGCGCCGACCGTCGTCGGAACGCCCTTGACGATGCCACTCGTACGCGAGACGTGGTCATCACAGGTGCCGCTCAAGGCACAGCTAGACGAGGAGTCCTTCGCCGAATAGTTCGCGAGTTCCTGACCGATCTCGTCGCCGTAGTAGAGCGTGACCGGCCCCGAATAGGCAGCCATGAACGCGAACGCGAGCTTGTGCCTCTGCCAGTACTGGGTCGTGTCGGTGCCGCCGTAGCCGGCGCGCTCGATCAGATCGCCGAAGCGGACCAGGTCGTGGTTGCCGAGCATCAGGTTCGGGATCGCGTGATCCGGATAGGAAGCATGGGTCGAGAATACCTGCTTGAGCAGACTGGCGGCCTGAGCTTTCGCGTCCGACGCGGAAGTATCTTCCTGGGTCGCCAGGACCTTGACGACGCGATAGCGGCCAGGGAAGTCGAAAGCCGAGTTCAGCGCCGGGCTCGCGGTCGTGCCGTAGCCATAGGTCGCGATATCGCTCTCGCCGCTCCAGATCTCGGCAACCATGTAACCGAGCGGATTGACGGTGGCGCCGGCCGCATTCGTGTAGGTCTTCGCAGCTGAAGCGGTCTTGACCGTCGTGCGCAGCGATCGCCACGCCGAGAGCGGAACCTGATAGGCCTGGTCGAGGCGCCAGCCATCTATGCCCAGCGTGTTGATCCAGTAGGCCGCGACTTCGTTGTAGAAGTCCAGAGTGGCCGCCTTCGAATAGTCATCGCAGGTCATCAGCCCGGACAGGGTATTGCTGCCGCCCATGCCTGAGCAGGTTGTCGTCTGCACCGGCAGACGGCCGTTCGGCGACGCGACCAGATTGGTCTTGTGGTGGCCGAACACGCCATCGAAGAACACATAGAGACCGCGCTTGTGCGCTTCATCGACCAGAGTCTTGGCCTGGGCCAACGTACCGAACTTCGGATCGATCGCGAAGTAGTCGCTGGTGTAGTAACCGGTCGCGTCGAGCCGGTCGGCCCACTGGTCCTGCCCCGAAGCGGCAGTCGACTTGAAGATCGGCGTCAGCCAGATCGCATTGACGCCGGTGCTCTTGATGTAGTCGAGCGAAGCGATGATGCCCTGCAGGTCGCCCTTGTGATGGCTCGAACCGTAGCCGGTGTTGTAGTCGGCGCTCGAGTCACCGTCGATGAAGGACTCGACCATGATCTGGTAGGTGCGCAGAGCACACTCGCTGTTGCTGGTACCCTTGTTACAGGGCAGAGTCTCCTCCGTGCTGCCCGAAACCGAGCTGATCGATATTGCGCTGTCGGTCGGCGTGACCGGCGTTGTGGACGAGTCTCCGCCCCCTCCTCCACAGGCGATCAGCAGAGCGCTCGCGATCAGGGAGAGAGCCAGTCCGGCCCGGTGTTTGATGCTCATCGATGTCTTCTCCAAGTCCATTCCATGGGCCCGGCTTCTGCGGATCTCCCCGCGGAGATCCGGCTGCGAGCGGGTTGTCGACACGGTAAGCGGACAGCGCAATTCCGTCTTGTCGAAACTTGGGGTTTTGCCTCAGCGTATCGCCTGCTTCCACTCTTCTTCGAAGGTGCGCACCAGGTTCTGCGCATTGAGCCGGTTCGGTTCGGCGGCGATCCGCCCCATGTCGGGCGGGAAGACGAAGAGGCCGGGAAGGCCAGCGGCATCGAGGAAGCGGGTCGGCACGGGCAGGCGGGCCGGGGGCCGGTAATCCTCAAAACCAGCGAGGATGAAGCCCCACTCGCCAAAAGAGGGAACCAATGCATGGTAGGGAGAGACCTTGAGCCCGGCCGCTTCCAGCGTCGCCACGACGGTCCAGAAGGCCTTGCGCCCGTAGTAGGGACTGGTGGACTGCACGACGATCCGGCCATGAGGGGCGAGCCGGCGCTGCAACAGCCGGTAAAACGGCACCGTGTAGAGCTTGCCGACCGCAAAACTGGTCGGATCGGGAAAATCGACGACGACGAAGTCGAAGAGTCCTTCGGCCGTCTCCAGCCAGCGCGCCGCGTCGGCGTTGATGACCCTGACTCTTGGTGAATTGAAGGCATCGCCATTGAGTTTGCGCAGCGGCGGCGAGGACCGGAACAGCGTCGTCATCTCCGGATCCAGATCGACCAGGGTCACTTCGCGAACTTGCGGATACTTGAGGATCTCCCGCACCGCGAGCCCGTCTCCGCCGCCCAGCACGAGCACCCGGCGCGCGGCCGGCAGCGAGGCGAGCCCGGGGTGGACCAGCGCCTCGTGGTAGCGATACTCGTCACGGGACGAGAATTGCAGATTGTTGTTCAGAAACAGGCGAAGGTCGTCGCGCCAGCGGGTGACCACGATCCTCTGGTAGGGCGTCGTCCGGGTATAGAGGATCTCGTCGCTGTACATCTGCTGTTCGGCCCAAGCTGTGAAACGCCCCGCGCCAACGAAGCCCGCCGCGATCAGCAGCATCGCCGCCAGCGCCTGCAGCAGCAGAGCCGGCGAGCGTGGCAGCTGGGCGCGGAAGACCCGCACGGCCCACAGCGCGACCGCCGCGTTCATCAAACCGAACATCAGACCGGTGCGCACGAGGCCAAGATGGGGGGCGAGCAGCAGCGGGAAGGCCAGCGAGACAGCCAGGGCGCCGAGATAATCGACGGTCAGGACCTGCGAGACCAGATCGCGCAGGCTCAGGTCGCGCTTGAGTATCCGCATCACCAGCGGGATCTCCAGTCCAACCAGTACCCCGACCGCGAGCACGACCGCATAGAGCAAAAGCCGGAAAGGCCCGGCATCGAAAGCGAAGACCGCGAACAGCGCCGCCGCAGAAAAGCCGCCGACGATGCCGACAAGCAGTTCGAGCTGGACGAAGCGCAGCACCAGGGCCCGCTCGATGTAGCGCGACAGCCACGAGCCGATGCCCATCGCGAACAGATAGGTGCCGATCACCGTCGAAAACTGGGTCACCGAGTCGCCGAGCAGATAGCTCGACTGCGCCCCGGTCACGAGCTCATAGGCGAGCCCGCACGACGCGATGATGAAGACCGATGCCAGCAGCGCGTGGCGCTGACCACGCCCTGTTTCCGTCATGCAGCGCCTTTCAGTGAATCGCCGCCGCGACGATGATCGCGATGCCAAGGCACATTGCCGCAACGATGATCGCCAAAGGCAGGTTGCGGTCACGGACGATCTCGCGCCACAGATCGTAAGGCGTGATCTTGTCCACAACGATGAAGGACAACCAGAAGATCGCGACGCCCAGGATCGAATAGACGACCGACGCGACGAGCGGTTTGATGCTGAACCATTCCATCAGATTTCTCCCATGATCACTTGTGATAGACGCGGCCGGAACCGCCCCAGCTGCTACCGGCACCGCGCGGGCCGACTCCGCCGCGCTCGTCGAACAGCCCCCAGCCCCGGCGGTCAGCCCAGCCCAGAGCGGCGAGGGCGATCAAGGCTGCGATCAGATAGTTGCGCATCAGTCTTCCTCTTTCTCGGCTCCGCTGCGCGGATGGTCGCTCCAGGCCCAGCGCGAAGTCTCGAATGAGGAGGCGCGCTGCCAGTTGAAGATCGGCCAGAGGGCGAGGAAGATCCAGCAGATCAGCAGGTTCGTGAAAGGCGCCGGAGCGCTCTGCAAGGAGAGGGTGTCGGTGAGTCCGGGAGCGGCATCCGGAGCGGCTTCGCCGTGGACGACGAGGCTGTACTCGCCGGCCGGCACACCATAGAAGACCGTCTCGCCCTCCTGTTTGCCTTCTGACCAGCTCTCGCCGTCGTCGACGCCCGAATAGTAGGACAGCTCCTTGCTGGCCGAATAGATCTGCCCGGTTTTGCGGTTGACCAACTCGGTCTGCACATTGACCCAGCTGTTCGATACCGGAGCGCGGTGATGCAACTCCAGCCTCGCGATGTCGCGGTCGATCCGGAAAGCTTCGCTGCTCGAAGAGCTCTCGACGCCAGGCACGAGTTCGAAGCGGGTCGAGAAAACAGTGCGCCCCGACGCGCCTCCGCCCAGCGCGAAATGCACGATCAGCGCGAACAAAGCGCTCGCGAGCAGCGCCAGCAGCAAAGGAACGCTCCGCTGCCCATAGGGGTTGGGCTGGCAGGCGTTGATTCCGCCCGGCGGCGGCAAAGCGCGTTTGAGACCGAAGGCCTTCGTGATCTCTTCGGGTGAGAGGTATTCACCCTGCGACCAGGTGATCTCGCTCGCCGATTTCTCGTGCGAGAGGATCTGCGGCGGCGCGATGTAGTCGGTCACTTCGACCTGCTCGCCCACCGAAACCTTCCACGTGAACTCGCCGAGCACGAAGCGCGTCTCGCCCCGGTAGCTCGCGAAGTGGCGGAACTCCTTGCCGTTCAAACGCACGTCCTGCCCGCCGAATCTGGACATCGCGGGCTGGCTGTTGAGCTGGCGGATGAAGTTCCAGTGGCCGCGCTCGGCGGCAAGCCAGGCAAAACCACCATGGCCATCGTAGAGCAGGTACTCGTCCCAGTCAGCTCCGATCTCGCCGACCGTGCTCTTGCGCTGAAAACCGATCGCCTCCCATTCCTGCCCCGCGAGCTTGCCCCGGCTGCCCAGAGGCAGGGCAGGAAGAATGGTCGAGCCCGCCTTGGCCGCCTTGCGCACCTTCGCGAGCTCGCCGTCGACGTCGGACAGCGCGCCGCAGGCTGGACAGGCGACCGAGAGGATGGCCTGATCATGCAGATGCCAGGGACTGCCGCAGCTGGGGCAGGCAAGGGCCAAAGCCTTGTGCTTCGGTTTTTCGACCAAGGCTTCGCGGGCCCGATCGCGCAGATTCCCGAGCTTCAGCGTCCCGGCTTCGACCGCTTCGCCGACGAAGCACTGCGGAGGAGATTCCGAATAGTCCAGCGTCGCAAACGCATCCGCTGATCTCAAGTCGACGACGTTCGCGACATATCCCGCGCCGGCGATGAAAGGCAACTCGCCTTCTCCGGACAGGCAGACCGCTTCTTCCTTGTTCGTAACCTCGAAGACCTTGCCGGCGAGCGCCATCTTCTGGCCGGGTTTGATCGCAGCGAAGCCAGGGACTTCGGACGCGAGGCGCAGCGGCAGCGTCAGCGTCCACAAACCCTGAGCGTCGGAGAGCCAACCGTGGCGCTGATCGTCAAAGACGATGTGCCATTCGTTCCAGGCACCTGCTCCGTAGCGCATCTGCAATCGGCCGAGCACCGCGAAGCCGACGCCCCGCCAGCTGCCGGTCGAGCCGATCTGCAGCGGGGAGTCGTCGGCCAGAAGCTCAGCCATCTTGCCGAGATTCTTCAGCGCTTCGCCGTCGCGCGCCAGCGTGCTGCGGCAGAAGGGACAGACGGCCACGGCCGAGCCGGCCGACTGGAAGCGGACCGGAGCGCCGCAGCTGGAACAGGAGACCTGGACAGGCATCGCGGATCAGCCGAGCTTGCCGAGCAGCTCCGCCTTCTTGGCTGCGAATTCCTCTTCGGACAGGATGCCCTTCTCCATCAGGCCGTGCAGCTTTTCAAGCAGCGCGACGACTTCATCGGCGCTGGGCACGGCAGCGGCGGCGGCTGGAGTGGCCTGAGCGAGAGCGCCGACCATCGCCTGCCCCATCGTCAGCCCGGCACCGAGCGCGGCGCCGGCCCCGGCGAGTCCGCCTTCGTTGCCAGCCGCGATCGGGATACTGTTGGCGACCTGGTACTGCGTGAACTTGCCCAGATCGCCGACCATGTTGATGCCGATCCGCTGATCGAGCACTTTCTGCAGCTCTTCGGGCAGCGACACGTTCTCGACGACGAAGCTGTCCAGCGCGAGGCCCAATCGTTCGAACTGGGGTGCGAGGTGAGCCTTCAGCTGAGCGCCGAATTCGGCCTGGTTGGCCGCCATGTCGAGGAAGGGGATTCCCGACTCGCCGAACAGATCGGTCATCGCCGAGATCACGGTTCCGCGCAGCTGGCCGTCAAGGTCTTCGACCGTATAGCGCTCGCGGGTGCCGCTGACCTGGGAGTGGAAGAGCTTCGCGTCGAGGATGCGGTAGGAATAGAGGCCGAAAGCGCGCAGCCTGACCATGCCGAAATCCTTGTCGCGGATCGTGATCGGCTGGGGCGTTCCCCATTTTCGGTCGAGCTTGAGTCGCGTGCTGAAGAAATAGACATCGCTCTTGAACGGCGACTCGAAGAGCTTGTCCCAGTTCTTCAGGTTGGTCAGCAGGGGCAGGGTTCGCGTCGTCAGCGTGTGCAGGCCGGCAGGGAACACGTCGGCCACCTGACCTTCATTGACGAAGAGCGCGAGCTGGGATTCGCGGACCGTCAGCTGAGCTCCGTACTGGATTTCCATGTCCCGCATCGGATAGCGCCAAGCCAGCACGCTCTCATCGTCCTCGGTCCAGTGGATGACGTCGATGAACTGTTTCTTGATGAAATCGACCAGCGACATGGCGACCCTCCTGATGCAGAAGGGGTAATGCTACCCGAGCCCGGGCCGCAGTGGGCGTTCAGGTTTCGCTGCGGACGATGTTCAGCAGGCCTTCGAGAACCAGATTGGGGAAATCCAGCCGTGGAGGCGCGATCAGCGGAGCCAACGCCGACGCCGAACCGCCCGACAACACGACGGTCGTACCGAAGGGCATCTGGCCGCGAAAGCGTTCGACCGCCCCGGCCTGCGCATAACGGATTCCGGTCTCGATCGCATCGTGCGTGTTCTGCGGAAAGGGCACGCACTGGCCTTCAGCCAGAGGCAGGGCCGCGGTCCCGGACGCCAGAGCGCGCTGCATCAGGCCGTGCCCGGGCAGGATCAGGCCACCGAGAAAAGAGCCGTGCTCGTCGATCGCATCGACGGTCGTCGCGGTGCCGGCCGAGACGACGACACAAGCGCCCTTGACGCGATGCCAGGCGCCGATCGCAGCCGCCCAGCGGTCCGCGCCGAGCCGCGTCGGATCCGCATAGAGGTTGCGCACGCCGCAGCGCTCGAATTCGGCCTTGAGCCATTCGGTGCGGTCCATCCACGGCACCAGCATCTGCAGAAGCCTCAGACGCACCGGCTCCGACGCGACATGCGCGACCAGGATGCGGTGAGGGGTTCCGAAGCGCGTGAAATTGACCGCGCCCAGCGCTTCGTGGGAGATGTCCTCGCGACAGATCCACTGCTGACCATCGTGCCAACCGAACTTGATCCGGGTATTGCCCGCATCGACCAGAAGCATCATTGCGCGGCCCTCCTCAGCGAAACATCGCCTCCCAGAACCCGGCGCACGACGGAGCCGACACGCAGCAGCAGCGCTCCATCAGCGTCGACCCCGGCACAGAGGCCCAGAGTTTCACCGTCGTCCTCGATCAGCCTGACCGTTTGCCCGGCCAGACCGTTGCACGCCAGCCAGTCTTCGCGCTGGCCGGCAAAGCCTTCGCGGGCGAAGCGCTCAAAACGGATCGCCAGCCGGGTCAGCACAGCGGCGAGCACTTCGGCACCATCGACGGGCCGGGGGAGCGCATCGCTGAGCGCCGCGACGGGCTGATCGAGTCGGGAAGCCCCGGCAGGCAAGTCCAGGTTCAGACCTATGCCGACGACAGCACCGACCCGCGAGCCGCTCTGCTGCAGTTCGACGAGCAAACCGCAGAGCTTGCGCCCATCGAGCCAGACATCGTTGGGCCACTTCAAGGCCAGACCTGCAACGCCCAAGGAGGAGAGCGCATCGACGACGGCCAAGCCGGCAACCAGGGAAAGGCCATCGAGCGAGATCGAAGAATCGAAGCGCCAGAGCAGCGAAAAAGTCAGACTGTCCCCGACGGTGGAGATCCACGCCCGGCCACGCCGGCCGCGGCCCGCCGTCTGCTCCAGAGCCCACAGCACGCTGCCCGAAGGCGCGCCCCGGGAGGCTCGTTCAAGCAGCAGGGAGTTGGTCGAGGAACAGGATTCAAGCAGGTCGGCGTCGAAGCGGGTCGAGTATTCGCCCAGGGCCGCCTTGAGGCGCAGAAGTTCGGTATCGGTACGGTCGCTCACGGAAGGCTTCGCCGTGGTGCAAAGGCGCGAGTTTAGCGGCGGATTCGGACGTGCGCGAGAAATCGGCGAAATTTCGTGAAACTGTGGTGCGCAGGCTAAAACGCACCACAGTAGTGCATCAGTTTTCCGCGTCCATCCCGAGCTCCTGGATCTTGCGCGTGATCGTGTTGCGACCAATGCCCAGCAGCTGGGCCGCTTCAACCCGCTTGCCTCCGGTCAGGTTCAGCGCGCGGCGGATCAGCACCCGTTCAAACTCGTGAGTCAGCCTGTCAAAGACTTCGCCCGGCTGCCCCGCAAGCATCCGGTCGGCCTCGGTGGCCAACGCTTCGACCCAGGACGAGCTGACCGGACGAGCAGCCTGCTCGCGCAACTCGGAAGGCAGGTCGGCGACATCGACGGTCTGGCCAGGCGCCATCACGGTCAGCCAGTGACAGAGGTTTTCGAGCTGGCGCACGTTGCCGGGAAAATCGAGGGTCTGCATGTACTTGAGCGCGGTCGGCGTCAGCCTCTTCGTCTCGACACCGAGTTCCAAAGCGCTGCGCGCGAGGAAGTGGTGGGCGAGCAGAGGAATGTCTTCGCGCCGCTCGCGCAGCGACGGCAGCCTGAGCCGGATCACGTTCAGGCGGTGGAACAGGTCTTCGCGGAACAGGCCGTCGCGAACCCGATCTTCGAGGTTCTGGTGCGTCGCGGCGATGACCCGGACATTCGCCTTGATCGGCTGCTGTCCGCCGACCCGGTAGAAGTGCCCGTCCGACAGCACCCTGAGCAGCCGGGTCTGCAGCTCGGCGGGCATGTCGCCGATCTCGTCGAGGAAGAGCGTGCCGCCTTCGGCCTGCTCAAAACGGCCCCGGCGCTGCGTGTTCGCGCCGGTGAAGGCGCCGCGTTCGTGACCGAAAAGCTCGGACTCGAGCAGATCTTTCGGAATGGCCGCCGTATTGATCGCAATGAAAGGCGCCTGTTTGCGCGGGCTGTGGCGGTGCAGCGCGCGCGCAACGAGCTCCTTGCCCGAACCGGATTCGCCATTGATCATCACCGTCGCATGGGACTGGGCGAGGCGCCCGATCGCGCGGAACACTTCCTGCATCGCCGGCGCCTGGCCGAGGATCTCGGGCACCGTCGAGGATTCCTCGGGCACCGTGCCGCGCGTGCGCGACTCTTCGATCGCTCGCCGCACCAGCTCGACCGCCTGATCGACGTCGAAAGGCTTGGGCAGGTACTCGAAAGCTCCGCCCTGGAAAGCCGATACCGCGCTGTCCAGATCCGAATACGCGGTCATGATGATGACCGGCAGCTGCGGAAAGCGCGCCTTGACCTTCTCCAGCAGCACCAGCCCGCTCTCGCCGGGCATCCTGATGTCACTCATCATCGCCTGCGGAGGCGGGGCTCCGCCATCGAGTTCGGCCTGCGCCTCGGAGGCGGAAGAAAAGCTGCGGTGCGCGATCCCTTCCCGGGAAAGGGCCTTTTCGAGCACCCAGCGGATGGAGCGGTCGTCATCGACAATCCAGACAGGATTCATGTTCATTCCGGACAAAGCAGGGTTGAAGGCAGGGCGCGAACGCCTCACGCGGATTCGATAATCGGCAACACGATCGTGAAACAGGTGCGCCCCGGGGTGCTCTCGACGTCGATCATCCCCTGGTGCTGTTCGACAAAGCTCTGCGCGATCGAGAGCCCCAGGCCGCTGCCACTGTCGCGGCCGGACACCAGCGGATAGAAGATGCGGTCGCGGATCGCCTCGGGAATTCCCGGACCGCTGTCGATGATCTGAAGTTCCAGCGCCAGCTTGAAACGCCTCTTGGCCAGCGTGACCTGCCGCGCCGCACGCGAGCGCAGCACGATGTCGCCTTCGCCCTTCATCGCCTGCGCGGCGTTGCGCGCGATGTTCAGCACGACCTGGATCAGCTGTTCGCGATCGCCGGTCATCTCGGGCAGGCTGATGTCGTAGTCGCGGCGCACCGCGACTCCGGGAAACTCGGCGACGATCAGGCGCTGCACGCGTTCGAGCACGTCGTGGATATTGACCGGGCCCGGCTGCATGGCCCGCTTTGAATTGAGCAGCCGGTGCATCAACTCCTGCAGCCGATCGGCTTCGGCGATGATGACCTGGGTGAACTCCTTGAGCAGGGGATCGGCGAGCTCGCGTTCGAGAAGCTGGGCCGAACCGCGGATTCCTCCGAGCGGATTCTTGATCTCGTGCGCAAGGTTGCGAATCAGCTCGCGATTGGCCTGCTGCTGCTCGATCAGTCTCTCCTCGCGCGCGACCTTGAGCTGCGCGTCGAGGGGACGGAACTCCATCAGCAGACTCGCACCGGCCAGCGAGACCGGAGTCGCCGTGCAGTCGACATGCAGCGTGTCGCGCCCGGGGCGGTTCAGAACGAGGTTCTGCCCCGTATAGCTCCAGTTGTTGACGAGGGCGTTGTCGAGCGCCGAAGACAGGCCCGGAGGATCGCCGAGCAGCGCCACGAGCGACTGACCTTCGGCCTGGCGCGCCGAAAACTCAAAGAGATTCTCGGCCGCCGGATTCATGTAGCGAACGATGCGCCGCTCATCGACGAGAAGCACCGCTGAAGCGAGAAACTCCAGCCCGGCAATCCGGGGATCAGAAAAGACGGGGGCGACGGGAGTGCGATTCATGCCAAAACCTTAGCAAGAAACGCGCCACTCAGTTCACCCGTGCGGGCCTGCAGTGCATCCCGCGGCGGCCTGAGGCCGCGCCTCATTTGAGGTTGCCGATTTCCTTGCGGATCGCTTCGATATTGCGCTCGTGCAGCTCGACCTTGTCCTTGAAGGGCTGGACGCGTTCGAGCACTTTCGCGTAGTTCTTCTCGTTGCCGCTGCGCTGGGCTTCTTGCTCGGCGAGCTCTTTCTTCGACGTCTCAAGCAACTGACGCTCGGTGGCCAGTTCGGTCTCGAGGATCTGGCGGCGGTCTCCGTCACGCGACTTCTGAGTCCCCGCATCGACCTTGGGGAAGCTGGACGGCGATGCGGCACCCGGAGAGGCCTTGCGCGTCGCGGACGGAACCGTCGTGACCGGGGTCGTCTCCCTCGACAGCACGGTACAGCCCCGCTCGCCGTACTTCGAGTTCGTATACGTAATGCGCCCGGAGACCGGATCCACGCATTTGTAAACATCGGCCCTCGCCGGCAAGGCACAGGAAAGGCCCAGGAAACAGGCGAAACAGAGAAGCGGTTTCATGCGAATGTCACATCAGCGAAGGAAGGTTGAGTTTAGGCGTCCGCCGTATCCTTGCCAAGCCGGAAAGTGCAAAAGAAAAGGGGACAAGCCAGGCTTGTCCCCTTCAACGCAGCAAGCCGGGAAAGGCTTACAGCGAATAGTACATTTCAAACTCGAGCGGAGTCGTCGTCATCCGGAAGCGGTTCACTTCTTCCATCTTCAGACCGATGTAGGCATCGATGAACTCGTTCGAGAACACACCACCGCGGGTCAGGAACTCGCGATCCTTGTCCAGGTACTCAAGAGCCTGATCCAGCGACGAGCAGACCGTCGGGATCAGCGCGTCTTCTTCCGGCGGCAGATCGTAGAGGTTCTTGTCGGCCGCTTCACCCGGATGGATCTTGTTCTGGATGCCGTCGAGGCCGGCCATCATCAGCGCCGCGAAGCACAGGTAGGGGTTCGCACCCGGATCCGGGAAGCGGGTTTCGATGCGGCGCGCCTTGTCGGAATTGACGAAGGGGATACGGATCGAAGCCGAGCGGTTACGGCCGGAGTAAGCCAGCTTGACCGGAGCTTCGAAGCCCGGAACCAGACGCTTGTAGGAGTTGGTCAGCGGGTTCGTGATCGCGTTCAGCGCGCGGGCGTGCTTGATGATGCCGCCGATGTAGAACAGCGCGATTTCGGACAGGCCGGCGTAGCCGTTGCCCGCGAACAGGTTCTTGCCGTCCTTCCAGATCGACTGGTGAACGTGCATGCCGGAGCCATTGTCACCGACGATGGGCTTGGGCATGAAGGTCGCGGTCTTGCCGTACTGGTGCGCGACATTATGGACGACGTACTTGAGCATCTGCGTCCAGTCGGCGCGCTTGGTCAGCGTCGCGAACTTGGTGCCGATTTCGTTCTGACCAGCGGTCGCCACTTCGTGGTGATGCACTTCGACCGGGATGCCCATCTTCTCGAGCTCGAGGACCATCGCAGCGCGGATGTCGTTATGGCTGTCAACCGGAGGAACCGGGAAGTAGCCACCCTTGACGCCCGGACGGTGGCCGGTGTTGCCGCCTTCGAACTTTTCGCCAGACGCCCAGGCCGCTTCTTCGGAAGAGATCTTGACCGAAGAGCCGGACATGTCGAGCTTCCATTCGACGCTGTCGAAGATGAAGAATTCGGGTTCCGGACCGAAGAAGGCGGTGTCACCGACACCGGAAGCCTTCAGATAGGCTTCGGCGCGCTTCGCGATACCGCGCGGGCAACGATCGTAGGGCTTCATGTCGGCCGGTTCGAGGACGTCGCAAGACAGAACCAGGGTCGTCTCGTCCATGAAGGGGTCGATGAAGGCGGTGGCCGGATCCGGCATCAGCACCATGTCGGAAGCCTGAATGCCCTTCCAGCCGGCGATCGAGGAACCGTCAAAAGCGTGGCCATGCTCGAACTTTTCTTCATCGAAGGCCGAAACGGGCACGCCAACGTGCTGTTCCTTGCCCTTGGTGTCGGTGAAACGGAAGTCGACGAACTTGACTTCGTTCTCCTTGACCAACTTCATGACGTCTTGAGGGGACATAATTTCTCCTAGCGTAGGGAAGCCAACTGGCGATCAGCGGTAAAGCCCGCGTTCCGGTCGAGGTAAAAAGCACATAACGTGCCATAGCAGATCATTGCCCGCACCATCCCGGAGCAAAACTCCGGCGGCGCACGCAAGCCGGGCATAAGCTTGTAACTCGCCCGGCATTCTGCCACAGACCGGCGGAGGTACCAGAAAGCCCAAGCCCCCGGTGAGGGAAATGGCACGCACAAAAAAAGAGCATAGACGAAAATAATGCACGTTATTGGTGCATAAGGCGGACTTGCCCGCAGCCCCCCCCTCGCGCATACTCGTGCGCCCGAACCGAGAGGTGATGCGATGGGACGTCTCAGCGAATTGCTTGCCCTCGCCGGCGCACGCGGCGAAAAACTCGGCCTCCCCTATTCGGGAGCCCTGACTCCGACGGAAGCCCATGAAGTCTGGCAACTGGCTCCCGGTGCCCGCCTCGTCGATCTGCGTACCCACGCCGAGCTCGAATGGGTCGGCCGGGTTCCCGGAGCCATAGAGATCGAGTGGAACACCTGGCCGGAAGGAGTGCGCAATCCAAACTTCCTGGCCCAGCTTCACCATCAGGTCGACCCCGAGGCTCTGCTGCTCTTGCTGTGCCGCAGCGGAGCACGCTCACACTACGCAGCCCTGCTCGCCCAGCAAGCCGGGTACGCAACGTGCTACAACATCCTCGAAGGCTTCGAAGGCGACCGCGACGCACACGGCCAGCGTGGTCACATCGGTGGCTGGCGATTCGCCGGCCTGCCCTGGACGCAGGCGTAAACCCTAACCCTCCCCCGACATATACCCATGCAATCCGCTCCTATCAGTTTCGACCGTTTCGATTCCCTGCGCGAAGAGGAAGCCCAGCAGCGCATAGACGCTGCACGCGCGCGCCTGGGCAAGAAAGCCGTTCTGCTGGTCCACCATTACCAACGCGCCGACATCTTCCGCCACGCCGACCTGACCGGTGACTCGCTGCGCCTCTCGCGGCTCGCGAGCCAGTCCGAAGCCGACTTCATCGTCTTCTGTGGCGTCCATTTCATGGCGGAGGTCGCCGACATCCTCTCCCGTCCCGAACAGGTCTCGATTCTTCCCGACCTCGCGGCCGGCTGTTCGATGGCCGACATGGCCACGCTCGCCAAGGTCGAACGCTGCTGGCGAGAGCTCGCCGAAGTGCTCGGCGAAGCCCCCGACTCGCGCTTCACGCCGGTCACCTACATCAATTCGGCGGCCGACCTGAAGGCATTCTGCGGTGAGCACGGCGGCATCGTCTGCACTTCGTCGAATGCCCGCACGATCCTCGACTGGAGCTTCGCGCAGCGGCCGGGCGTGCTCTTTTTCCCTGATCAGCACCTGGGGCGCTGGACCGCGCACCAGATGGGCGTCTCGCTCGACGAGATGGCGGTCTGGGATCCCGACCAGAGATACGGCGGGCTGACGCCCGAGAAGATCCGCTCAGCAAAGATGCTGCTCTGGAAAGGGCACTGCGCGGTGCACCAGATGTTCCAGCCCGCCCATATCCAGCGCTGGCGGGAAAAGCACCCGGAAGGCTTCGTGATCTCCCACCCGGAGAGCCCGTTCGAAGTCTGCCGCCAGTCCGATCATGTCGGTTCGACTGAGCTGATCATCAAGACGGTCAAGGACGCGCCGGCCGGATCCCGCTGGCTGGTCGGCACCGAGCTGAACCTGGTGAGCCGCCTCGCCGAGGAAGTACGCGCCGAGGGCAAGATCGTCGAGTTCATGTCGCCGACCGTCTGCATGTGCTCGACGATGCAGCGCATCGACCCTCAGCATCTGGCCTGGACACTGGAGAACCTCGCCGACGGCAATGTCGTCAACCGGATCACGGTTCCGGAACACGAGGCCGCACTCGCCCGGCTGTCGCTGGAACGGATGCTCTCCGTGTCCTGATTGCTGGCCGAGCCTCCGGGTTTGCGGCAAACTGGCAAGGCCTTCCCGAAAAGGCCTTGCGATGACTCGACTCCGGATCTGTTCGTACAACATCCATAAAGGCTTTTCGCAATTCAACCGCCGCATGGTCGTCCACGACCTGCGCGATCGGCTGCGAACACTCAATGCCGACCTGATGTTCCTTCAGGAAGTGCAGGGCATGCACAGCGGCCACGCGCAAAACCAGCCCGACTGGCCGGCGATGCCCCAGCACAAATTTCTCGCGCACGGCGTCTGGCCCCAGGTCGCCTACGGAGGCAATGCGGTGCACCGTCAGGGCCATCACGGCAACGCGGTGATCTCCAAACTACCCATCCTCAAAGCCGACAACCTCGACATCTCGCTGACTCGTTTCGAGCGGCGCGGTCTGCTGCACTGCACGCTGGAGCTTCCCGACGGCCACACCCTGCATGCGATCTGCGTCCATGTCTCGCTGACCGACTCGCAGCGCCGGCGCCAGCTCGCGACGCTGGCCGATCTGGTGCAGAAGCTCCCCGCCGCCGATCCGCTGATCATCGCCGGAGACTTCAACGACTGGCGCGGCAAGGCCAACGCGTGGCTCGTGCACCGGATGGGCCTGCAGGAAGTCTTCACACAGCTGGGCGGAGGGCCGGCGCGCAGCTTCCCCTGTCGCCTGCCGCTGCTGACCCTGGACCGGATCTATGTGCGCGGCCTGCGCCCCTTGACCGCCAGGGTTCTGGGCGGCGCGGAGTGGGCGGGAATCTCGGATCACGCCCCCCTGCTCGCGGAACTCGAATGCCCATGAGAAGGCTCAAGAGCGGCAACCGGGTCACCCTGCTCGAATGCGGGCAGCAGTTCTTTCCGGCGCTGATCCGTGCGATCGATGCCGCCCGCGCGGAAGTCCATCTGGAAACCTATATCTTCGCCCGCGACCCCAGCGGCGAAGCGGTCGCCGCGGCCCTCTCCCGCGCCGCGGCGCGCGGAGTCGTGGTCAGACTGATGGTCGATGGCTTCGGAGGCCGCGAGTTCGTCGAGCAGATGCTGCCCAGGCTCGTCGAGGCCGGAGTCGACGTGCTGATCTACCGCCGCGAGATCGGTGCACTGACATTTCGCCGCCACCGGCTGCGCCGCCTGCACCGCAAGATCGCGGTCATCGATGGCGCGACCGCCTTCATCGGCGGCATCAACATCATCGACGACGCGGACACTCCGGGCCAGATCCCGCCCCGCTTTGACTATGCGGTCGAAGTCCGGGGGCCAGTGCTCGGCGAGATCCACACAACCGTGCACCGACTCTGGTGGATGCTCAGCTGGGCTTCGCTGCGCCGGCGCCCGCCCTGGCACAGCGCGGTCACGCCGTGCACCGAGGCCGCGGGAAGCCAGCGCGCCGGTTTTCTGGTCCGCGACAATCTGCGTCACCGCCGCGACATCGAGGATGCCTACCTCGCGGCAATCGGCCGGGCCCGAAGCGAGGTCGTGATCGCCTGCGCCTACTTCTTTCCCGGCTATCGCTTCCGCCAGGCTTTGACCGAAGCGGCCCAGCGGGGAGTGCGCGTCATCCTGCTGCTGCAGGGGCGGGTCGAATACCTGCTGCTGCACTACGCAACCCACGCGCTCTACCCTAATCTGCTGTCGGGTGGCGTGCGCATCTTCGAATATCACCGCAGCTTTCTGCACGCCAAGGTCGCGGTGATCGACCGGCACTGGGCAACGGTCGGTTCGTCGAACATCGACCCCTTCAGTCTGTTGCTGTCGCGCGAAGCGAACCTCGTCGTCCGCGACCAGGGCTTCGCGACCGAGCTGCATGCGAGCCTCACGCACGCGATCGCGCAAGGCGCTCGCGAGCTGAAGACTTCGGACTGGAAGAGAGCCGGGCGGTTGCACCGCATTGCGAGCTGGCTCGCCTACGGTACGGTCAGACTCACGATGGGCCTGCTCGGGCTGGGCGGGCGATCCTGAGAAATCCTCAGTCGGCCATCACGCCATCGTGCAGATGGCGACGCACCGACAAGGCTGCGCCGCTCCAGCCGAGGAAGGCGGCGAAACCGATCAAACCCAGCACTTCGGCAAAACCGGGGGGCAGCAGCTCGATCGGAATCCCGTACGCGTCGGCCAGCTGAGCGACCGGAGCGCGCAGACCGATCTGGACCGCAACGACCAGAGCCCAGGCCAGCACACCGCCCAGGGTGCCCTGAAGAGCGCCGAAGTACAGGAAGGGGCGTCTGACCCAGGAGCGGGTCGCGCCGAGCAGCAGACTGACGCCGATTTCATGCCTCTGGGTCAGGATCTGCAGACGGATCGTGTTGAACGTGACGATCACCAGCGCCGCACCGAGCAGCCCCGCGAGCACCAGCACCGCGCTGCGCACGAGGCGCAGCAGCGCGTCGAGGCGCTGAACCCAGGCGGTGTCGAGCTGGACATGGGCGACTCCGGTCAGCGCGCTGACCGTCTGCTGCAGCCGGGCAAACGCGGCGGGCGTCTCATCCCGCGGGCTGATCACGAAAGCATCGGGCAGAGGATTCTGTCCCAGCGTGGACGCGATGTCGCCGAGGCCCGCACCGCTGACGATCTGGCTCAAAGCCTCCTCGCGCGGCACCCAGCGCAGCGCAGCGACGCCGGGATCGGCGCGCAGGATTTTGCCGACTGCATCGGCTTCGGCCCGGCTCGCATCGACATTCATGAATACACTGATCTCGGGGCGACCGGATACGCTCTGAGCCAGGCGGGCCGCATTATCGGCGAGCAGATAACCGAGGGCGGGCAGAGCCAGCGCGATCGCGATCACGATCGCCGACAGCAGGCTGGACAGCGGAGCCTTGATGAGGCGGCGCAACGCCGTCGCGGCGGCGAGTCCGTGCAGGGCAGGAATGTTCATGGCAGCAGCCTCCCGTGGGACAGCACCAGCCGGCGCGGCGTGCGCGCCGCGAAGAGCCGGTCGTCGTGGGTCGCGACGATCACGGTGACTCCAGCCTCGTTGAAGGAGCGGAACAGCGCCGCGATCTCTTCCGCGTAGTCGGCATCGAGGTTCGCGGTCGGTTCATCTGCGATCAGGATGGCCGGACGGTTGACGATCGCCCGAGCGATCGCGGCGCGCTGCTGCTCACCACCGGACAGAGTGACCGGCATCGCCTGGGCGTGCTGCGCGAGTCCGACGCGTTCCAGCGCGGTCGTGGCGCGGCGCTCGGCTTCGCGCCGGGGCAGGCCCGCGATCACCAGCGGCAGCATCACATTGTCGAACACGGTTCGGTCGAGCAGAAGCCGGCTGTCCTGGGTCACGAGTCCGAGGCTGCGGCGCAGATACGGAATCGCGGCGGGCCTCAGCCTGCCGACATCGAGATCATTGACCAGCACCCTGCCCCCGGTCGGACGCTCGACGGCCGAAATCAGGCGCAGCAGAGTGCTCTTGCCCGCCCCGGAGTGGCCACGCAGCACGACCAGTTCCCCGTCGCGTATCTCGAAACTGACCTCGATGAGGCCATCCATCCCGCCCGGATAACGCTTGCTGACACTTTCAAAACGGATCACGCCGACCCATCCTTCCCTGACATGACGCGCGCTCAGCTGGCGCTGGCGTCGTCGAACAGCGCGGAGACGAAATCGCTGGCCACGAAGGGCTGGAGATCATCGATTCCCTCCCCGACTCCGATGTAGCGGATCGGCTTGGGCTGAGTTCGGGCAATCGCCGCCAGCACGCCGCCCTTGGCCGTTCCGTCCAGCTTCGTGACGACGAGACCGGTCACTCCGATCGCGGCATCGAAAGCCTTCAACTGGGCCAGAGCGTTCTGGCCAATGTTCGAGTCGAGCACCAGCAACACCTCATGGGGGCCGCTGGGATCGGCTTTCTGGATCACCCGCCTCACCTTCGCGATCTCCTCCATCAGATGGAGCTGGGTCGGCAGCCTTCCCGCGGTGTCGGCGAGGACGATGTCTATCCCACGGGCGCGCGCCGCGGTAATCGCGTCGAAGACGACCGCGGCCGGGTCTCCGCCATCCTGGGCGATCACAGTCACATCGTTGCGCCGCCCCCACTCCTGGAGCTGTTCGCGCGCCGCAGCGCGGAAGGTGTCGCCGGCCGCGAGCAGTACACTCTTGCCTTCGGCCTGGTAGCGTTTGGCGAGCTTGCCGATCGAAGTCGTCTTGCCCGAACCGTTGACGCCGGCAAGCATGATGATGGTCGGGCGGTGGGCATCGAGGTCGAAGGACTGCTGAAGCGGGGCGAGCAGGCCGGCCAGCAATTCCTTCAATACCGCGCGCAGCTCTTCACCGGTCTCGAGCCGGTCGCGTTTCCAGCGCTTGCGGATCTCGGTGATCAGATACGTCGTCGCTTCGACACCACAGTCGGCGGTCAGCAGAGTCGTCTCGAGTTCTTCGAGCAGATCCTCGTCGATGCGGCGGCGCGAAAAGAGGTCGCCGAGCGCGCCGACTCCTGCCCCCAGAGACGACCCCGCGGCATTGATCTGGGCCCGGGTACGCGAGAGCCCGTTGCGCAGGCGCTCCATCCACGAGAGCTTGGGCGCTTCGACCGGTGCGGGCGTATCCTGGGCCTGGGCTTCGGCGTCGTTTTTGTCTTTTTTCCAGAAACTGAGCATGGGAAATTCCGGGGCGAAGTGGCTGCCGGGCGTGCACAACGGTCAGCCTGCCGCTATCATGCGGCGCCACCCGTTGACAGGCTGTCGGCGGGAGGAAAATTCCTTGGAAGTCTACCAGATGCCCAGTCCTCTCTCCCCCTTCTCAGTCACACCCGGGATCGCCCGATGAACCAGCTGCGCATCGTCGGCGGCCAATGGCGCTCACGCCGCCTGACATTCACCGAGGCTCCCGGCCTCAGGCCGACTCCTGACCGCGTCCGGGAAACCCTGTTCAACTGGCTGGGCCAGGATCTGCAAGGCTGGAACTGCCTGGATCTGTTCGCAGGAAGCGGTGCGCTGGGTTTCGAAGCGGCTTCGCGCGGCGCCGCCCGCGTGACGCTGCTCGAGCAGAATCCTCAGGTTTTTGCAGCATTGCGGCAGAATGCCGAACTTCTGGGCGGAACGGCGCTGCACTGCGTGCGCGGCGATGCGCTGCGCTTTCTCGCAAAGTGCGGCGAGCGCTTCGACCTGATCCTGCTCGACCCGCCCTTCCGGATGGACTGGCTGCCGAAGCTGGAGAAGGAGCTGCCCCGGCTGATCGCCGAGGGCGGTGCGATCTACGTCGAAGCCGAACACGAGATCTCCGAATTTTCCGGCTTCAAAGCCGTCAAGAAGGGGTGCGCCGGCCAAGTCCATTATCATCTGTTCCGAGGAGACTCGATATGAGGGAAGGTGTGGCGGTCTACCCCGGCACTTTCGATCCGCTGACCCGCGGCCACGAAGACCTGGTTCGCCGCGCCGCACGGCTGTTTCCGCAGCTCGTGATCGGCGTCGCCGACAGCCGCGGCAAGCGCCCGATCTTCAGCCTCGCCGAACGCGTCGATATGGCGCGCGAAGTGCTGGCGGATCTGCCCAACGTGACCGTCGAAGGCTTCGACGGCCTGCTGCTCGACTTTCTGAAGAAGCTCGACGCCCGGATCGTCGTGCGCGGCCTGCGCGCCGTCTCGGACTTCGAATACGAATTCCAGATGGCAGGAATGAACCGACGCCTGTATCCGGAGATCGAAACCGTATTCCTGACGCCCGGAGATGAATTCACCTTCCTGTCCGCGACAATGGTGCGGGAGATCGCGCTGCTCGGAGGCGATGTCAGCCAATTCGTCCAGCCCCCCGTGCAAACCCGACTGCATGACAAGCTCAGGCAGAAAACACAGTAAAGAGGAAAACCATGGCTTTGATAATCAGCGATGAATGCATCAACTGCGATGTCTGCGAGCCCGAGTGCCCGAACGGCGCGATCTCGCAAGGCGCAGAGACCTACGAGATCGATCCGGACAAGTGCACCGAGTGCGTCGGTCACTACGAAGAACCTCAGTGCCAGCAGGTCTGCCCGGTCGACTGCATCGCGACCAACCCGGATCGCGTCGAGAACAAGGATCAGCTGATGGCGAAGTTCCTGAAGCTGACCGCGCAGAAGGGCTGAGCCCCCACTGCGACAAAAAAGGCGACCCGCGGGTCGCCTTTTTTTCGTCGCCCGTCCTCAGGCTGCCCGGGCCGTCTCCCGGTCCCGGGTCAGGCTCGCGAGCCCCAGAGCGCCCGCCATCCCCCGCTCGATATGGGCAAGCTCGCCGAGCTGCCTAACGACACCCTTCTCGGTCTGCGTGAGCTCCTGGATCCGCTCCTCCAGAGTACCGGTCGCATCGTGGATCCGCTTGACGCTCTCCAGGCGGCGCTTGAGCTGCAACTGATACTCGCGGACCTGGGTCTCGAGCGGGCTCATCACGGCGCGGAGCCACTGGTCCGCATCGCGGTTGGCCAGCTCAAAAGTGCGCCGCGCCTCCAGCGCGATCGTATCGAAGAAGCGCTGGGTCAGCGTGGCCTTGCGGTGCAGCAGCATTGACCCGACCGTGTTCAGCTGCTGGTCGAATGCCTGACGCAAGCGCTCGATGTCCTTCTCGTAGCGCAGCGTCGAGAAGCTCTCCGGCGAAGCAAGCTTCAGGCCGTGTTCGACCGTGAACTTCTTGTACATCATGTCCAGCATCCGGACGATCTCGGTCACTTCGTCGGAGGACTTGCGCAGATTGGCGCGCAGCCGCTCGAAGAAGCTCTCCATCGCATCGCGCAGGCCGCTCGAAAAAGTCGCATCGAGCATCGCATCGCGGGTTCGCCGGGTCTCGGAGCGCAGCGCATCGAGCCCGATGTGGCTGTACAGGTTGTTCGACAGGTTCGTGAACACGCTGCGCGTGGCGTGGTACTTCTGCAAGCCTTGTTCGAACTCGTTCTTCTCGACCTTGACCTTGCGCATCATGTATTCGATGACGCTGCGGTTCTTGCCGCGCAGCTCGGCGAGTTCGTCGATCTGTTCGCGCACCGCGGAGAGGCGCGCATCGAGCAGCTCGCGCGAACGGCGGACGATCTCGCCGGCTTCGGCGCTCGCGTTGTCGCGCACGATGTCCTGGCGGGTCGACAGCAGCTCGGTGCTCAGCGCGGCCTCGAGCACATTGATGCGGCTGCGTTCGAGCAGATCCGGATCGCAGGAGAGCTTCGCAAGCAGCGCCTTCTGCGCCGAAACCGGGTAGATCTGCGCTTCGGAAACGCCCAGCGTCGCCGCGACCGAGCGCTTCTGCTCGCGGATCTCGGCTTCGATCTGTCCCTCGGAGCGGATCCCGTCCCAAAGGCTGTCTATCTTGTTCAGCACGACCATCTGCCCACTCCGCTGGGCACGGCCGACGTTGATGTGCTCCTGCCAGACCGCCTGGTCGCTCTGCGTGACGCCGGTGTCGATCCCGAGGATGAACAGCACGGCATGGGCGTTGGGCAGCAGGGACAGCGTCAGTTCGGGCTCGGAGCCGATCGCGTTGAGCCCCGGGGTGTCGATCACGACGAGGCCTTGCCTGAGCAAAGGATGCGGGAACTGGACCTGGGCGTGGCGCCAGCAGGCAATCTCGACCTTGCCATCCTCGTCGATCCGGGTTCCGCGCTTGCCTTCCGGATCGATCGCGAAGCCCAGGCGTTCAGCCTCCGCCGCCGGAACCCTCTTGGTTTCGCCGACGCGCGCCATCGCCTGTTGCAGGCTCTCGGTCGAATGCACGTCGATCGCAACCGTCACCCACTCTTCGGCGAAGCGTTTGAATTCCTGGACGCTCGCACCGCGGGCGCGCGTCTCGATAGGCAGCAGGCGAAGCGAAGGCTGCTGTCCTTCGTCCCAGGCGAGCTCGGTCGGGCACATCGTCGTTCGCCCCACCGACGAGGGCAGGATCCGGTCGCCATAGCCGGCGAAGAAGATCGCATTGATCAGCTCGGACTTGCCGCGCGAGAACTCGGCGGCGAACGCGACGGTCAGCTTTTCGTCCTTGAGACGGTCGAGCAGATAAGCGAGCCGCAAATCGGACTGGGCATCGCTGATCTCGTTGCGGACAAGCCAGGTTTTGAGCTGGCTGATACTTTGACCGACCCGGGCACGCCAGGCGGAATAGTCGGAAAACTGCTCGGTAAGACTCATCTGTGCTCCCGCGACCCTGTCCCAAAAGGGATTTCCACTCAGCTAGCATACCGAATTCAGCAGCAAGCCGCTCGCACTTGTGACTATTTCACGTTTGGCCTGCTTCGGGGAAGGACATATGCCGCGCACCGATCAAGGATCGGTCATTCAGCGCTGGCAGTGCGGGCACCAATAGCTCGCCCGCCCGGCAAGGCGGATCTGCCGAATCGCCGTCCCGCAGACCCGGCAGGGCTCGCCGGCCCGGCCATAGACCGAAGCGCCCTTCTGGAAGTGACCCGGAGTGCCATCACTGCCGACATAGTCGCGCAGAGTGCTGCCTCCGGCCGCGATCGCCTCGGCGAGCACGTCGCGCACCGCCTCGGCGAGCCGCGCGCAGCGCGCAAGCGAGAGCCGACCGGCCACAGTCGTCGGCCGTATCCGGGCCCGGAACAGGCTCTCGGATGCGTAGATGTTGCCGACGCCGACCAGCCAGTGAGAATCCATCAGCAAGGCCTTGATCGCGAGCCTGCGCCCCCGGCTCATCCGGTGGAGCCACGCACCGTCGAAACCCGGCTCCAGCGGTTCGGGTCCCAGCGACGCGATCAGCGGGTGATCCGTCCCCGTGCCCGGACACCAGGCGATCAGCCCGAAGCGCCTCGGGTCGTGGTAACGCAGCACTTCGCCACCGAGCACGAAGTCGACATGATCATGACGGCGCGGCGCCGATCCCAGAGCTTGCCAGCGCAGACTGCCCGACATACCCAGATGGATCAGCAGGGTGTCAGCTCCCGCGTGGATCAGCAGATACTTGCCGCGCCGCGCGATCGCATCGATGCGCCGACCCGGCAACTCCGTCTCGAGCGATACTGGAACGCTCTGGCGAAGCCGCCGCTCACGGACGATGATCCGGTCGAACGAACGGCCTTCGAGCCGGGGTTCCAGGCTGAGCCTGAGACTCTCCACTTCAGGCAACTCGGGCATGGCAAATCCTTACAAGCTGATAAGATCAAAGCTGAACACTTTCCAGCTTCGCCTGTCTCTGACCTGGATCCCTCCCGGAGTTCCCCCATGCCGCGCTCATCGATTCGCCGCCTTCTCGCCTGCCTGATCGGAGCCGGGCTGCTGGGCGCCAGCGTGCCCACCCTCGCCGACGAGGACGAGCCCGTCAAGGTCGAGGATCCGACCCTGCCCAAGCAGGAGCTGACTCCGCAAATCCTCCAGCAGTTCCTGCTCGCCGAGATCGCCGGAGCGCGGGGCGATCTGGCCCTGTCGGTCAAAAACTATCTGGATCTGGCCCGAACGACCCGCGACCCGCGCATCGCCCGCCGTGCAACCGAGATCGCGCTGTTCGCCCGCAAGCAGCGCGAGGCGCTCGAAGCGGTCAGGCTGTGGACCTCCGAAGCCCCGGACTCCGAGGACGCGATCCAGATCCTGACCGGTCTGCTCGCCGGAGGGATGGGCAAACTCGATGAGGTCGAACCGCTGCTCGCGCGGCTGCTCGCGCGCGCCGGGAAGAGCCCTGAAGCGGTGCTGCTGAACCTGAACCGCATCCTCGCCCGCTACCCGGACAAGGCCGAAGTCCGCCGCAGCGTCGATCGTCTGACCGCCGCTTATCCCAAGGCTCCGGAAGCCCATTTCGCGCGCGCTCACGCCGCCTTCAACGCGGGCGAGCGCGAAGCGGCGCTCACCGAGCTGGACAAGGCTCTGGAGCTTCGCCGCGACTGGGAGGCGCCCGCGCTGCTCAAGACCCAGCTGCTGCAGCAGGCGGGCAAGACCAAGGAGGCGATCTCCTTCCTGCGCGGCTTCGTCTCCCGCGCTCCCGAAGCCCGCGCGGCCCGCAAAGCCTATGCGGGCCTGCTGGCCACCGACAAGCAGTTCGATGCCTCGCTCAGGGAATTCGCTGCGCTCGCCGCCGCGAACCCCGACGATCCTGAGCTCACCTATATGCACGCGCTGCTGCTGATCCAGAGCAACAAGAGCGCCCAGGCCGAGCCGCTGCTGAAGAAAGTCATCGAACAAGGCGGTGCCGACGCCGATGCGAGCCGGATTCAGCTGGGGCAGATCTACGAGGACGGCAAGCGCGAAGCCGACGCAATTGCGATCTACCGCCAGGTCGGCGGCGCCCAGCGCCCGTCCGCCCAGGCGCGCGCCGCGCTGCTACAGGCCAAGGGCGGCGATCTGGCCGGTGCGCGCGCCGAGCTGAAGAGTCTGCGCGAGAGCTCGCCCAAGGAAGCGCGCTCCTTCCTGCTCGCCGAGACCCAGATCCTGCGCGAGATGAACCAGCCCCAGGAGGCCTTCGCGCTGCTCGACACCCAGCTCGCCCAGACGCCCGACGATCTCGATCTGCTCTACGACCACGCGCTGCTCGCCGAGCTGACCGACCGCCCCGAGGTGATGGAGAAAGAGCTGCGCCACCTGATCGCAGCCCGCCCGAACGACCCCCAGGCCTATAACGCGCTGGGCTATTCGCTGGCCGACCGCAACGAGCGGCTGGATGAAGCGCTAAGCCTGATCCGCAAGGCGCACGAGCTCTCGCCCGAAGACGGCTTCATCCTCGACAGCCTGGGCTGGGCCTTGTACCGGAAAGGCGATCTAGCCGCCGCGCTGACCGAACTCAGGCGCGCTTTCGCGCTGCGCCCGGATCCCGAAATCGCCGCCCACCTCGGCGAAGTGCTGTGGCACAGCGGCAGCAAGGAGGATGCGCAGCGCATCTGGCAAGACGCGCTGCACAAGCATCCGGACAACGCAGAGTTGGCGCGCACGATCAAGCGTTTCGAACGATGAGAGCACTCCGTATCCTGTGCTGCGCCGGCGCTCTGTGCCTCACGGCCTGCGCCAGCCTGCCCACGCCCGCTCCGCTCACGCTGCACGACAGCGGCGACTTCGCACTGACCGGGCGCATCGTCGTGCGCCAGGGCGGCAAGGCCGAGGTGCTGAGGATCTCCTGGTCCCACGCCGGAGGCGAGGACCGCGCTCACCTGGAGACCGCGCTGGGCCAGACGATCGCCGAGATCGCGCTGAACCCGCGCGGGGGCACGGCGGACCTCGCCGACGGTCGCCACATCGCGGAAGACGACGATGCCGAGCTCGCCCGCCGGCTGATCGGCATTCCTCTGCCGCTGCGCCGTTTCGCCGACTGGGTGCGGGCCAGACCAGCCTCGCGCGAAGCCGGAACGACGGACCAACCGTTGAGCTCTTTCGAGGATTCGGGCTGGCACCTCGCCTACCAGGCCTGGGGCGAAGCCCCCGGAGGTGCGCAGCTTCCGGCGCTGATCGAAGCCCGTCAGGATTCGCTGAGCGTTCGGCTCAGAATTGAAAAATGGTCGCTGGGAGCCCCTTGATGTCCTCTGTTCGCGTCTTCGCTCCGGCGAAGATCAACCTTTTCCTGCATGTGGTCGGCCGCCGCCCCGATGGCTACCACCTGCTGGAAACCGCTTTCCGGATGCTCGCCCATGGTGACTGGATCACCCTCACGAGGCGCGAGGACGGCGCGATTCACCGAACGAGCACGCTTGCGGGCGTTGCTGAGGAGTCCGATCTCGTCGTCCGCGCGGCACGCCTGATGCAGACGAGGACGAACAGCCGCTTCGGCGTAGACATCGCGGTCGAGAAAAAGCTGCCGATGGGCGGAGGTCTGGGCGGCGGCAGCTCGGACGCGGCCAGCGTGATGTTGGGCCTGAACCGGCTCTGGGGCCTGGGTATCGGGCGCGAAACGCTCCAGCAGTGGGGCCTCACTCTGGGCGCCGACGTCCCCTTCTTCCTGTTCGGGCAGAGCGCTTTCGCGCAGGGCGTCGGAGAGAAGCTCCAACCGCTCTCCCTCCCCCCCGCCTGCTACGTCGTCGTTGAACCGCCGGTCGCGGTGCCGACCGGGCAAATTTTTACTGCTGATGATTTGACACGGGACACGGAACCCACGATAATCGCACGCTTTCCGGAACTGCCAACCCGGAACGACCTTGAGCTCGTTGCTCGCCGCCTCTTTCCGGAGGTCGACGCTGCGATTGAAATGCTCGGTGCGTTCGGTGAGGCAAGAATGAGCGGATCGGGAAGCTCGGTGTTCCTGCGCTGCGCAGACGCCTCCGAGGCCCGGAAGCTCGTTGCAAAACTACCCAGTGGAACCCAGGCGTGGATCGCCGAGAGCCTCGACAGGCATCCACTCTTCGACTGGGCGGATTCGGATCAGTAATACGGATTTCTTGGGGAGTCGCCAAGTTGGTTAAGGCACCGGATTTTGATTCCGGCATGCGAAGGTTCGAATCCTTCCTCCCCAGCCAGATAGATCGGGCAGGCTGCGGCCTGCCCGATCCATTTGTAGCGCGTTTCGAGCACGGCAGGCGGTGCGGCCGGCCGTGAAAAACCTGAGCAGATAGGGGTTAGTCATGGCTTTCGGCAGCCTGATGGTATTCACCGGCAACGCCAATCCCAAACTCGCGTCGGACGTTGTCAGAAGGCTTGGCATGTCAGTCGGCGCGGCAACCGTCGGTCGTTTCTCCGACGGCGAAGTCAATGTTGAACTGCTTGAAAACGTCCGCGGTAAAGACGTCTTCGTGCTGCAGTCGACCTGTTATCCGACCAACGACAACCTGATGGAACTCCTGGTGATGGCTGACGCGCTCAAGCGCGCCTCCGCCGCCCGGATCACCGCCGCGATCCCGTATTTCGGCTACGCCCGTCAGGATCGTCGTCCGCGCAGCGCGCGGGTGCCAATCACGGCCAAGGTCGTCGCAAACATGTTGCAGGCCGTCGGCGTCCAGCGCGTTCTGACCGTCGACCTTCACGCCGACCAGATCCAGGGCTTCTTCGACATCCCGGTCGACAATATCTATTCTTCCCCCGTCCTGCTCGATGACCTCCAGCGCCATCGCGACGACAACCTTATGGTCGTCTCGCCTGACGTCGGCGGCGTGGTTCGCGCCCGTGCTTTTGCGAAGAAGCTCGAATGCGACCTCGCGATCATCGACAAGCGCCGCCCGAAAGCCAACGTCTCCGAAGTGATGAACATCATCGGCGACGTCAGGGAACGCACCTGCGTGATCGTCGACGACATCGTCGACACCGCCGGCACGCTGTGCAAGGCCGCCCAGGCACTGAAGGCGAACGGCGCGAAGAAGGTGCTGGCCTACATCACCCACCCGGTTCTGTCGGGTGCGGCGATCAGCCGGGTCACCGAATCCGATCTCGACGAGCTCGTGGTCAGCGACACGATCCCGCTGCGCGAAGAGGCGCGGGCCTGCAGCAAGATCCGCCAGATCTCGATCGGCGACTTCCTCGCCGACACGATCATGCGCATCAACAACCAGCAGTCCGTCAGCTCCCTCTTCACCGACTGATTTTCGCGGGTTCGCAGAAGCGGATCCGCATCGACCCGGCCATTTCGGCCGGGCTCACAACCCGGTTGTCTGGTCGCGGACAACCCAACGGAGTATCAAAATGGCCATCACTTTCAATGCCGCCAAGCGCGTCGAACAGGGCACGGGTGCGAGCCGCCGCCTGCGTCACGCTGGCAAGGTTCCCGGCATCATCTACGGCGCCGGCAAGACCCCGGTCCAGATCGAACTGGATCACAACGAGCTCTACCACATGCTGCGCAAGGAAGCTTTCCACTCGTCCATGCTGGTCGCCGACTTCGGCACCGAAAAGGACACCGTGGTTCTGCGCGACGCACAATGGCACCCGTTCCGCCAGCAGATCCTGCACCTGGACTTCCAGCGCGTCGATCCGAACGCGAAGATGCACATCAAGGTGCCCCTGCACTTCGTCAACGCCGATGTCGCTCCGGGCGTCAAGGCTGACGGCGGCGTCGTCTCGCACGTTCTGACCGAACTTGAAGTCGAAACCCTGCCGGGCAACCTGCCGGAATTCCTGACGGTCGACCTGATGGGCCTGTCCGCCAGCACGCCGCTTCACGTTTCGAACATCAAGCTGCCGGAAGGCGTTACCGTGCTCGTCCACGGTGACCCGGTCGTCGCGGCGATCCTGAAGACCCGCGCCGACGTCGCCGCAGAGGAAGCTGAAGCGGCCGCCGCCGCGGAAAGCGCCGCTGCTTCGGCCGCCGCTGCCGAAGCCAAGGCCTAAGTCCTGGCCTGCCCCCGTTTGTCTGAACCGAGGACGGAATGACGCCTGTTGCGCCCAAACTGATCGTCGGTCTCGGCAATCCGGGGGCCGAATATGTCGAAACCCGGCACAATGCCGGGTTTTGGTTTTGTGAGATGCTCGCTCGCGAGCTTGGCGTCACGCTGTCGGCCGAGTCGCGCTTCCACGGTCTGGTTGGGAACGCGCGCAGTTCAGGCGTGCACATCCTGCTGCCGCAGACCTTCATGAACAACTCTGGCCAATCGGTCGGAGCGCTCGCCCATTTCTTCCGCATCCTGCCCAGCGAGATCCTGGTCGTCCACGACGAACTGGATATCCCCCCCGGCCAGCTCAAGCTCAAATGCGGCGGCGGAAATGGCGGCCACAACGGCCTCAAGAGCATCCAGTCCCACCTGTCCAGCCCGGATTTCTGGCGTCTCAGAATCGGTGTCGGCCACCCCGGCGATCGCAACCGCGTCGTCGACTGGGTCCTGCACCGTCCCGGACGCGAAGAGCAGGACTTGATCGACGAGTCGATCGGCCGGGCGCTCGACGCGTGGCCTCTGCTCGCCCAGGGTCAATGGGAAAAGGCGACCCAGACCCTCAATTCGAAACCCAAACTCCGCTCAGCCTAGCGCGATCCAGAAGAGCCCCACCATGAGCCTCAAATGCGGCATCGTCGGCCTGCCCAACGTCGGCAAATCCACTCTGTTCAACGCGCTGACCAAGGCGGGCATCGCGGCGGAAAACTACCCCTTCTGCACGATCGAACCTAACGTCGGCATCGTCGAAGTCCCCGACCCCCGACTCGATGCGCTCGCCGAGATCGTCAAGCCGCAGAAGCTCCAGCACGCGATCGTCGAATTCGTCGACATCGCGGGCCTCGTCGCCGGCGCCTCGAAAGGCGAAGGTCTGGGCAACCAGTTCCTCGCGAACATCCGCGAGACCGATGCGATCGTCAATGTCGTGCGCTGCTTCGACGACGAGAACGTCGTCCACGTCAATGGCCGCGTCGATCCGCTCGCCGACATAGAAACCATCGTCACCGAACTGGCGCTGGCCGACCTCGCGGTCGTCGAACGGACGATCAAGCGCGACACGAACAAGGCCAAGGCCGGCGACAAGGACGCGCGCAAGCTCGTCGCCGTGCTCGAAAAGGTGCTGCCTCACCTGAACGAAGGCAAGCCGGTCCGCACCCTGGATCTGTCGGATGACGACAAGCTTCTCCTCAAGCCGCTGTGCCTGCTGACGGTCAAGCCGGCGATGTATGTCGCGAACGTGCTCGAGGACGGCGCTGAGAACAATCCTTATCTGGATCGCCTGCGCGAACACGCGGCGGCCGAGAATGCGCCGGTCGTCGCGCTGTGCGCAAAGATCGAGCAGGAACTCGCTGAACTCGACGATGCGGACAAGATGGAGTTCCTCGCCGACCTCGGCTACGAGGAACCCGGCCTGAACCGGCTGATCCGCGCCGGCTATGACCTCTTGGGCCTGCAGACCTATTTCACGGCCGGCGTCAAGGAAGTGCGCGCCTGGACGATCCACAAGGGCGACACGGCGCCCCAGGCCGCCGGCGTGATCCACACCGACTTCGAGCGCGGCTTCATCCGCGCCCAAACGATCTCCTTCGACGACTTCATCGCCTGCAAGGGCGAAGCGGGCGCCAAGGAGGCGGGCAAGATGCGCGCCGAAGGCAAGGAATACGTGGTCCGCGACGGCGACGTGCTGAACTTCCTGTTCAACGTCTGAGCTGAAACGCTCGGCTTCACGCCCCGCCCCGCTGCCGCTCGCAAAAAAGCCCCTCGCGGGGCTTTTTTGTTTTCCGGACTCAGTCGTCCTTCGCACCACCTCCGCCCAGCACCTTGAACAGCGCGATCCGGTTGAGCTGTTCGGTCAGCTGCAGCGCGATCAGGCTCTGCTGCGCGCCATAGAAAGTCCGCTCGGCATCGAGGACATCGAGGGTGCTGCTATAGCCCTTCGCGTACTTCGCGCGAGTGAGTTCGAGCACTTTCCGGTAGCTGTCCACCTGGGTCCGCTGAGCCTGCAGGCGCTCGCCCAGGCGCTCCCGCTCCGCCAGCGCGTCGGCGACCTCGCGGAACGCGGTCTGGACCGCCTGCTCGTAGGTCGCGACCTGGATGTCGCGTTCGATTTCGGCGCTGGACAACGAGGCTTTCAGGCTGCCCGCATTGAAGATCGGAACCGTGATCTGCGGCGCGAAGGACCAGGCGCCGCTGCCTGCCTTGAACAGCTGCGCCAGGCTGGAGCTGCTCGTCCCCCCCTGTGCGGTCAGCGATACGGACGGGAAGAAGGCGGCACGCGCCGCACCGATGTCCGCGTAGCTGGCCTTCAGCGAGTGTTCGGCCGAGAGGATGTCGGGGCGATGCAACAACACGTCCGAAGAGAGTCCGGCCGGAACCTCGATCAGCTTGTTCGCGTCCGAGCTCAGCGCATCCGCGCCGTCCGGCAGCAGCTCATCGGGCAGCTCGCGGCCGACCAGCAGGATCAGCGCATTGCGATCCTGGACGACCAGAGTCTGGTAACGCGCCACGTCGATCCGTGCGGTCTCGGCGAGGCCCTGCTGCTGCGCGAGGGCGAGCTCCGTCGCATAGCCCAGATCCTTCTGCTTGCGGGTCAGATCCAGCGTCTTCTGGCGACTGTCCAGCGTGTCCCGGGCGAGGCTCAGCAAAGCCTGGTCGGAAGCGAGCGTCAGCCACGCGTCGGTCACCTCCGAGATCAGGCTGATCCGGGTGCTGCGACCGCTGGCCTCGGAGGCGAGAAAGCTCTCCAGCGCCGCATCCTTCAGGTTCCTCAGACGGCCGAAGAAATCGAGCTCATAGGAAACCCCCAGTTCGGCCGAATACTTCCGGGTAATCGTGTTCGCGTTTTTCGCCGCGCTGGACCCGACGCTCGCATCGAGCGTCGGGTAGCGGTCCGCATCGGTGATCCGGTACTGGGCACGCGCCTTCTCGACGTTCAGCGCCGCGATGCGCAGGTTCCGGTTGTTCGCGAGCGTCAGCTCCACCACAGCCCTGAGCCGGATGTCGCCGATCAGCTCCCGCCACGCGGGCGGATCGGCGAGCGCAGACGCCGTCGGCGCTCCGCCGATACTCGCCGGAACGGGAGAAGCGGGCCGCGCATAGTCCGGAGCGAGGTTGGCACAGCCGGAAAGAAACAGCAGACAAGCTATCGCTGCACGCATCACGCTTCTCCTTGCATCGTTGCGGATTCAACGGAATCGCGGTTCGAAACCGGCTTTCTCTTCATGAAGAAGCCACGGACGAGGACAAAGAAGAGCGGCACAAAGAACAGCCCCAACAGCGTCGCGCTGGCCATGCCCCCGAGAACTCCGGTGCCGATCGCTCGCCGGCTGGCCGAACCGGCGCCGGTGCTCAGAGCGAGGGGCAGAACGCCGAACATGAAGGCCAGCGAGGTCATCAGGATCGGACGCAGCCTGAGCTGAACCGCCTGCAGCGTCGCATCGAACAAGGACAGTCCCTTGTCCTGCAGCGCCTTCGCAAACTCGACGATCAGGATCGCGTTCTTCGCCGACAAGCCCACCGTCGTCAGCAGACCGATCTGGAAGTAGACGTCGTTGCCCAGTCCGGTCATCCAGGTCGCCAGGATGGTCCCGATGATGCCCAGCGGCACGATCAGGATCACCGAGAACGGAACCGACCAGCTCTCGTACAGCGCGGCCAGGCACAGGAACACGAAGACGATCGAGATCGCATAGAGCATCGGCGCCTGGGAGCCCGCCATCTTTTCCTGGAAGGACTGACCGGCCCATTCAAAGCCGACGCCGCGGGGCAACTTGCTGACGATCTCTTCGACCGCGTTCATCGCATCCCCGGAGCTGTAGCCCGGCGCGGGAGAGCCGACGATCTCATAGGATGCGATGCCGCTGTAGCGCTCCAGGCGCGGCGAACCATAACTCCAGCTCGTCCGGGCGAAGGCGGAGAAAGGCACCATCTCGCCGTCGCTGTTGCGGACATGCCACTGCATGATGTCGTCCGGCCCCATCCGGAACGGCGCATCGCCCTGAACGTAGACTCTCTTGACCCGCTTGTTGTTGACGAAGTCATTGACGTAGCTCCCGCCCAGCGCCGTCGACAGCGTGCTGTTGATGTCCGCCGAGGAGAGCTTCATTGCCGCGGCCTTGCCTTCGTCGATATCGATCGAAAACTGCGCGACATCGGCGAGCCCGCTCATCCGGACTCCGGTCAAAACCTTGCTCTGCCGCGCTAGCTGCAGGAACTGATCCCTGGCCTTGGCCAGTTCCTCGTGCCCCATGTTGGCGTTGTCCTCCAGTTCGACCGTGAAGCCGGAACTGCTGCCCAAGCCCCGGATCACCGGAGGAAGCATGACGAAGACGCGCGCATCGCGAATCGTCGAGAGATCGCGGGTCATCCGGTGCGACAGCGTCATCGCCGAGTGCGCATCGCCCTTGCGCTCGCTCCAGTCCTTGAGCCGGATGAAGGCATTGGCCGAGGCCTGGTCGCCGTTCATGCCCACGAGGGTCATATAGGCGGCAACATCGGGGCTCTTGCTCAGGTAGTTCTCCAGCTGGCCGAGAACGGCATTGGTTCGCTCGAGCGTCGCGCCCGACGGCAGCTGGACGACGGCCATCAGCGCCCCCTGGTCCTCGTCGGGCAGATAAGAGGTCGGCAGGCGCTGGAAGGTGACGAACAGCGCCGCGATGATCAGCAGATAGATCAGCGCGAAGCGCTTGCCACGCTGCAGCACATGTTTAACGCCGGACTGGTAGCGATCGCTCCCTTGCTTGAAGCAGCGGTTGAAGCCCGCGAAGAAACGGCCGATGAAGCCATGAGGTTTCGCATCGAGATAGTGCTCGACATCGGAGGCGCGCATCAGCGTTGCGCACAGCGCCGGCGACAGGCTCATTGCGACGAAGACCGAGAGCAGCATCGACGAGACGATCGTGATCGAGAACTGCCGGTAGATCACGCCTGTCGATCCGCTGAAGAAGGCCATCGGAATGAAGACCGCCGACAGGACCAGCGCGATGCCGACCAGCGCTCCGGTGATCTCCCGCATCGATTCCCGCGTGGCTTCGCGCGCAGAAACCTTCTCCTCGCTCATGATCCGCTCGACGTTCTCGACGACGACGATCGCATCGTCGACGAGCAGACCGATCGCCAGCACCAGGCCGAACATCGTCAGCGTGTTGATCGAGTAGCCGAAGACCGCCAGCACGCCCATCGTTCCGAGCAGGACTACGGGCACCGCGATGGCGGGAATCAGCGTCGCCCTCAGGTTCTGCATAAACAGATACATGACCGCGACGACCAGCAGGATCGCCTCGATCAGCGTGATGACAACTTCCTCGATCGAGATCTTGACGAAGGGCGTCGTGTCGTAGGTGATCGCCGACTTGATGTGCTTCGGGAAGTACGGTTCCATCGCGGCGATCTTCGCCTTGACCGTCTTCGCCACGTCCAGCGCATTGGCGCCGGTCGCAAGCCTTATGCCGATACCGGCTGAGGGCTTGCCCTTGAACCGGTTCTGCATCACATAGGCTTCACGCCCCAGCTCGATCCTGGCCACGTCCGACAGATGCACGATCGCGCCATCGCTGGCGGCCTTGACGATGACATTGCTGAATTCTTCGACGGTGCGCAGCTTGCTCCGCGCCGTGATCGAGACGTTGAGGCGCTGATCGCTCGTCGCCGGCAGCCCGCCCAACTGCCCCGCAGACACCTGGGTGTTCTGCGCCGTCAGCGCCGAAGTGACGTCGGAGGGCATCAGCGCGTATTTCTGCAACTTGCCCGGATCCAGCCAGATCCGCATCGCGTAGCTCGCGCCCATCCCGACGACCTCGCCGACGCCATTGATGCGGCTCAGCACGTCCTTCAGGTTCGACGTCATGAAGTCGCCGACATCGGCCGCGGTGACCTTCGGATCGTCCGAGTACAGCGCCACGATCAACAGGAAGTCGGTCCCCGACTTGGTGACCGTGACCCCCTGATCCTGAACCGCCGCGGGCAGGCGCGAGGTGATCTGCTGAACCTTGTTCTGCGTCTGCATCTGGGCGACGTCAGGATTGGTCCCGGCGACAAAGCCCAGCGTGATCTTCGCCTTGCCATCGGAGCTGCTGGTCGCCGACATCGACTGCATGTTGTCAATCCCGGTCATGCCCTGCTCGATGATCTGGGTGACCGATTCCTCGACGGTCGATCCGGAAGCGCCGGGATAGCTGGCCTGGATCGTGATCTGCGGAGGAGCGATATCCGGATATTGCTCGAGCGAAAGGTTGAAGATGGACAGCAGACCGCCCAGGCAGATCAGGATTGCGATCACCCAGGCAAAGATGGGTCGGTCGATAAAGAAACGTGCCATCAGAATTCTCCGTTACTTCGCCGAGACCTTGGCTGCGGACGCGGCCTTGCCGGCCTTGAGCGGCGCGCTGGCGATTTCCGAGGCGTGGACGAGCTGTCCGGGTTTGATCTTGGCCTGACCCTCAACGACGACCTTCTCTCCCTCCGCCAGGCCGCTGGTCACATACCAGTCATGACCGACCGCGTCGGCGACGGCGACGCTGCGCTGAGCGGCCTTGCCGTCCCGCCCGACCACGAGCACCGTCGCGTCGCTGTCGGTCCGGGTCACCGCTTCCTGAGGCACCAGGATGGCCTGCTTGACAACCCCCTGATCCAGCCTTGCCTTCACATACATGCCCGGCATCAGCAAATGCTCCGGATTCGGCACCAAGGCACGCAGGGTGATCATTCCGGTCGAGGTGGTGACACTGGCCCCGGTGAAGAGCAGCTTGCCGGCAAATCTGTAGGGAGAGCCGTCTTCAAGGGTCAGCCGGACCGGCAGCCCCGCGCCGCCCGCATCCTTGATCTGGCCGCGCGCGAGCGCATTGCGCAGCTGCAGAACCTGAACGCTGGATTGGGGAATGTCGACATAGATCGGGTCGAGCTGCTGAACGGTGGTCAGCGCCGTTTCCTGGTTGGCGGTCACCAGCGCGCCGGGAGTGACCGAGGAGGTCTCCACTCTTCCCGAGACCGGCGAAGTGATCCGGGTGTGCGCGAGATTGATCCGCGCACTCTCGAGCTCCGCCTTCGCGAGCGCGAGACTCGCCGCCGCTTCCTGCTGCGCGGCCGCGCCATCCTCGAAATCCTGCCGGCTGACGGTCGAGATCGCCAGCAAGTCCTTCAGGCGGTTTGCCTTCAGCGTCGCGGCATTGAGCGTTGCCCTGGCCTTGTCGACGCTGGCCTTCGCGCTGTCGTAGGCGGCCTGATAGGTGGAGGGATCGATCTGGTAGAGCAGATCGCCGGCCTTGACCTCGCCGCCTTCGGCGAAGACCCGCTTCTGAATGATTCCGCCGATCTGCGGACGGATCTGCGCGGACAGTTGAGCCGTCGTGCGCCCCGGCAGTTCGGTCGTCCGCGTGAACTCCCTGGCGCGCACGGTGATGACGCCCACCTCGGGCACGGAGTTGTCCTGCCTCGCGTCATTGCCATGACAGGCCGCCAAACCCAGGCAGCACAAAATCAATAAGGGGAATACGGATTTATTGCATCTGTTGTCACGATCGATACGCGAGCGCATGGCCAACCTCTTCTTGTCCGACGGAAAGTCCCGGCAGGATTCGGGCACGCGGATCGGCGATCCGGGCGCAAGCCGTTCGGGGCAAATTTCGATGGGCCACTCTAGAGCCAGCATGTAAACCGTTTGTGAAAGACGAACCCACCCGTCGCCAAAAGGACGCCTTTTTGTGAATGCCGTGTAAATGCATATGGCCTGCGCTCATGAACCCCGCTATCGTTCGCTCCATCACGCACCGAATTGGAGCTACGAGGCTTTTTCGATGGACAAGAAAATCCTGGTCGTCGATGACGATCCCGGACTGACCGAGCTGTTGAGCAACTATCTGGGCAATCAGGGCTTTGCCGTCGCGAGCGCATGCGACGGTGTCGCAATGCGCGAGCAGCTCACCGCGTTCCAGCCGGACCTGCTGATTCTCGATCTGATGCTGCCGGGCGAAGACGGTCTGACGCTGTGCCGCAAGCTGCGGACGAGTTCCCGCCTGCCCATCCTGATGCTGACGGCGCGCGGCGACGACATGGACCGCATCATCGGACTGGAGATGGGCGCCGACGACTATCTGGCCAAACCCTTCCAGCCCCGCGAACTGCTGGCGCGGATCAAGAACATCCTGCGCCGGATCGACGAACACGAAGCGGGCAGCCCCCCGTTCAGATCGCTGCACTTCGCCGGCTGGACCCTGGACCTGGCCGGACGCAATCTGATCGGCGCGGACGGTGTCGTCGTCGTGCTCTCGCCGGGCGAGTTTCGCCTGCTGCAGTTGCTCGCCGAATCGCCGAACCGCGTCCTCTCCCGCGACCAGCTGATGGACGCGCTCGCGGGACGCGATGCCGGCCCCTTCGATCGCACGATAGACGTGATGATTTCGCGTCTGCGCCGCCGCCTGGGCGACGACGCGCGCGACCCGGAGCTGATCAAGACCGTGCGCAGCGAAGGCTATATTTTTTCGACGCACGTAGAGCGCCACGGATGAAGTTCCTGCCCCGAACCCTGTTCGGCCAGCTCGCGCTGGCCCTGTTCGCCGGGCTGCTGGTCGTTCAGTTCGTCGGACTCTGGCTGCTGCTCGACGACCGCGGCCGGCTCAATTACAAGCTTCTGTCTGAGTATGCCGCCCAGCGCATGGGGGGGATCGCGACCGTCCTGGATGGCGCAAAACCGATCAACCGCCCCAGTCTCGCCAAGGCCTTGAGCGTTCCGCCGACGACTCTGTCCTTCGCGCTGCCCTGGGTCGAAGGCAAGGTCGACTCCTCCGAGGACGCTCAGGCTTTCGCGCGCCAGGCTGCCCAGCAGCTCGAGCACCCGCTGACGATCCAGATGTTGTCTCTTGAGCCGCTCGACGCCTTGATGTTCGTGTTGCACCCTGAGGGAGTCGAAAAGTGGAAGCGGCACACGCAGAGCCACGACGGTCATGCGATGCCGCGCACCTATGTCGCCCAGGTGCGGCTGCGCGACGGCACCGTCGTCAGCTTTCACCATGTGCTACCGATACCGCCGACCGACCTGCCCTACCGCGTCATCGCGCTTCTGGTGCTGCTCGGCCTTTCGGTCTCCGCGCTCTCGCTGTGGGCCGTGCGCCGTCTGACCCACCCGCTCGTCCATCTGGCCGATGCGGCGTCGGGGCTGGCGCGAAATCTGAATCGGCCGCCCTTGCCCGAGAATGGCCCCGAGGAAGTGCGCCTGGCTGCCCAGGCCTTCAATGCGATGCAGCGGGATCTCAAACGCCTGATCGACACCCGGGCCCAGGCCCTCTCCGCGGTATCGCACGACCTGCGCCTGCCGATCACCCGGATGCGCCTGAGGTTGGAAGCGGACATCGACCCGGCCCTGCGCACGAGCATCGAGCACGACCTCGCCGACATGGACACGATGATCGGCCACACGCTCGACTTCCTGCGCGCCGGCTCGCACGTCGAGCCGGTCGTTCCGCTCCAGCTCGATACGCTGCTCGACAGCGTCGTCGAAGACATGGAAGAGCTCGGCGCCACGATCGAGCGGGTCGGCAAGACCCGAAGCCCCGTCCTGGCGCGGCCGCACGCGCTGCGCCGCTGCTTCGCCAACCTTCTCGACAATGCCAGGCTCTACGGAGGCGGCACGATCACGCTCAGCGTCGAAGACAGCAGCTCTTCGGTGCGGGTCACGATCACCGACAACGGCCCCGGCATCAACGAAGCCGATCTGGAAAAGGTCTGCGAGCCCTATTTCCGCCTCGAAGCTTCGCGTGCGCGTCACACCGGAGGAACAGGGCTGGGCCTGGCGATCGCGAAGGCGATCGCAGAAGCCCATGGCGGAACGCTGACGCTCTCTTGCGCGCCGGCACAAGGCCTGAGCGCAACGGTGGAACTTCCACGCTGAACCCACTACAGAGGAATTCAATGAAAAAACATAGCTACCGGATTACCGTCGAACGCCTGGCGGAACAGGACGAAGCCGCCAGCGCCCCCCTGCAGTTCGAAGTGAGCAATCACGACGAGATCCTCGCCATCATCGAGCGCATCCGCAGCCAGGGACGTTTCGACCCGGCCTCGGCGGCCGCATTCGGTCTGGGGCTCAAGCTCTTCGGAGAAACCCTGCTGGACAACCGGGAGTCACCGCCCTTCGATGCGCTGATGCCGCACTTCGGCGAGTTCATGAAGGCGCTGAAGAAGGGAAGGCCGTAATCAACAGGCCTCAGCGGAGCAGGATCAATCCTTGCTCACATAGCGCCAGCGGATCAGCCAGGCGGCACAGAGCGACGAAGTCGCCACCAGGAACACGCCGATGCGCACGCTCAGTTCAACCCCCCAGGGCTGGACCGAGAAGAGCCAGCTGAGCAGGCCATCGGAGACGAGATCGACGATCAGCAGACTCGCGCAAATCAATCCGGTCGCGAGCAGAAAAGCGAACAGCTTCTGAGCATTCATGACAGCCCGCGACTCCTTTGCTACCAGAAATGACGAAGAGTCAAATGAGACGGCAGCCGGGCTGATTCGTCAAGCCCCCATACCCGCTACGGATCAGATGTGCCGGGCGAAGAAGCTGCAGTGTCCGCCCGCCTCCTTGGCGCGGTACATCGCGGAATCGGCCTGCTGCAGCAGGCGCTCGCCGTTCTCTCCATCGTCCGGGAAGAAGGCGATGCCGATCGAGACGCCCAACCGGTAGCTGCGCATCTGCGAGTCGAGCGGGGCGCGCACCGCCGCGATGATCTTTTCGGCGATCGCGACCGCGGCGTCCTCGGATTCGATCTCGGGCAGCAGCACGACGAACTCGTCGCCGCCGATCCGGGCGATCGTGTCGGTCTCGCGCACCGCGGTGCGCAGCCTGTGGGCCATCGTGGCCAGCACCGCGTCGCCGACCGCATGGCCATCGGTATCGTTGATCGCCTTGAACGAATCGAGGTCGAGCAGCATCAACGCGACCTGGGCGTTGCGGCGGCGGGCCAGCGCGATCGCCTGTTCGAGCCGGTCGGCGAGCAGGCGGCGATTGGGCAGGCCGGTCAGCGAGTCATGGTAGGCCAGATGCCGATAGCGTTCGGCGGCGCGGATGCGCTCGGTGATCTCGGAGGCGACTCCGTGATAGCCGAGGAAGTTCTGCCGTTCATCCCAGATCGGATTGCCGCTGCATGAGAACCAGCGCCGCTCGCCCCCCCGGTCGACGAACTGGAACACGAAGTCGCGGAAGGGTTTGCGCGCTTCGACCAGTGAGCGGTGGAGGACCCACTGCTCGGCGGGAACGCCCTCCAGCCCGGGAAACTCCCAGAAGTGGGTTCCGATCACGGCGGTCAGGCCTTCACCGAGCAGATCCAGCCCCGCCCCCGAAATCTGCGTGAAGCGCAGCTGATCGTCCTGCTCCCAGTACAGGTCGGAGGACATCGAGACGAGGCGCCGGAAGCGCTCCTCGCTGGAGCGCAGCGCCGCCTCGGTCGCAAGCCTCTGTGTAATGTCCGACCCCATCCAGACCGCCCCGGCTTCGGGGTGGGCCGGATCGACGGAGCGGCCGGTCAGTTCGGCCCAGAACACGTCGCCGTTCCGGCAGCGCAGCGGCGCGACATAGCTATAGGCTTCGCCGCGCCGGGCCAGCTCCGCCGCGGCCGCGCAGTGGCGGTTCCAGTCCTCGGTCTCGGCGTGCCAGACCCACATCGGAGTACCAACGACTTCATCGCTGTCCGCACTCATCAGTTCGAGGAAGCGCCGGTTGCACTTGACGATGCGGGAGTTCCTGACGAGCAGGATCGCTTCGGCTGCGGTGTCGAAGATCACCTGCTGCTCGCGGGCCAAAGCCTCGCTGCAGACCCGCCGCTTGAGCGCGGCAAGCAGCGCGCGCCCGCACATCTCGTGAAAACCGAGCAGGAAGAGCAAAAAGGCCAGGAAACCCCAGCCCGCGAACGGCATGTCGGCGCGATAGCGGAGCAGGAAGACCCAGGCCAGCGGTGTCAGCATCGGGATCACGAAGACGTAATAGGCCGCGCGGCTGACCGCCAGTGCCGCCGTGCTGCCCAGCGCGATCACCAGCATCACGAAGCCGATCAGCGCGGCGGGAAGCACAGGCAGCGAGTCGGGCAACAGGAAGACGATTCCGCCCCAGCCCATTCCCGACAGGGCCGAGCGGATCACGAACAGGCGTTCCAGCCGGGCGAGCGCCTTCGGGGACAGCGCCGGAGAACGGAGCTTGCGGTGGAAATAGAGGTTGCTCAGCGCGAGCGGCAGCATCGCCAAAGCCCAGACCCAGACCTGGCTCGCGCCGAAGTGTTCGAGGCTGGCGGCCATCACGCCCAGACCGACGATTCCGCTCAGTCCGGCCAGCCGGCATCCTTCGCCGAGCAGCGCGGCACGCTCGATGCGGAGTCTGAGCGCAAGGGAAGCTTCGGCGAGATAGGGGCTGGACGGCTCGGAAGACATGGCGGACTTGCTACACTTCCCTGTTCGATCCGGTTTTCAAGTGTATATGACGGATAGAAAGACAAACTCCTTTAATGCGTCCCACCCGACGACCGGCCGCTTTGCGCCTTCGCCGAGCGGGGCTCTGCACTTCGGCTCGCTGATCGCCGCGCTGGCGAGCTGGCTCGATGCGCGCGCGCAGGGCGGGCGCTGGCTGCTCAGGATCGAGGACATCGACACTCCGCGCAACGTCGCCGGAGCCGACGAACGGATCATCGCAACGCTCGCGAACCTGGGCCTCGAATGGGATGGGGAGATCGTCTGGCAGAGCCACCGACTCGACCGCTACCGGGAAGCGCTAGCGCGGCTCAGCGATGCGGGGCGACTCTATGGCTGCGCCTGCACCCGCCGCGAGATCGCCGACTCACGACTCGCCCGCGACGGCGCGCACCGCTATCCGGGGACCTGTCGGGCGGGACTGCCGGAAGGGCGAAGCGCCCGCGCCTGGCGCGTGCGCACCGACCCGGAAACACTCTGCTTCGAGGATCTGCTGCAGGGCAGGCATTGCGAGAACATCGAGGAAGAGGTCGGCGACTTCGTGCTCAAGCGCGCCGACGGGCTTTTCGCTTACCAGCTCGCCGTCGTCGTCGACGATGCCGAGCAGGGGGTCACCGAGATCGTCCGCGGAGCCGACCTGCTCGCCTCGACGCCGCGGCAGATCTTCCTGCAGCGCCTGCTCGGCTATCCGGAGCCCCGCTATCTGCACCTGCCGGTGGCCTGCAATGCCGACGGCGAGAAGCTCTCGAAGCAAACGCGAGCGCCGGCGATCACGGGCAATGCCCCCGCCGCCGCGCTCGCCGCCGCGCTCACCTTCCTGGGCCAGCAGCCGCCAGCTGATGCGCCGCGCTGGGCGCCCCGACAAGTGCTGGACTGGGCCCTGGCGAACTGGGACCGGGCAAAGCTGCCGCGCCGGCTCAGCGCTCCGGCGGCGATGGATTGCCCAGAGAGCGAATCCACCCTGGCGGCGTCCTGAGATCAGAACAAGGCTTCGCCGTAGGCGGCCGCATAGCGGGCCGCGATCTCCTCCAAGCTCGGCGCGTAGTTCTGCGGCCCGCGCACTTCGATCTTGAAGGCGCCCATCACGCTCGCGAGACGGCAGGACTTTTCGAGCGACCAGCCCTCGCCGAGACCGTAGAGCAGGCCTCCGCGATAGGCATCGCCGCATCCGGTCGGGTCGGCCAGCTCGCGCGCGGGCACGGCCGGAACCCGGCTCACTGCGCCGCCTGAATAGACCGTCGAGCCATCGCCGCCACGCGTCACGACCAGGCCTTCGACGCGGGACGCAATCTCTTCCAGCGATAGGCCGGTCCGCTCGCAGAGCAGATGCGCTTCGTAGTCGTTGAGCGTGCACCAGCTCGCCCATTCGAGGAACTGCAGGAACTCCTCGCCCGAGAACAGCGGCATCGCCTGACCCGGATCGAAAACGAAGGGGATTCCCGCCTCATAGAAACCCTGAGCGTGCTGGAGCATGCCATCGCGCCCGTCCGGCCCGACGATGCCCAGAGAGACTCCGCGCGCATCCTCGACGTGATTCAGATGCGAATAGCCCATCGCCCCGGGGTGGAAAGCGGTGATCTGGTTGTCGTCGAGGTCGGTCGTGATGAAGGCCTGGGCGGTGAAGGCGCCGACGACTTCGCGGACGTGGGTATCGGGAATGCCCAAAGCCGCGAGCCGGGCGCGGTAGGGGCCGGCGTCTTCGCCGACCGCCGCCATGATCAGCGGAGAGCCGCCGATCTTCTTCAGCGCATAGGCGATGTTGCCGGCGCAGCCGCCGAACTCGCGGCGCATCTCGGGAACCAGGAAAGAGACGTTCAGGATGTGGATCTGTTCGGGCAGAATGTGCTTCTTGAACTGATCCTGGAAGACCATGATCGTGTCGTAGGCGACCGATCCGCAGATGAGGACGGACATAACAGCTCCACAATGGGCAAAGTCGCCATTCTACGGGAGCCGGCCGGCAACAAAGGCCACCGGCCGGCCTGTCTCACTTCAAGGCCGCAAGCGCCGCGTCGTAATCGGGCTCATGCGCGATCTCGCCGACCAGCTGGGCGTGCAGCACGGTGTTGTCAGCATCGAGCACGACGACCGCGCGCGCTGCGAGGCCGGCCAGCGGACCACTCGCGATATCGACGCCATAGGCCTCTTTGAAGGCTTCACCGTTGCGGAAGGTCGACAGCGGGATCACATTCGCGAGCCCTTCGACAGTGCAGAAGCGCTTCGCGGCGAAAGGCAGGTCGGCCGAGATCACCAGCACGACCGTGTCGGCGAGCGAAGCCGCCTTCTCGTTGAACTTGCGGGTCGAGACCGCACAGGTCTCGGTGTCGAGCGAAGGCACGATGTTGAGCACCTTGCGGCGGCCGGCATAGTCGGCGAGGGAATGATCCTGCAGATCGCCGCCCGTCAGCGCGAAATCCGGCGCCACGACGCCGACGACAGGGAAACGTCCTTTCACTTCGACGGGGTTTCCGCCCAGTGTCACAGTAGTCATCAGAACTCCTTGAGATTGAAAGGGGACGAGGCCTCCGACGCCCCGCACCCCTCGGGCAACATTCAGGCGAGACAGTTCCCGCCTAGGCTTTTTCCGGCTCGGGCACCATCGTGATCGCGCCGCACGGGCACTCCTCGGCACAGACTCCGCAGCCCTTGCAGTAGTCATAGTTGAACGCGTACTTGAGTCCGGCGCCGAGCTTGATCACCGCGTTGTCCGGACAGACTCCGTAACAGTTGTCGCACTCGAAACAGTTTCCGCAGGACAGGCAACGTCTTGCCTCGAACAGCGCGGTCTTCTCGTCCAGGCCGCCCTGAACCTCGTCAAAGCTGGTCTGCCGACGCGCCATGTCGAGGATAGGCCTCAGCGTCTTCGGCGCATCGGAGTAGTACCAGGTGTTGAGGCGCTCAAAGCTCGCGAGTTCGCGCTCGCTCTCGCCCTCATGGACCGCCCCGCGCAGCCAGGCATCGATGTTCCGCGCCGCGAGCTTGCCGTGCCCGATCGCGACGGTCACGGTGCGCTCGGACGGCACCATGTCTCCGCCGGCGAAGATGCCCGGATGGCCGGTCATCATGTTGGGGCCGACTTCGACGACGCCATTCGTGCAGACGAGGCCTGGAACGCCTTCGATCAGCGACAGATCGACCTCCTGACCCAAAGCCAACACGACGGTGTCGGCAGCCAGCGTCTCGAACTCCCCGGTCGGAACCGGGTGGCCTTCGGAGTCGAGCTCGACTTTCTCGACCTTGATCTCGCCTTCGCCGACTTCGGAGATCACCGAGAGCCATTTGACGATGACCCCCTCCTGCATCGCCTCTTCGAGCTCCAGATCGTGGGCGGGCATCTGGGCGCGGGTGCGGCGATAGACGATGATCGTCTCATCCGCGCCGAGCCGCTTCGCGGTCCGCGCCATGTCGATCGCGGTATTGCCGCCGCCGTAGACGACGACCCGCCGCCCCAGCTGCGGTTTCTCTTCGCCTTCCATGCCGCGCAGCACCGTCACCGCATCGAGGATGCGCGACGTCTCGCCGGCCGGGATCGCCGCGCGCCGCGCGCGGTGGGCGCCGACGGCGAGGAAAGACGCGTCAAAGCCTCCGTCCTTCATCGCATCGAGGATGTTGTGCACCCCGGCGCCGAGCTCAATCCTGACGCCCATCGCGGCAATCCGGGCGATCTCGGCGTCGAGCACTTCGCGCGGCAGGCGGTACTTCGGAATGCCGAAGCGCATCATGCCGCCGGCCGCCGGCCCCGCTTCGCGTATCGTGACCGAATGACCGAGCCGGCGCAGGTGATAGGCGGCGGCGAGGCCGGAAGGCCCGGCACCGACGACCAGAACGCGTTTGCCGCTGCGCACCTCGGGCAGATCGAATTGCCAGCCGCGGCGGATCGCCTCGTCGCCGAGAAAGCGCTCGACCGAGTTGATGCCGACCGCCGCATCGAGCTTGCCGCGGTTGCAGGCCCCTTCGCAGGGGTGGTAGCAGACCCGCCCCATCACGGCCGGGAAGGGATTGTCCTGGACCAGGGTGCGCCAGGCCTGCTCATAGTGGCCGCTCTCGGCGTGAAAGAGCCAGCCCTGGGTATCCTCTCCGGCCGGACAGGCATGGTTGCAGGGCGCCAGATTCTTGACATAGACCGGACGGAGGGTGCGCCAGGAGCCGGTCTTGTTCGCGAGCGAGGAGCCGACATCGAGCGTGATCGCAAAAGGCTTGTCCATCTTCTCCCCCTAACGGACGGTTTCAGTTTCGCCGGCCCCGAGCAGGCCGAAACGGCGGATGTTGGCATCGGCGATCGCCTGGTAGCGCGCGACGAGATCGGGACGCGGATGAGGGCCGAACAGGTGGCCGAAGCGCGTCTGCAGCTGCAGATAGGCCTCGACCGGCTGTTGATGGCGAATCGGCAGCACCGAAGTCACCTCCCCGGCCTCGGCCTCGAAGACCGGGAAGAGACCGGTCTCGCAGGCCAGACGCGCGAGCTTGATCGTCTCGTGGGAGGCCGCGCCCCAGCCCAGAGGACAGGGTACGAGGATGTGGATGTAGCGCGCACCGTGGAAAGTCATCGCCCGCCTGACCTTGTATTCGAGGTCGTGCAGATCGCCGACCGTCGCCGTCGCGACATACGGAATGCCGTGCGCCATCGCGATCCGGGGCAGATCCTTGCCCTGGCCGAAGACATTGCCCGGCTCCTCACCGACCGCCATCGTCGTCGCGGTCCGCGCCGCCGGAGGCGTCGCCGACGAGCGCTGCACGCCGGTGTTCATATAGGCCTCGTTGTCGTAGCAGATGTAGAGCACGTCATCGTTGCGCTCGAACATCCCCGACAGGCAGCCGAGGCCGATGTCAGTCGTGCCGCCATCGCCGCCCTGCGCGATCACGCGGATATGACTCTTCCCCTTGACCTTCATCGCCGCCGCGACGCCGGTCGCGACCGCCGCCGCGTTGCCGAACAGCGAGTGCATCCACGGCACCTGCCATGAAGTCTCCGGGTAGGGCGTCGAGAACACTTCCAGGCAGCCGGTCGCATTGACCGCGACCATCTGCCGGTCGGTCGCGCGCATCACCGCATCGATCGCATAACGCGCGCCGAGCGCTTCGCCGCAGCCCTGGCAGGCGCGGTGGCCGGAGTTCAGCGAGTTGGTGCGCCCCATGTCCGACTGCACGCAGCGGGCTTCGGGGGGCAGCAGGCGGTTGCCGACCGTGAAGGTTCCGGTCTGGTAGAACTTCAGTGCTTCAAAGCTCATCTCATTCCCCTCGGACAGTCTGAGCAGCGGCAAAGCGGTCGCGCAGCACGTTTTCGGCGATCGGCCCGGAGCGGCGGGAGGCGCGCTCGCGTTCGAGTTCGCGTTCGACGCAGGCCTGGTCGAGATCCAGGAAGTGCAGCGCTTCGAGCTTGTCCTGGTGGGCTTCGCCTATGGCCAGACGCAGCGCGGCACGCGTGATCGGCCGACCGCCCAGGCCGGCGATCACCGTATAGACGCGGGTCGCGAGCTGATCGAGCGCGAGCCGCACGTCGGTCGCGACGATTCCGCCCAGCCCCAGCGCAAAGCTCTTCTCGAGCACGATGACGCGGCGCGCCTTCGCGAGCGCGGCACGGACCGCCTCGGCCGGGAAAGGCCGGAACGAGACGATGCCCAGCACGCCAACCTTGATGCCCTCGTCGCGCATCGCATCGACGGTGTCCTTGATCGTGCCCAGCACCGAACCGAGCGCAACGACGATGGTCTCGGCGTCATCGATACGGTAAGGCCTGACCAGCCCGCCGCATTCGCGGCCGAAGATCGCCTTGAAGTCCGCGGCGAGCTTGGGCAGCTCGTCCAGCGCCTGAGTCTGCTTCACATGGGCCAGGTAGCGCACCTCGGTGAAGGCTTCCGGGCCGACCATCGAGCCGATCGAAACCGGCTCGTCGGGATCGAGGACCTGGCGCGGCGAGTAAGGCGGCAGGAAGGCATCGACCTGGGCCTGCTCGGGGATATCGACCTGCTCGTAGGCGTGGGTCAGGATGAAGCCGTCCATGCAGACCATGACCGGGACCGAGAGCTCCTCGGCCAGCCGGAAGGCCTGGATGTGCAGGTCGGCCGCCTCCTGGTTGGTCTCGGCGAAAAGCTGGATCCAGCCGCAGTCGCGCTGGCTCATCGAATCGCTGTGATCGTTCCAGATATTGATCGGCGCGCCGATCGCACGGTTGGCCAGAGTCATCACGATCGGCAGGCCCAGGCCCGACGCGTTATAGATCGCCTCGGCCATGAAGAGCAGACCCTGGCTCGCGGTCGCCGTATAGCTGCGCGCACCGGCCGCCGAGGAGCCGATCGCGACCGACATCGCCGCGAACTCCGATTCGACGTTGATGAACTCGCAGTGCGTGAGTTCGCCCCGCTTGACCCGCTCGCCCAGCGCTTCGACGATGTGGGTCTGCGGCGAGATCGGGTAGGCACAGATCACTTCGGGCCGGCACAGGCTCACCACCTCGGCAACGGCACGGGATCCTTCAGTCTGCTTCAGCACGGGCCGCCTCCATTTCTTCACGGACGATACGGAAAGCTTCGCGGGCCGCCGCGATGTTCGCTTCGGCGACCGCAGGCTTGAATTTCTCGCGCGCGGCCGCGGCGACCGACTCGATCGAGATCAGTCCGGATATCGCCGCGAAAGCGCCGAGCAAGGGTACGTTCGGCACGGGCCGGCCGACGTGCTGCAGAGCCAGAGCGGTCGCCGAGACCGTCGCGATCCGCTCGGGCCGGAAGCGCCGGGTGAGCTCTTCGAGACCCAGATCCTCGAGGCTGGAGTTTGTGTTCAGCAGCACATAGCCGTCCGGACTCAGCCCGGCGAACACATTGACCTGATGGAGCAGCGTCGAATCCTGGATGATCACCGCGTCCGGATCCATGACCGGCTCACGCAGCCGGATCGGCTTCTCGTCGATCCGGCAGAACGCGACAACCGGCGCTCCGGTGCGCTCGGAGCCGAAGCTCGGAAAAGCCTGGGCATGTCGCCCTTCGAGAAACGCCGCGATCGAAAGCATCTCCGCTCCGGTCACGACCCCTTGCCCTCCCCGTCCATGGATTCGAACCTGAAACATTGTGTCCCCCTTGTTATATTCAGGCCGCGCGGCTAGCTGGTGCGGCAGCATCCTTAAAGGAAGGACAGCTCTTTCCGTCCTGCAAGGAGCAAGCGCACCAGATTTGAGCCTGCGCAGATCGGACCGGGGGTGGTGCGGCGGCGCGCCCGGAAAAGTCGCTTTTGCACTATATTCGTGCCCTCGTCCGAGGCGATCGCCCTCCGCACCGCTTCTGTGCCAGGGCATGGAAATTGCATGCCTCCCGTCGTGCGACTCGCCCGACCGGGGCCCGCCTCCGCACTCTCTCGACAGGAATCACCGATCTCCATGCAGCTCCCCCCTCTCGCAGCGGTGCTCCTCGCGAGCCTGTTCGCTCTGCCCGCAGCTCGCGCCGCCACCGTGCCCGCCGGCACCCGTCTGCACCCGAAACAGGAAATCGTCCGCGACGTCGGCACCGAGCCGGCGACGCTGGATCCGAACAAGGCCGAAGGCGTGCCCGAACACACGCTGCTGATCGACCTGTTCGAAGGCCTGACCAGCACCGACGTCAAAGGCAATGTCGTGCCCGGAGTCGCCGAGAAGTGGGTCTCCAGGGACAAGGACAAGACCTGGATCTTCACGCTGCGCCGCAACGCGAAGTGGTCCGACGGCTCGCCGGTCACGGCCGACGACTTCGTCTTCGCCTTCCGGCGTCAAGTCGATCCGAAGACCGCTTCGCCCTATGCCTGGTTTCCCGGCAAGGCAGCCCACATCCTGAACGCCGCGGCGATCAGCGAAGGCAAGCTGCCGGCGGCGAAGCTCGGCGTCACCGCGATCGATGCCCACACGCTGAAGATCCAGCTCGACCAGCCGACCGCCTTCCTGCCCAAGACGCTGACCCACACCAGCATGCTGCCGGTACCCAGGAAGATCGTCGAAAAGTGGGGCGACAGATGGGTCGAGGCCGGCAAGCTGGTCGGCAACGGCGCCTACCGGATGACCGAGCGCGTCGTCAACGAGCGGATCGTCATGGTCAGGAATCCCTACTACTGGAACGACGCGAAGACCGTCCTCAACAAGGTCTCCTGGCTGATGCTGGTTCAGCCTTCGGCCGCCTATCAGCGCTACCGCGCCGGCGGCGTCGACATGACTTCGAACGGCGGTGTCCCGGTCGACCAGATCAAGAAGATCCGCGCCGAGATCCCGGGCGAGCTCAAACTGTGGCCCCAGCTGGGCACCTACTTCTACGAGTTCAATACGAAGGTCAAACCCTTCGACGACTGGCGGGTCCGCAAGGCGCTCTCGCTCGCGATCGACCGCGACATCATGACCCGGCTGGTCACGAACACCGGCGAGACACCCGCCTACAGCCTGACGCCTCCGGTCACCAACGGCTACCAGCCCATCGTCCACGACTTCGAACGCTTGAGCCAGGCGCAGCGGCTGGAGATGGCGAAGAAGCTGCTCGCCCAGGCGGGCTACGGCCCGAACAAACCGCTGACATTCCAGCTGCTCTACAACACGATGGATCTGCACAAGAAGATCGCGCTCGCATCGAACGCGATGTGGCGCAAGCTCGGGCCGATCAAGATCGAGCTCGTGAACCAGGAGTGGAAGACCTTCCTCGACTCCTGCATCCGCGGCGACTTCGTCGTCGCCCGCGCCTCGTGGGTCGCCGACTACAACGAAGCCTCGACGATGCTGGATCTGTTCACGACCGGTCACGGCCAGAACCACGGCAAGTACAGCAACCCAGCCTACGACAAGCTGCTGCAGCAGGCCAAGCTCGCGCCGGACGACGCGAGCCGGATCCGCTTCTACCAGCAGGCCGAGACCATCCTCGCCCACGACACGCCGGCGCTGTTCTTCTACTTCTACAGCAACAAGATGCTGATCAAGCCCTGGGTGCGCGGCTACGGACCCGACCCGATGGGCTACGCGATGAGCAAAGAACTCTACATCGCCGCGCACTGAGGATCTCCATGCTTAAATTCATCGCCAGGCGCGTCTTCCTCGAAGCGCTGCCGACCCTGCTGCTGCTGGCGACGCTGACCTTCTTCATGATCCGTCTCGCGCCCGGCGGCCCTTTCTCGTCCGAGATGAACGTGCCCCCGGAAGTGCTGGCGCACATCCAGGCCAGATATCACCTGGACCAGCCTCTGTGGCAGCAGTACCTCGGCTATCTGGGCGATCTCGCGCACGGCGATCTGGGCCCGTCCTTCAAGTACAAGGACTTCACGGTCAATGAGCTGGTCGCGAGTTCGCTGCCGGTCTCGTTCCGGCTGGGTCTGTTCGCGTTCGTGATCGCGCTTCTCGTCGGCGTCAGTGCCGGAGTCGTCGCGGCGCTGCGCCAGAACACCTGGATAGACTACGGCGTCATGACGATCGCGATGACCGGGGTCGTGATCCCGAACTTCGTGCTCGCCCCCATCCTCGCGCTGATCTTCGCGATCTGGCTCAAGATCCTGCCAGCCGGAGGCTGGGAAGGCGGGCGGGCGATCTACGTCGTACTGCCGGTCGCAGTGCTGTGTCAGCACTACATCGCGGTCATCGCGCGGATCACCCGCGGCAGCATGATCGAAGTGCTGGGCAGCCCCTTCATCCGGACCGCCCGCGCCAAGGGTCTGCCGACCGGCTACATCCTGCGCCGCCACGCGCTCAAGCCCGCGCTGCTGCCGGTGCTCTCCTACCTCGGTCCGGCCTTCGTCGGCGTCATCACCGGCTCGATCGTCATCGAGACCTTCTTCGGCATCCCCGGCATCGGCCAGCTCTTCGTCAACGGCGCGCTGAACCGCGACTACACGATGGTGCTGGGCCTGACGGTGCTGGTCGGCACACTGACCATCCTCTTCAACGCGATCGTCGACATCCTGTACGGCTTCATCGATCCGCGCATCCGCATCCATTAAGGTTTTACGATGACCCCAACCGCATCCGGACGGCTTCACTTCACCCGCCCCTTGCCGCCGCTGCCCGGCCTCGACGAGAGCCTGAACAGCCAGATCAAGAGCCGCAGCCTGTGGGCCGACGCCCGCCGCCGCTTCATCCGCAACCGCGCCGCGCTCGCCAGCCTCGTAATCCTCGCCGTCATCGTGCTGCTGTGCCTGCTGGGCCAGGGCCTGTCGCCGTACAACTTCGAGGATTCGGACTTCACCGCGATGCAGGCCGCGCCCGACTTTGAGGCACGGCACTGGTTCGGCACCGACAATCTGGGCCGCGACCTCTTCGTGCGCACGCTGCTGGGCGGCCGGATCTCGCTGATGGTCGGCGCGCTCGGCGCGCTGGTCGCGGTCGTGATCGGCACACTCTACGGCGCGATCTCCGGCTATGCGGGGGGCGCGACCGACAGCCTGATGATGCGTTCGCTGGAGATCCTGTCGAGCTTCCCGTTCATGTTCCTGGTGATCCTGCTGATGACCTTCTTCGGCCGCGAGCTGTGGCTGATCTTCATCGCGATCGGCGCGGTCAGCTGGCTCGATCTGGCGCGGATCGTCCGCGGCCAGACCCTGTCGCTCAAACGCAAGGAGTTCGTCGAGGCCGCACGGGTCTGCGGCGTAGCGAACTTCGCGATCATCCTCCGCCACATCGTGCCGAACGTGCTGGGCCTCGTCGTCGTCTATGCGACGCTGCTGGTGCCGTCGATGATCCTGTCCGAGAGCTTCCTGTCCTATCTGGGTCTCGGCGTTCAGGAACCGATGACCTCATGGGGCGCGCTGCTCGAACAAGGGGCGAAGGCGATCGAGACTTCGCCGTGGGAGCTCGCCTTCCCGGCCGCCTTCCTGGTCACGACGCTGTTCTGTTTCAACTTCATCGGCGACGGCCTGCGCGACGCCCTGGACCCCAAGGATCGCTGACATGAGTTCCGCCACACCACTGCTCGAAGTCGACAAACTGAACGTCCGCTTTTCGACTCCCGAAGGGGAAGTCGCCGCGGTCAACGAACTCTCCTTCTCGCTCGCGGCCGGAGAGTCGCTGGGCATCGTCGGCGAGTCCGGCTCGGGCAAGAGCCAGACCGCGTTCGCGCTGATGGGCCTGCTCGCGAAGAACGGTCGGGCGAGCGGCGAAGTCCGCTATGAAGGCGTCGACCTGCTGACTCTGTCCGATGCCGAACTGAACCGCCGGCGAGGCTCCGAGATCACGATGATCTATCAGGATCCGATGAGCTCGCTGAACCCCTATCTGACGGTCGGCGAACAGCTAACCGAAGTGCTGCGCTTCCACAAGGGTATGGATAGGGCCAGCGCGTTCGCCGAGTCGGTGCGCATGCTCGACGCGGTCAGGATCGCCGAGGCCGGCAAGAGGATGGCCATGTACCCGCACGAATTCTCGGGCGGCATGAGGCAGAGGGTCGTCATCGCGATGGCGCTGCTGTGTCGCCCCAAACTGCTGATCGCCGACGAACCGACCACGGCTCTGGACGTGACCGTTCAGGCCCAGATCCTCAGGCTGCTCCAGGATCTACGGCGCGACTTCTCGACCGCGGTAATCATGATCACGCACGACCTGGGCGTGATCGCCGGAGTCTGCGAAGAGGTTCTGGTCATGTACGCGGGCCAGGTCATGGAGCAGGGGCCGGTCAGCGAGATTTTCGCGTCCCCTTCCCACCCCTACACTCTGGGCCTGCTGCACGCGGTGCCGAGGATGGACGAAGCCCCCATCGGCGCTCGCCTGCCGACGATTCCCGGCAATCCGCCCAACCTGCTCGCGCTGCCGCCCGGCTGCCCGTTCGCGCCGCGCTGCGTGATGCGCGATCAGTCCTGCCTCGCGCCCGCACCGAGGCAGCAGTTCGCCACGTCGCGCCGCCGCGCCTGCCACCGCAGCCTCGCCGAAATCGCCGCCGCGGGAGGTGAGCGATGAGCGCACTGCTCGAGGTCCGCGACCTGCAAGTCCATTTCCAGGTCGGCCGGGAAGGCGCTATGCCCTGGTCGCCGGCGCGCACGCTCAAGGCCGTCAGCGGTGTCAGTTTTTCGCTGGCCGCCGGCGAGACTCTGGGCATCGTCGGCGAATCGGGCTGCGGCAAGAGTTCGCTGGCGCGCGCGCTGATCGGCCTGAATCCGATCAGCTCGGGTAGCGTCAAGTTCGAGGGCCGCGAACTCGCCGGCCTGGCGAATCGCGACTGGCGGAGCCTCAGGTCCGACATCCAGATGATCTTCCAGGATCCGCTGTCCTCGCTGAGCCCCCGACTGACGATCGGTCAGATCATCGCCGAACCGCTGCGCGCGCTTCGCCCGGAGACGCCGGAAGAAACGGTCAAGTCCGAAGTCGCGCGGGTCATGGAACGGGTCGGCCTGCTGCCCAATGTGATCAACCGCTATCCGCACGAATTCTCGGGCGGCCAGTGCCAGCGCGTCGGCATCGCTCGGGCCTTGATCGTCAAACCGAAGCTGATCCTCTGCGACGAACCGGTCTCGGCGCTGGACGTGTCGATCCAGGCCCAGGTCATCAACCTGCTGATGGATCTGCAACAGGAAGACGGCCTCGCTCTGCTCTTCATCGCGCACGACCTCGCGGTCGTCAAGCACATCGCCCGGCGGGTCATGGTCATGTATCTGGGCCGAACGGTCGAAGAAGCGGACGCGCAAACGCTGTTCGCCCATCCCGCCCACCCCTACACCCAGGCGTTGCTGTCGGCCGTACCGATTCCCGACCCCGGAAAGGAGAGGAACAAGACGCTGCAGATTCTCGAAGGCGATCTGCCCAGCCCGATCTCGCCGCCTTCGGGCTGCGCCTTCCGGACCCGCTGCCCGAAGGCCGATGCGTCCTGCGCCGCCTCGGCGCCCACGCTCACCGCGCTGGCCGGCGAGCACCGCGCCGCCTGCTTCAGGATCGCGGAGTGATCGCTGCGCTCGTCGCGCTGATCCTCGCCCTCGCCGCCGCGTTGACGGCGCTGTGGCGGCAGGCTCGGCGCAATGCCGAAGGCCGCCTCTGTCTCGCCGCCTGGCAGTCCCTGACGCGCAGCGACGAAGAACTGAAGAGCCTGATCGCGCGCTACGCCTCCGGCAGCGAGCAGGCGACGGCGCTCGCCCGGGCGCTCGCGATGAAACGCGCACTCGATCGCCGGCGCTCCGGCGCCCGTCACGACATCCACTCGCTCGCGAACCCGCAGATCCATCTCGTCGCGCTGGCCCGTGACGGCGCGGACTATCAGGTTCTGGACAGCGCGATCGCCCGGCTCGACCTCGACGCGCTGCAGGCGGCGGGGCTGCTCAGCGACGCCACTTCGGTGCTCGGCGGGCCGCGTGTCTTCGCGGCGGCACTGTCGCGCGAAGCCTTGAGGCGCTTCCTGTTGCCCGAGAACACCCCCTGGGCCGCGCCGACGCTGCGCTGGGTCCTGCGCCTGCCCGAATCGACAACGCTGGTCGTGGTCCGCGTGCAGGAAGCCACAGCCCCGATACAAATCGAAACCCAAAGCCCAAGCGCCGTTTAGCACTCGCTGACAGCGAGTGCTAATATCACGGCAACTGCTCTACTGGAGCCTGAACCGATGACAACGTCCCTCGCCTTTCCCGTCCCGTCCGCCCTCGGCAGCCTGGATCAGTACATCCAGACCGCGAACCGCTTCCCGCTGCTCACCGAAGAGCAGGAGATGGCCCTCGCCCGCCGGCTCCGCGACGAACAGGATCTGGACGCTGCCCGCCAGATGGTCATGTCCCATCTGCGCCTCGTGATCTCGGTCGCCCGCAACTACGTCGGCTACGGCCTTCCTCAGGGCGACCTGATCCAGGAAGGCAATATTGGCCTGATGAAGGCGGTCAAGCGCTTCGACCCGGATCGCGGAGTCCGCCTGGTCTCGTTCGCGATCCACTGGATCAAAGCCGAGATCCACGAATACATCCTGAAGAACTGGCGCCAGGTCAAGATCGCGACGACCAAGGCACAGCGCAAGCTTTTCTTCAACCTGCGCAGCATGAGAGCGGACAGCTCGACGCTGACGCCGGGCGAAGTCAGCAAAGTTGCCGAAACTCTGGGCGTCAAACCCGAGGAAGTGCGCGAGATGGAAACCCGCTTCTCGGGCGGCGACATCGCTCTGGAGCTGGGCCCGGAAGAGAACGAAGAGGGCCGCGTCGCGCCGATCGCCTATCTGGCCGATTCGCGCAACGAACCGACCGAAAGGCTCGAAGCGCGCAAACGCGACCGGCTGCAGAGCGAAGGCCTGGAGACCGCGCTCGAAGCGCTGGACGAACGCAGCCGGACCATCGTCCGCCGCCGCTGGCTCGCCGACGACGAAGCGGCGACACTGCACGAACTCGCCGCCGAATACGGCGTCTCCGCCGAGCGCATCCGCCAGATCGAAGCAAAGGCACTGCAGAAGATGAAGGGCACGCTCGCCGCCTACCTCTGACAGTCCGGGCGAATCCGCCCCACCGCCAGAACAAATGAAAAGGCTCCCGATCGGGAGCCTTTTCTTTATCAGGCCGCTTTTTGTTGCAGATATTCGGCGATCTCGGCGACCGATACGATCACCAGGTCGTGGCGGGCCGCGTAGTCGGCGAGCGTCGCGCCGCGCATCATCGTGCCGTCCTCGTTCATCAACTCGCAGAGGATCGCCGCAGGCTTCAGGCCGGCGAGCTCCGCCAGGCTCACCGAGCCTTCGGTGTGACCGCGCCGGCCGAGCACACGGCGATCGTGTGCGCGCAGCGGGAAGATGTGGCCGGGCCGCGCCAGATCAGAAGCCTGAGCACCATCGCGAATCGCGGCCAGCACCGTCGTCGCGCGATCCAGGGCCGAAACTCCGGTCGTCACCCCGGCGCGCGCTTCGATCGAAACCGTGAAGGGCGTACCGTGCGCATTGGTGTTGTGCGCGGTCATCATCGGCAGTTCAAGCCGGTCGGCGGCCTCTCGATCCAGGCACAAACAGACGATGCCACTGCAATCGCGAATGAAGCGGGCCATCCACTGCGGCGTCACATGCTCGGCCGCCATCACGAGATCGGCCTCGTTCTCGCGGTCGATATCATCGACGAGGATCACCGGACGGCCGGCGGCGATCTCGGCGATCGCCTGTTGAAGGGAAGAAGATCTTGCTGGGAACATGAAACACTCCTCAAGTTGACGGAAGGTTTCAGGGAAGCGTGGACGCGGCTGTGCCCAGCCCTGCCCTCGCCTTCTTTCATCCGGACTGTGACCGTCGGCGTCGGCATTGGACCGACTCTGCTGACCCGTCAGATGACGGCGCTCGCGGGCTCGCGCTATCAAAGCGCCTACCGCCGGTGGGGACTTTCACCCCGCCCTGAAGACGTGCCGGCATAGCTGCCGGTGACGTGATTCTACGCGCTACGGCCACCTCTATCCCGCTGGCGGCCATCGAGGCGTATTCCCCGTCTTCGCCGACCGCTCACTTTCAATATTCCTGCACATTTCCTGCGCAAAGCGCAGCCAAGCTTATCCGGAATTGCGGAGAGATTCGCACGTCGTTTTCAACTCTGCCGGAGCCGCCTGTGAACGCACCTCTGATCATCCCCCTGGGACTCGCCATCGCGCTGGCCGGCTGCGCCACCCAGACTCCGGTCACGAATCCGACCACGGCGCGCCCCTCGATCGCCCGCACCGCGCCCGAGCCGAACGGCTCGCTGTTCCACTCGGGATCGGCGATGATGCTGTTCGAAGACACGACCGCCCATCAGATCGGCGACCTGCTGACGATAGAGATCGCGGAAAGCCTGCTCTATAGCGACAAGACCGTCACCAAGGTCGACAACAAGAGCAGCGTCGCGGCGAAAGGCCCCGGTGTGACCGGGGTCGGCGGTCTGCTCAGGACCCTGCTCAACCTCAATGCCGACGCGTCAGGCAGCAGCAGTTTCGAAGGCAACGGCCAGGTTTCGAAGAACAGTTCGATCAGCGGCACGCTGACAGTCACGATCATCGACGTGTTGCCGAACGGCAATCTGATGGTCGGCGGAGACAAGCGAACCCTTTACGGCGGCGAGACGATCGCGCTGCGCTTCACCGGCATCATCAATCGCCGGGATGTCCGCCCCGGGAACGTGATCTCGTCGAAGAAAGTAGCCGACGCCCGCCTCGAGCAGATCGGTCAGGGTATCGTGACCGACGCGACGACGATGAACATGATGCAGAAGCTCTTCCTCAGCGTCATCAACGTCTATTGAGCTGTCCCGCTCGGGTTTCCGCTCAGCAGCTGATCGACGGCATAGGAAATCTTGACGCCGGTCGCGGCTTTCCGCCCCGGCTCCTTCCCGCCGCCCGGATAGGCTCCGGTCGCCAGGATCTTGCCGCCTCGCCTCAGCGACAGGAAGGCGGAATCGAGATACGGCCGGGTTTCGTCCCCCGCCGACCAGACCTTCTCCCAGGTTCGGCTCGCCGTATAGCTCAGGACCGCGTTGCAGTCTGAGGGTTCGGTTCCCGCGTCGAAGACCCGGCTGGTGACCCCGTATCTCTCCATCCTTGCACGCAGGGCGGGAAGCACCTCCTCATCGCCGACCTGCGGATTGAGCTCGATGCAGACGCTGCGGACATCGACTTTTTTCACCCCGACCTCCCTTTCCTTGTCGGTCGCCGACGCGATCTCCGCGGCACCGAGTCGGGCGCCTTCGACCAGTTCGCGGACCGGAATGGGAACAATCACGCACCCTTCGAGCAAGACAAGGCACAGGCACACGGCAATCGGAGTTTTCACGTCATTCACCCACACGGAAAAGAGAACAGCAGTCGCATAAATCCAAAGGTACGGACATTCTCGCTCAATCGGCGGAATCACACCGCATGTGACTCCATTGGTAATATTTTTGACGCCACATGCCTGCCCGGAATTTCGCAATCCTTGCACGAAATCTCCATGCTAGGATGATCTGAAACTGAACCGGCTCTACTCACCCGGCGATGCCACATCCATATTCTTCGCGGGTTTCCCTGCCCCGGGAATGGGTGCTGCCCTCTCTCGGGAGCCATTTTCCTTGCAAAGCGCTACCATATCTTACAATTCATGATTTTTTGACAGTCCGATATACACCCAGGTTTTCCGATGAAACTCTCGCGCATCTGCGCCAAACTGATCTTCCTCCTCGCGACGCTCAACGTCATAATATTCACCCTGCTTTATGCAATTGGGCTATGGAGTTTTCAGCGCAACTTCGCGCATTATCTTGAGCAAAAGGATTTGCAACAATTCCAGCCGATCGCCACGACGCTCGGCGAAGCCTATGCGCGTACGCCTTCGTGGCCGGCGCTGCTGGCCGATCGCAAAACCCAGAACTGGATCGCAGCCAGACTTGCGCCGGACTTTGGAATGGCCGGAAATCCCCCTCCCCCCCCGCATCGGGACGCCCCCCCTCCCCGGCTGTTGATTCTGGACGCGCAAGGCCGGCTCCTGCTCGGCCCCCGGCATTTCCCCGCGAATCTGGCGCGGATCGCAATCGTCGCGAAAGGCAGGACGGTCGGTTATCTGGGTGTGATACCCGCGCCCGGCTTTGCGATTGCGGCCGCCGAGCAGGCATTCTCCGAACAGCAGCAAAGAACTCTTGCCACGGTCGCGCTGGCCCTGCTGATCGCCTCCGGCCTGGGCGCGGCCGGAATCGCCCGCTGGATTGGCAGACCGATCGGAGAGCTCGCCCACGGCACCAACTCGCTGGCCAGTGGCAAATCCGGGGTCCGCATCCCAGTGCACAGCGGCGATGAATTCGGCCAGCTCGCCAGGCAGTTCAACGTTCTGGCCGAGACGCTGGATGCTAGCCGCAAGACAAGACAGGAGCGGATCGCCGACATCTCACACGAGCTGCGTGCCCCGCTGACCGTGCTGCGCGGCAAGATCGAAGCGATCGAAGACGGCATCCATCCGGCCAGCCCCGACAATCTGCGCTCGCTGGGCGAAGATCTGAAACGCCTCACCGCGTCGGTCGAGGACCTTCACCTGCTCGCGCTGGCTGCCCCCGCGGCCTTCGCCTGCCAGAGCGTTCCGGTTGCGCTCGATCCTCTGCTCACGCGACTGATCGCAAGCCACCGTCTGGCGATAGAGGAGGCAGGCCTTGCCTGCGAACTCTCGCTCCCGGAAGGCGTTTGGATCCAGGGTGACTCGACCCGCCTCGTCCAGCTCTTCGGCAACCTTCTGCACAACAGCCTGAGCTATACGGACAGCCCCGGGCAGATCCGGATCCGGATCGAACGCGAAGCCACAAACTGGAAGCTCGCCTGGGAGGATTCCGCGCCCGGGGTCACCGACGCCGAGCTCGACCGGCTGACCGAGCGACGCTACCGCAGCGCGGACGCCTCGCTGCGCCGAAAGGACGGCAACGGCCTGGGCCTCGCCATCGCCCGCTCGATCGCCGAAGCCCACGGAGCGAAGCTTTCGGCCAGGCACAGCAACCTGGGAGGCCTGCTCTGGCAAATCCATTTCCCCGTCAGCGAAGGGAGACCCTGTTGATGAACCACCCGATACTCGTCGTCGAAGACGATCCGATGATCGCCCGACTGCTCAAGGACTACCTGGTTGCCGATGGCTTCACGCCAGTCTGGCTCAAGCGCGGTGACGAAGTCAGTTCCTGGCTCGCAAACAACCCGACCGAACTGATGCTGCTCGACCTGACCCTGCCGGGACGAACCGGCATGGACATCTGCAGAGAGATCCGCAGCCGCTCGTCCTTGCCCATCATCATCATGAGCGGGCGCACCGATGAGTTCGATCGCCTGCTGGGGCTGGAGCTGGGCGCCGACGACTACATCTGCAAGCCGTTCAGCCCCCGCGAGGTCGTCGCCCGCATCCGCACCGTGTTGCGCCGCGCCGCACCGTCTCCCGCGCCCGAGCCGACCCACCTGACGCTCGACGAGGACACCTATCGCGCGCTGTGGGGCAAGCAGGATCTCGGGCTGACGCTGATCGAATTCCAGCTCTTGCGCCAGCTCGCTTCCCGCCCCGGCCGCCTCTTCACGCGCGCCCAGCTGATCGAAGGCATGTACCGCGACGACCGCGTCGTCACCGAGCGCACCGTGGACAGCCACATCCGCAAGCTGCGCCGCAAGATCGAAGCCGCCGCCCCGGACTACCAGCCGATCAAGGCGATGTACGGAGTCGGCTACCGCTTCGAGTAAAGCGCGCAGGGGAGGATTTATACTTTCAGGCTCCCGCAACGCCCCGGACGAAATCCGATGCAAAGAAAGACTCTGCAAGTCGGCGGCCAGACGCTGTCCTATCTCGACAACGAGCGCGCCGGCCCGACCCTGATCTGCCTGCACGGTCATTTCGGCTGCGCCGCGATGTTCTCGTTCATGCAGCACGTCCACGACGGCCGGCTGCTGCTTCTCGATCAGCGCGGCCATGGTCTGAGCGAGCATTTCCCGACTTACCGAACCGACGACTATGTCGATGACCTCGCGGCGCTGATCGCTCACGAACAGATCAGCGATCCCGCTCTGCTCGGGCACTCGCTGGGCGGAATCAACGCCTATACCTTCGCGGCCCGATACGGAAATGTCAGCAGGCTGATCATCGAGGACATTGGCACCGAGGTCGATTGCTCGAACGAATGGGTCCTCAAGCTGCCCCGCGAGTTCGCCACGGTTCTCGACGTGGAGCAGGCGCTCGCGGCGATCGGGATGGACTTCGAGCCCTACTTCACCGAGAGCCTGCGCTACGACGGACTCAAATGGCGCTACCTCTTCGACTACGACGGCATGGTCGTCTCGCAGCGGCAGATGAACGGAGACCACTGGCCGCAATGGGACGCGATCACCTGTCCCATCCTGCTGCTGCACGGCACCAAGAGCTGGGCCAGCAACACCGCCAACATCCTCGCGATGAAGGAGCGCAACCCGAACACGAGCCTGCTGATCTATGAAGGCGCTGGCCACACGCTGCACGACGAATGCCGCGAGCGCTTCTGCGCCGACGTCAAAAACTTCATCGGCAATTAGAAAGCAGATCGCCCTTTCGGGCGATCCGCTGTTCCGTCACTGCATCATCCGGTTGTTGCTTCGGTTATCGCGCTCGATCCGCTGATCGCGGCGCTCCTCCCTTTCCATCCTCTGGTTTTCGCGTTCGATCGGACGGACCTGCCGACCTTCGTTCGGATTCCTGACTTCGTGCGGGGCTTGGGCGCGTTCCGGCGCGCGCGGAGTCTCGATGGTCTGGGACGGTCTCGGCTGAGCGGCGCGGGAAGCGTCCTGAGCGCGCGGCGCCGTAGGCGGAATCGACTCCCGGATGCGCACCTCGCGGGCAGGCACGGTCTGGGTCGGAACCGTCTGCGTCGGCGCTGCGGGGAGCGGGCGTGAGCCCGGCCGGTTGTCGAGACCGGAATCGGAACGCCGGCCGGCAGCGCGCGGATCGTCGCGACGAAAATCGTCCCGCCCCTGCACCGCGGGATTGGGTTCATGGACGGGCTGGCGACCGTCGTTCAGCGGCCTCATCGTCGGCGCCGCCGGGATCGTTTTGTCCGGAGCCCGGTGCCCCGCTTCGTCGGAGGACCGCCCCCATGGACGCTGAGCGCCATCGGCGCCGCGCGCAGGCTCGGGCCGGGAAGGCTGAGACGGCATCGGGACGTTCTGCCGCGGCGAAGGCCTCGCCGGCTGAGCGCCCCAAGGCGACGGGCCGACCGGACGTTCCGGCAGGACCGGACGCTGGGCGACCGGAATGTTGCCGATCTGGCCGCGATCGACCGGCCGGAAGGCCGGGCCGACAGGACGCGCCCCGGAGAACACGGCGCCCGGCACGAAGGTCGCCGCGTCGGGTCGGCGCGCATAGCGATAGGAGTCCATCGGTCCGGGCTGCCCCGGACGAACGTTGTAGACATTGGTAATGTTGGTCACGTTCGTGACGTGGGAGACGTTCACCTGCCGCACATAGTTGATGCTGGCTCCATAGGCCGGGCGGTAGACCTCGGCGGGCCCCAGCGGGAACCAGCCAACATTGCCAACACCAATGCTGACATTGACGCCGACGTGCGGGCCGCCGCCGTAGAAACCGACCAGGGCCGGCGCATAGACCGGGCGGCGCTCGTAGCGACCCGGAACCCAGCCCCAGCGGCCGTGAAAGTCCACCCATCGGCCGTAGTGGAAAGGTGCGAAGCCCCAGGGGGCATCGTCGATCCAGGTCCAGCCCCACGGCCCTATCCAGGCCCAGTGACCGAAGCGATAGGGCGCCCAGCCGACCGCGACGCGCGGATACCAGATCGGCCCGTAGTCAGCACTGCTCTCCCAGCGTCCGTGATCGTCGAGCGCCTCGACGCCGGTCATCTCGGGCGAGACGTAACGTGCGGACGCCTGGCTGTCCTGTTCGCGGTTGCGACCATCGACCCAGGAGTCGAAAGCATTGCGCGTCGCGGCGCCCAGGCTAACGAAGCGCTGCGACGCGGTATCGATCTCGGCCTGCTGGCCACCGACCAGATCCATCTGCTCGCCGAAGCCGAGGATGCGGATCTGCCCGGAAAAGACCCGCAGAGTCGCGCGGCGGCGATTGGGGTCGAAGTCGAGCCGAAAGTCGCCGGGCTGGCGCACCTCGAACTGAATCCCGTCAGCACCGAGCAGGAAACGGTCGTTCTCGCCGAGGCTGCGCACCCTGGCTCGGAACGACCCGCGCGCGGCCTCGACGAGGACAGCCTGATCGTCGATCCGCGTAAAGTTCGCCTGGGAATCCCCGGCCAGATGGACGGCGGAACTGCCGATCCGGATCTCGGCCCGGCCATCGCGGTCGGCCCAGATCGCCCAGCCTGACGTGAGCGGATTGTTCAGGCTCGCCGCGGCCCAGTTCTTGTCACCGGGCGACCAGGTTTCGACGGAACCCGAGATCAGTGCAATCCGGCCTATCCGGCCCGGAGGATCGGCCGCTTCAACCGCGCCGACAAAACCGACCGCCAGCGCGAAAACAAGAGCGGTACGGAGGAAAAACTCTCGAATGCGCTTCATTGCGCGCTCCTCGTCAAGTCCCGGGTTCATGGCTGGCCCTGCTCGGCATAGGCACGGCCCCTGACCAGGCGAACCCGATCGCCGACCAGAAGGCGACCGATCTCCTGTTGGGAGACGATGCGCTGGCCACCGTTGTCGAGTTGAATCGTCAGCTTGTACCAGGAGCGCATCGCGGCAGGGGGCTCGTCGTACTCGGGGGCGCGAGCGCGCGCATTCTGCTCCTCGACCTGATTGCCGATCACGGCGCCGGCGATCACGCCGACCGCGGTCGCGACATCGCGGCCGCTGCCACGGCCCACCTGGTGGCCGACGACACCGCCGACGACGCCCCCTAGAACCGCTCCGGCCCCCGAAGTCTGCTCGGAAGGACGTGGAGCGACGGGCACAGCCTGTTCGACGCGCTCCATCGCGGTGATCCGCCCATGGCTCGCCCGCCAGACCGCGTCGGGATCCTCGTGACGGGCGTAAGCATAGGGATCGGGCGCCGCGCAGGCGGTGAGCAACGCAAACAGGGAAAGACTGATCAGCTTTTTCATCTTCGCATCCGGCAGACGGGAACTCGTCCCCACACAACGCCGCAGCTCACGGCCGCGCTGACCGTGAACGCATCGCAATGTGTAAGCGAAGTTGGGAAATGTGTCAGTCTCCGACCGGGGGCTTCGCCAGAGCGTCGAGCAGCTTCTGATGGACTCCGCCAAAGCCGCCGTTGCTCATCACGAGAAGGTGATCACCGCTCTTCGCACCGGCCACCGCTTCGGCCACCAGCGCGTCCAGATCGTCGAAGCTGTGCGCCTTCGCCCCCAGGGGCGCGAGGGCCGTAGCGGCATCCCAACCGAGATTGTGCGCATAGCAATAGACCTGGTCGGCCTCGGCAAGGCTGGCGGCCAGCTTGTCCTTCATCGTGCCGAGCTTCATCGTGTTCGAGCGCGGCTCCAGCACCGCGAGGATGCGGCCACCGCAGACGCGGCGGCGCAGCCCGGCGACCGTCGTCGCGATCGCGGTCGGATGGTGGGCGAAGTCGTCATAGACGGTGACTCCGCCAACCGTTCCGCGCACTTCGAGCCGCCGTTTGACGCCCTTGAAGCGGGCGAGCGAGGCGATCGCATCCGCCGGCCGGACGCCGACGTGGCGGGCCGCGGCGATCGCGGCGAGCGCGTTCATCCGGTTGTGCTCGCCGGCGAGCGTGATCTCACCTTCGCCAAGCGTCTGACCGGCCAGAGCGAAGCGTGCGCGCTCGACGCTGTCCCCTTCACACGCGTTCCAGCCCTGATCGACGCCGAACCACTCGATTTCGCTCCAGCAGCCGCGCGCGATGACCCGCTTCAGGCTCTCTTCGCGACCGTTCGCGACGATCCGCCCCTGACGGGGAAGGATCCGCACCAGATGGTGGAACTGGGTTTCGATCGCAGCCAGATCCGGGAAGATGTCGGCATGGTCGTATTCGAGATTGTTCAGGATCGCGGTCCGTGGCCGGTAATGGACGAACTTCGAGCGCTTGTCGCAGAACGCGGTGTCGTACTCGTCGGCCTCGATGACGAAGAAAGGCGAATCGGTCAGCCGGGCCGAAACACCGAAGTCCTGAGGCACGCCGCCGACCAGGAAGCCGGGATTCAAACCTGCGTCTTCGAGCAGCCAGGCGAGCAGCGACGAAGTCGTCGTCTTGCCATGGGTGCCGGCGACCGCAAGAACCCACTTGCCGGGCAGGATGTGCTCGGATAGCCACTGCGGCCCCGATGTATAGGGAAGCCCCCGGTCGAGGATCGCTTCGAGCAGCGGATTGCCGCGCGAGACCGCGTTGCCGACCACCCACAGGTCAGCGCCCAGTTCGAGCTGCTCGGGGCCATAGCCTTCGATCAGCTCTATGCCCTGCGCCTCAAGCTGGGTGCTCATCGGCGGATAGACGTTCGCGTCACAACCGGTCACTTTGTGACCGGCCGCTCGGGCCAGAAGGGCGATCCCGCCCATGAAGGTACCGCAGATGCCCAGAATGTGGATGTGCATGACAGCTTTGCGGCGCAGGAACGGATCCGGCGCGGATGTGTAGAATGAAGCGCAATTCTAGCCGACCCGGGCCTCCGTCCGGACGGCATCGCCTGGAGCGCCCGCCATGTCCCCTTGCGACGTCCCGGTGCACAACAGTCTGCGCCAGCACATCGCCGCCCTCGCCGCCCGTCTGATCTCCGAAGAAGGGATCACTGACTACGGCCTCGCCAAACGCAAGGCCGCCCGGCAGCTCGGAGTGACCAGGGGGGAAGTCATGCCCAGCGGCGCCGAGATCGAGGATGCGCTGCGCGACTATCAAGCGCTGATCCACGACGACGAGGACGATGAGCGGCTCGCGATGATGCGAGAGACGGCGCTGGAACTGATGCGCCTATTCCCGGCCTGGCGGCCGGCGCTGACCGGAGCCGCCCTCGATGGCACCGCGAACGGCTTTTCCGAAGTCGAGATCGACCTGTTCGCCGACAGCGCAAAGGAAGTCGAGATCGCGCTGCTGAACCGCGGAATCGTCTATGAGCATCGCGAGATCCGCCGCCCCGGCCCCGACGCGCCGGAAGCGATCCTCGTCTTCGACTGGGATGAGGTTCCGGTCAAGCTCTGCGTCTACGGCCCCTTTGCCGACCGGATGCCGCGCCGCAACGGTGGCGAACGCGTCCGCATCTCCGCCGTCGAGGCGATGTGCGCGGCCCGGAACAGCCAAAAGTGAGTGAATGGCAGAACTTCGCCGAAACCCTCGAAAAATCAGGCTTTATCAGCGTTTTGTTGCAGATTGCAACCGCGCGCATGCACGGCAAAGGTAGTCACAGACGACGATTTGCGGCAAACTTGCCGGCATGGTGACGGCAAAACACAGCAAGAAGCGCACGGAGAAGGCCCCCGATCAGCCCCGAATCCTGGTGCTGCACGGCCCCAATCTGAACCTTCTCGGAACCCGCGAACCTGCGATCTACGGGCATGCAACGCTCGCGGACATCCACTCCGCGCTGGAGGCGCGCGCGCGCGCAGCCGGCGTTGCGCTCGAATCCTTCCAGAGCAATCACGAAGGCGAACTGATAGACCGGGTCCAGGCTGCACGCAGCCAGGGTGTTGCATTCATCCTGCTCAATCCAGGAGCCTACACGCACACCAGCGTCGCCTTGCGCGACGCCCTCGCGGCCGTCGAGATTCCGTTCATCGAAATCCACCTGTCGAACATCCATGCACGCGAGGCTTTCCGCCGGCAGTCCTATTTCTCCGATATCGCGATCGGCGTGATCTGCGGACTCGGAGCGGACAGCTACAAGCTGGCGCTGGAAGCCGCCCTGGGCCGACTCGGCCACAACTGAACTGCGCACGCGCCGCCGCCCCCGCGTCGGGCGGCGCGATGCATTGAATGGGAGCCACTATGGACCTGCGTAAACTGAAGAAACTCATCGACCTCGTCCAGGAATCCGGAATTTCGGAACTGGAAGTCACCGAGGGCGAAGAGAAAGTCCGCATCGCCAAACATGCCGGCAACGCGGCCCCCGTCGCGAACTACTACGCGCCGCCTCCCGCGCCGGTCGCCGCCGCACCGGCTGCGGCACCGGTCGCCGCAGCCCTGGCTGAACCGGAAGGCGCTTCGATCAAGTCGCCGATGGTCGGCACTTTCTACCGCTCTTCGTCGCCCGACGCGAAGAACTTCATTGAAGTCGGTGACACCGTCGCCGCGGGCGACACGCTGTGCATCATCGAAGCGATGAAGCTGATGAACGAGATCGAGTCGGACGTTGCCGGCACGGTCAAGGCGATCCTGGTCGAAAATGGCCAGCCGGTCGAGTACGGCCAGCCGCTGTTCGTGATCGGCTGAACCGAAGGGAGGGAGGCCCAGCCAGGCCTTCCCTTGCCTCTTCCCCTTCACCGAGAAGATCGACCTCATGTTTGAAAAAGTACTGATTGCGAACCGCGGCGAAATCGCGCTGCGGATTCTGCGTGCCTGCCGAGAGCTGGGCATCAAGACGGTGGCAGTGCACTCCGAAGCCGACACCGAAGCCAAATACGTCAAGCTCGCCGACGAGTCGGTCTGCATCGGCCCCGCAGCGTCGGCGCAGAGCTACCTGAGCGTGCCGGCGATCATCGCCGCCGCCGAAGTCACCGACGCCGAGGCGATCCACCCCGGTTACGGTTTCCTGTCGGAAAACGCCGACTTCGCCGAGCGGATCGAACAGTCCGGCTTCACTTTCATCGGCCCGCGCGCCGAAACGATCCGCCTGATGGGCGACAAGGTCTCGGCCAAGCAGGCGATGATTGAAGCGGGCGTACCCTGCGTGCCTGGTTCGGGCGGAGCACTCTCCGACGACCCTAAGGAGATCACGAAGACCGCACGCGCAATCGGCTTCCCGGTCATCATCAAGGCGGCCGGAGGCGGCGGCGGACGCGGCATGCGCGTCGTGCACACCGAAGGCGCGCTGCTCCAGGCGGTCACGACCACCCGCGCCGAAGCCCAGGCGGCTTTCGGCAACCCGGTCGTCTACATGGAGAAATACCTCGAAAATCCGCGCCACGTCGAAATCCAGATCCTGGCCGACGAGCACGGCAACGCGATCTATCTGGGCGAACGCGACTGCTCGATGCAGCGCCGTCACCAGAAGGTCATCGAGGAAGCTCCGGCCCCCGGAATCGATCGCAAGATCATCGCCAAGGTCGGCGAATCCTGCGTCGCGGCCTGCAAGCGCATCGGCTATCGCGGCGCCGGCACTTTCGAGTTCCTGTACGAGAACGGCGAATTCTTCTTCATCGAGATGAACACCCGCGTCCAGGTCGAGCACCCGGTCACCGAGATGATCACCGGCGTCGACATCGTCCAGGAACAAATCCGCGTCGCTTCGGGCGAGGTTCTGCGCTACAAGCAGAAGGACATCGTGATCCGCGGTCATGCGGTCGAATGCCGGATCAACGCCGAGGATCCGGTCAAGTTCCTGCCCTCGCCGGGCAAGATCACGAACTGGCACACCCCGGGCGGTCCCGGCGTGCGCGTCGACTCGCACGTCTACAACGGCTACACGGTGCCGCCGAACTACGACTCGATGGTCGGCAAGGTCATCGCCTACGGCGATACGCGCGACCAGGCGATCCGCCGGCTGCGCATCGCGCTGTCCGAGATGGTCGTTGAAGGCATCAAGACGAACATCCCTCTGCACCAGGAGCTGCTCGCCGACGGCAATTTCAACCGCGGCGGCACCAGCATCCACTACCTCGAAACCCGGCTGTCGAAGAAGGACTGATACATGTGGTTGTCTGTTGCGCTGGATACCGATGAGCGTTTCGTCGAGGCCTTCTCCGAAGCACTGATGGATGTCGGCGCTGTATCGGTCTCAATCGAGGATGCCGACGCCGGAACTGCAGCTGAAGTACCCCAGTTCGGCGAGCCGGGCCACCCGGCCCAGCCGCTCTGGGAGCACAGCCGCGTCGTCGCACTGTTTGACTCCGCGGTCGATCTGGCCTCCGCGCTGGCCCAGGCCGCAGCGGCGGCCGGCCTCGACGCGGTGCCGAACTTCGCGATCACCGAAGTCGCCGAACAGGACTGGGTTCGCCTGACCCAGAGCCAGTTCGATCCGATCGAGATCTCCGAACGGCTGTGGATCGTCCCGTCCTGGCACACCGCGCCCGATCCCGCCGCGATCAACCTCGAACTCGACCCGGGCCTCGCCTTCGGAACCGGCTCGCACCCGACAACGCGCCTTTGCCTCGAGTGGATACTCGACGAAGTCCCGGCCGGCGCCAGCGTGCTCGACTACGGTTGCGGCTCAGGCATCCTCGGCATCGCCGCCGCGAAAGTCGGCGCCGGCAAGGTCGTCGGCGTGGACATCGACGAGCGGGCGCTCGAAGCGACGCGCGAAAACGCTCTGCGCAACCACGTCGACATCGAAGTGCAGCACAGCGGCACCCCGCTCGCGGCGCGCTATGATCGCGTCGTAGCCAATATCCTGACCAATCCGCTCTGCGTGCTCGCCCCGGCGATCGCCGCCTGCGTTGCCCCGGGCGGCAAGCTGGCGCTGTCCGGCGTGCTCGAAGCGCAAGCGGAACAGGTGATCGCCGCCTACCAGCCCTATATCCGTCTCGTCGTCGGTGAAGCCCACGACGGCTGGATTCGCCTTGAGGGTCAGGCAAGATGCTGACGACCCGCTGCCCGCACTGCGGCACCGCTTTCCGCGTCAAACCGGAACAGCTGCGCCTGCGTGGCGGGCGCGTCCGCTGCGGCCACTGTCACGCCCCTTTCTCCGCCCTGGAAGGGCTGATTGACCTCACGGCCGGAAACGCCGCGGTACAGCCTGCGCGTGAATCCACCCCGTTGCCCGAGATGCGAACGAGCGCTCCGCTCCCAGCAGCGCCCGTCGAGGCGCCAAAGCCTGAAGCGCTTGCCACGCCTCGAGAACAGCCGGTGGAGGCTGCAGCCGAAAAACCTTTCGTGCTCGCAGCCCCTGAAGCGCTGCCCGCCACACCCAGCCCGATCCGCGACCCGTTCAAAAGCGGTTGGACTCCGCCGCCCAGGCGCGAAAGCTTCATCGCCCCGGTCGGCGAAATCGCCCCGCCGCTGCCCGAGCTCGATCCTGCCGCAACCCACGCTCTGGGCACGCATCTGGACTTCGACCTCGACGCCCTGGAGCCGGAAGAGGAATCGCCCGCTCCGGCCTCCGAACCGGCCTCCGAACCTTCGCCCGAAACCCGGATCGCACCGGAATCGGACAGGGGTGCGGAGACCGTCCTCGGCTGGGATGTCCCGGCCTCCCAGCCGCCCTCCTTCGCTGCGCCGCAAGCCAAGCTCGAACCGACCTTCCAGCCCGACGCGACTCTGGTCGTCACCCCCTTGCCCTCGTTCTCGGCCACCTCCGATCCCGTCACCATCGTGGCGCCGGACCGGATTGCGCCGGCGGTGGTCGCCGAGCCTGCCGAGCCGGTTTTCGTGTCTTCGTTCGCCGGAGCCGAACCGAACCGGACAACCGACTGGGAAAGCACGTCGCCCGGCGAGCCCGCCCTCTTCGAAGAGGACGAGACGCAGTTCGAAGCGCCCGAAGCGGTCGCCAGCGATTTCGTCCTCCCGCCAGTCCAGCCAGCGCAAACCCCGCCGCCGCTACCGCCCTTCTCCGCTCTCGACAGCGATGTCGCTCACCCCTATAGCTGGGAGGTCGAGCACGAAGCGCAACCGATGCGCTGGCCCTGGATTCTCGGCATCCTGGTTCTGTCGCTTGCCGGCGCGGCTCAAGGCCTGCTCCTGATGCGTCACGACATCGCCCAGCAGATCCCGGCGTTGCGCCCCGTCTTTGAGGCGAGCTGCGCGAAGCTCGGCTGCGCGATGCCCTGGCCCCGGGTCAAGGAGCAGATCAGCCTCGAAGCGTCCGATCTTCATCCCCGCCCCGGTCACCTGGGTCAGTACGAGCTGAGCGCCACGCTGCGCAACCGCGCCGGTTTCGCCCAAGCCTATCCTCACCTTGAAGTCACGCTGACCGACAACTTCAACCGGGCGCTGGTTCGCAAAGTCCTCCCGCCCGAGCAGTGGCTCCCCGCCGCTCAACGCAAGACCCCGGCTTTCGAAGCCTCCAGCGACCTCGCCTTCACGATCACCTTCGAAGCGATGGGCCAGAGCGCCGCAGGCTACACGCTCTCCTCTTTCTACCCCTGATCGGTCCGGCCCCGGCCGGACCGCCCCCTTGATGACGGGATCATTAAGGCGGAACAAAAAAACCTTATTCTCCGATCGACAGCCTGAATTGGGTTTTTCGTCCCGGCTCGCCCATAGTCATGACGTGCGCTTACCCGCACGCCCATCAAATCCCACAGGGAGCTGATCATGAACGACGAAGCTCTGGACGTCATCGAAGTGCGCGCCGGGCGCGCCTACTACATCTTTGGCGGCGTTTTCGCCGCAAACGACGGCTATTACGCCGAAATCCACGAACAGAAAAACGGCAGGATCCGCCGCGTCGCGCGGTCTCTGGGCCTGCCCTCGCGCGAGGTCGCTGTGGCCTGGATGAAGAGCCAGGACTGCTTCGCGCACGCCGCCTGAGCGGCCCACGCTGGTTCCTATTAATAAACCAATATGGGAATCGAAAACTTCAATTGGCCAGCCGGAACGGACTTCTCTAACATCCGAATCACACAAGACGACAAAGTAGTGAAAGGAACTCAGATGACTGATACTCCCCTCGACGTTTTCGAAATCGGCGCAGGCCGCAGCTTCATCTTCGGTGGCGTCTATGCCGCCAATGACGGCTTCTTCGCCGAAGTCCACGAACAAAAGAATGGTCAGATCCGCCGCATCGCCCAGTCGCGCGGCCTGCCCTCGCGCGAAGTCGCGGTGGCCTGGATGACCCAGCGCTGCCAAGCCGGCGCCTGATCTTCCCCCTCCCCCCAACCGGGAACTTCTCTCCCCCGAGAACCCGGAAAGAAGCGCCGAAACAGGCGCGCAAACAGGACCTTCGGGTCCTGTTTGTTTTTGTGCTCCCCCCCCCCTATTTGCGGAACAGCGTGATCGGCAGTTGTTTGCCCTTGTCCTGCCACTGCCCGGTGATTGAGTCGCGGCTGACAGTCAGCGTGATCGTGGCCTGTTCGTTTTCAGCGATCCGCTCGACGAGTTCAACGCGATTGCCTGTCCGCTTGCCAGAGAGCTCGATCGGTTTGCGGTATTTTTGGTAGTAGTAGATTCCGCTCAAGGAACCGTCCTCATACGGGCGGTGTAGCAGTACGGTCACCGCTGCCGAGCCGATCTTGCCACGGAGGATCAGGCCAAACGGATTCACCGGCTCCGCGGCCAGACCTTCGCCGAGCAACAACCTCTTTCCATAGGCGGTCAGCCACGGCGACACCTCTTCCCGTGACAGCTTCGTTTCGACCTCGTAGACGTCGTCGAGGGCACGGCTGGCGTGGTTACTGCAGCGCCCGGAAGTGAAAACCACCCCCTTCCCTGCCGGCAGGGAAAAACGAGCCATCATTGCCTCCTCCCGCACGCTACCGCCCCCTTTGCGTACTTCTGCGAGACAGTTTTCGTTCAGCTCGAGGCGCTCCTCTGTGTCACTGACATCGACTTTCTTCCCGGCTTTCTGTTGCATTTTCAGCGCCGCCAATTCCTGGTTCAGCGTCTTGATCTGGACGCGATACCGACGCTCGCGCTCCCGGGAAATACGCTGGCCCGCAGCCACGAGCCCCTGCGGAGTCAGGAGGTCGTCAAGCTCCAGCCGTCGCCCGGTATGCGCATCGAAGCTGTATTCATTCGAGAAATTCTCGCAGTACGCGCCACAACCCTCTCCTCCGATGGAGATCGACAGGATCCGGTCATCGTTCCGTTCTACCGAGAAATCGAGAGAAGCGAAGCCGTCCAAGCCGCCGCTTTCGGGCACAGGAAAAGTCTTTCCGGGATGAGTCGGAGCCGGCGAATCGGTCATCGACAGGTAGAGCATGTCGTTGATGCGCGCTGCGAGCAGCGGATCGGCGGCCCTGACATAGGGCATCTTGATATCGCCATCAGCCCATTGCGATCGCGGCCAGGATGTTTCCGATCCAGACACCTCTTGCTTATTCCAGACCATGGTGCGCGACTCGACCTGAAGAGGCCCGGAAACTGCACTTCCGGACCAGATCAGCAGAATGCAGATCAAGCGTCGAGCGTTCCTGTTCATAATTTATCGTTTCTATTCACGGAATTGTTTATCGTCAAATTCGACTTGGCGCGGAGCCGCTAACCATTATGCATGTGCGCAGACCGCGCCAACAATGAAGGAAGATGGCCACATTTGGAGAATTCAGGGATTGTCCGCTGCGCTGACACCCGCCTTCGACCGCTCTGAAACGGGAATGGCCGCCCGCTCCCCCTCCTCCACCAGCCACTCGCGCAGCGCCGCGAGCGCTGCACCGATTCCGCCCACCGGCAGACACAGCGAAAAGCTCGCGCCGCTCGGCGCGAAGCCGAAAGGCGCGACGAGCCGCCCCAGGGCGATCTCCCGCTCGACCAGCAGTTCGGGCGCGATCGCAACGCCCATTCCCGCGGCGGCGGCCTCGATCATCAGCGAGAGATGCTCAAATCGCCTTCCGGACGCGAAGTCGCTGCTCGCCACCAGCTGACTCTCCGCCCACTGCGCCCAGGCGGCCGGCTTCGATTCGGTATGCAACAAAGGCAGCCCGAGCAGCCCCCGGACATCAGAGATGCCGGGCAGAAGGGCTGGCGCGCAGACCGGCCCCGTCCGCTCGGCGAACAACGGCGTCAGCCGCATCTGACGAGGCGCCTCGGTGAAGCTCGCGATCAGTGCATCGACCTTTCCCTTGCGCAGATCCTCTTCGCTGGAGCAAGTCTGCAAGCTCAGACGGATCTCGGGATGAGTCCTCTCGAAACCCGCCAGCCGGGGAATCAGCCAGTTCGCGAGAAAGCTCGCCGGCGCGCCGAGCACGATCTCGGCGACCCCGGCTTCGGCGGCGATCCCCGCGCATCCCGCCTCCAGCCTAGCGAAGGCTTCGCCCGCGATCGCCTGCAGCGCCTGACCGGCCGCGCTGAGCCGGATCCCGCCCGGGAGGCGGACGAAGAGTTCGCAGCCGAACCAACGCTCGAGCTGCGCAATCTGGTGGCTGACCGCGCTGTGCGTGACGCACAGCGCATCGGCCGCGGCCGTGAAACTCGCACGCCGCGCGGCGGCTTCGAAAACACGCAGGGCATTCAGAGGTGGGAGGCGGCGCATCGCTGGATCATGTGAATTTTATTCACATCATTCTGCAAGAATTCATCGCTGGTTCAAAGCGGCTCCAGTCCATAAGCTGAAGATCCTCTTCAACAGGAGACGCGCATGACTCCCTCCCCGACCCCCTGCGGCGACGGCCCCGACGCGAAAGGCTTCTTCGGCCGCTTCGGTGGCGCCTACATGCCCGAGACGCTGATGCCCGCGCTGCACGAACTCGAGCGGGTTTTCGCGCAAGCCTCCGCCGACCCGGAGTTCTGGGCGCGCTACCAGCACATCCTGAAGGACTACGTCGGCCGCCCGAGCCCGCTCTTCTTCGCCGAAAACCTGTCGAACGAGCTCGGTGGCGCGCGGATCTTCCTGAAACGCGAAGACCTCAACCACACCGGCGCGCACAAGATCAACAACTGCGTCGGGCAGATCCTGCTCGCCGACAGGATGGGCAAGAAGCGGATCATCGCCGAGACCGGAGCCGGCCAGCACGGCGTCGCGACCGCGACGGTCTGCGCGCTGCTCCAGCGCGAATGCGTGATCTACATGGGCAGCGAGGACATCGCCCGACAGGCACCCAACGTGCAGAGGATGAGGATGCTGGGCGCCGAAGTACGCTCCGTCGATGCCGGCACCGCGACCTTGAAGGACGCGATGAACGAAGCGCTGCGCGACTGGATCAGCCACGTCGAATCGACCTACTACCTGCTCGGAACCGGCGCAGGTCCCCATCCCTATCCGAGACTGGTCCGCGATTTCCAGAGGATCATCGGTCTCGAAACCCGCGAACAGATCCTGGAGCAGTCAGGACGCCTGCCCGACGCGATGGTGGCCTGCGTCGGCGGAGGCTCGAATGCGATCGGCTTCTTCCATCCCTTCCTGAATGATGCCGGGGTGCGCCTCCACGGCGTCGAGGCGGGAGGCGAAGGACTCGCCAGCGGTCACCACGCGGCGAGCCTGAGCGGCGGCAGGCCCGGCGTGCTGCACGGCAACCTGACTTATCTGCTCCAGGACGGGGACGGACAGATACGCAACGCCTATTCGGTGTCGGCCGGTCTCGACTACCCCGGAGTCGGCCCCGAGCACGCGCAGCTGCACGACGCGGGCCGCGTCCATTACGCGGCCGTGACCGACGCCGAAGCGGTGGCGGCCTGGCACTGGCTCACCCGGCGCGAAGGCATCGTCCCGGCACTGGAGAGCGCCCACGCGCTCGCCTTCGCCCGCATGCTCGCGCCGAAGATGGGGCGGGACGAGATTCTCGCGGTCTGCCTGAGCGGTCGCGGCGACAAGGACATCGACAACGTGCTGAAGTTTTCCGGAGAACAAGGATGAAGCGCCTCAGTGACTCTTTTACCCGGCTCGAAAGCGAGGGCCGCAGCGGCCTGGCCTGTTACTTCACGGCCGGAGACCCCGACTTTTCGAGCTGCCTCGCGCTGCTGCGCGGCCTCTGCGCAGCGGGTGCCGACCTGATTGAGCTGGGCCTGCCCTTCAGCGATCCGGTCGCCGACGGCGAGGTGATCCAGGCCGCCCACCGGCGCGCGCTGGCCTCGGGTCAAACCGTCGCTCGGACGCTGCGACTGGTCCAGGCGCTGCGCGAGACGGATGCGACAACTCCGGTCGTTCTGATGGGTTATCTGAACCCGGTCTTCCAGTATGGAGAAAGCTTCTTCGCCGAGGCGGCCGCGGCCGGCGCAGACGGCCTGATCCTCGTCGATCTGCCCCCCGAACACGCCGAGCCGTGGAGCCGGGCGGCGGACGCCGCGGGTCTGGCGCTGATCCGGATGAGCGCGCCGACCAGCTCGGACGAGCGCTTGATGACGATCCTGCCCGGCGCGAAAGGCTTCCTCTATCACGTCAGCCTGAACGGCACGACCGGGGCGGCGAGCTGCGCGCCCGAAGAAGTCGGCAAAGCGCTGGCCAGGATCCGCGCGCAAAGCCCACAGCCGATCGCGGTCGGCTTCGGCATCCGCAGCGCGGAACAGGTCAAGGCGCTCAATGGAGTCGCCGAGATCATCGTCGTTGGCTCGCATCTCGTCGCCAAACTTGCAAAGGAAGGAAACGCGGCGGCATTGGCAGAGGTGCGGTTGCTCGCCGCGCCGCTCAGGGCGTCGAGTCGCCTCGCGAAGAATGAAGGCGCGCGCTGAGCTGAACCGCGATCCGCCCACCGGCGAGCAAGCCCAAGGCCATCGAGCCAACGACGAAAGCCGCCTTGAACAGGAAAGCCAGGGTGCCGGCGATCAGCGCGGGGTCGGTGGCGGCGCCGCTCCTCGCGATCAGCATCGCGCCCTCGAACCCCTGGTAGATCAGAAAGCCCGGCATCATCGGCACCGCGCCGGCGAAGGCGACGGCCGCGAAAGGCAGACGGCCGCGGTCGACGGCGACGCCCGCGATCGCGCCGATCACGAGGCAGGCGAAGAGCGTCGCGATTTCCTGAGGCTGACCGCAGCCCATCGCCAGGAAGCGGACTCCGTGGCCCAGCATGCCGCTGAAGATGGAGATCCAGAGCACCTTCCACGGTTCATTGAAGGCAAGGCCGAAACCGCAGGCAGCGACCCCGGCCAAGAGCACGTCCAGAGCCAGCGTCATATGGACCGCCTCGGAGGGACGAGCCGAGACGGTCGTCATGCCCAGCACCAGCCAGCCGCCCAGGAAAATCCCCATCGCCGCGGCGACCAGGATGCCGGCCGCCAGCCCCAGCCGCGAGATGCCGGTCTGCATGTGGTTCTCGACCATGTCGTAGAGACCGTTGATCAGATGCGGGCCGGGCACCAGCATCAGCGCCGGGACCATCAGGCAGAAGCCCGGAGTCTCGGTCCAGCCCAACCGGATCACAGTCCCGCCCATCACCGCGCCGATCAGCGCCGCGGAGAAAGGCATCGCGAACAGCACCGGGTGATGCCTCGCGAGCGCCAGCCGGGCAAGCACCCCCAGGCCAGAGGAGAGGCCGCTGACCAGGATCGCACCGAGGTCCGCACGGTTGAGCCAAGCCAAGGCCGAAGCGGCCAGGCCGAAGATCAAAGCCACCAGATGACGGTTGTGCCGCGACGCCCGCGCTTCGACCGAGGACATCGCAACCGTCGCCTCGGCAAGGCTCAGCTCGCCCCGCCCCAGCCTCTCGAGAATCCAGTTGACCTCGGTGCTGACCGCGACGTTGATGCGGAACTCGCTCGCCTGCGCGTGGAGCTGCTGTCCGTCCTCTGCATAGAGCGTCACTCCGCGGTAAGCCACGAAGACCTGAACAGCGACGCCCAGATGCTTCGCCGCGAGCGCTATCTTGCGTTTGATCAGCTCGGAACGAAAGTTGTACTGCAGCAGCAAGCGGGAGGTCAGCTGCAGGAAACGCAGCGCGTCATCCTCACGGACCAGTAGCTCTTCTTGGCGCAAGTTCATCGTCATACCTGGTGAGTCGATCACGGGAACGGCCGGTCACCAGAGTGTATCCGCACGCTCAAGCCAAAAGCTTGACCTAGGCAGGCAGTTCAGCAGCGAAAACTTGAGCTTTTGACCGAGTCGAGCCAGATTGAGTGAGCGCCGATCCCGGCGCATCCGGAGACGAGCGATGAGCCAAACGGCAAGGCAGATTCTGCAGGGAAAGACCACGGAAACCCTGAGCGTGGATCCCGGACTCAGCGTCTTCGATGCGCTGACGATCATGGCGAAGCACGATGTCGGCTCGGTTCTCGTGATGAGCGGGCAAGCGCTGCTCGGAATCTTCACCGAGCGCGATTACGCCCGCAAGGTCGCGCTGCAGGGGAGAAGCTCGCGCGCCACCGCGGTCGCGGAACTGATGAGCCAGGAAGTGCTGACGATTGCGCCGATGCGGACGGTCGAAGAGTGCATGGCGATCATGACCGAAAAGCGCGTCCGCCATCTGCCCGTCGTCGAGAACGACTCGGTGATCGGCATCGTCTCGATCGGCGACGTCGTCAAAACGCTGATCGCCGAGCAGCAGACCACGATCAAACACCTGCACGGCTACATCGCCGGAGAGCTCGACACCGAATCCTCGCCAGCCCGCCCGCCCTGGTGATCAGTCGGTCGCCGCATCCACCGGAACCGGTTCGAGCAGCGCAACCAGATCGGCGGGAGAAATCCCGACCAGATAGCCGCGGCTACCTCCATTGATGTAGATCTTCTCGAGTTCGAGGATGCTTCTCTCGACATAGACCGGCATCTTCTTGCGGGTTCCGAAAGGCGAAGTGCCTCCGACCCGGTACGCGGTATGGCGTTCGGCCACCTCGGGCTTGCAGGGCTCGACGTGCTTGACGCCTATCGCACGCGCGAGGTTCTTGACCGAGACCTCCCTGTCCCCATGCATCAGGATCACCAGCGGATGAGCATGCTCGTCCTGCATGATCAAAGTCTTGATCACCTGGTGTTCGGGCACGCCCAGCGCTTCGGCCGACACCCGGGTTCCCCCGTGATCGACGTAGGCGTAGGGGTGCTCGGTAAAGGCGACGCCACGGCTCTTGAGCAGGCGATTGACGGGAGTCGAGGGGATCTTGTTGCTCATCGTGAATATTGGGCGGCCTTTTCGCTGTCACGCGCCAGTCACCGCCGTGTCATGTGTCGGCAATGGACGGATTTTAGAGTCCTCCGCCAGGATAAGCGAAAAGGAAAAGATAAATGTTGAACCTCGAAACCCGCCCGACCCGACACCGGACCCGCGACCTCCAGGTTCGCCTGGCCAGCACCCCGACCGAAGTCCGCGAAGCGCAGAAGCTGCGCTGGCGCGTCTTCGCCGACGAGATGGGCGCCCGCCTCTCTTCGCGCGAAGCCGGAGTCGACCGCGATCTCTTCGACCCCTACTGCGAACACCTGATCGTCCGCGACGAGGCCGCCGGCCGCATCGTCGGCACCTACCGCATCCTGACTCCGCAGGCCGCCCGCCGCGTCGGCAGCTACTATTCCGAAACCGAATTCGATCTGACCCGCTTTCACCTGATCCGCGAACGCCTCGTCGAAGTCGGGCGCTCCTGCATAGACCCCGACTACCGCACCGGCGCGACGATCGCGCTGCTCTGGTCCGGCCTCGCCCGGTTCATGCAGGAAAACGGCTACGACTACCTGATGGGCTGCGCGAGCATAGGCATGAGCGACGGAGGCCACGCCGCTGCCGCAATCTACCAGCAGCTCGAACCCTACCGCGCACCGGCCGAGTGGAGCGCTTTCCCGCGCCTGCGCCTGCCGCTCGAAGCGCTGGCCGACGGCACGAAAGCCGATCTGCCGCCCTTGATCAAAGGCTATGTCCGCGCCGGCGCGATGATCTGCGGCGAACCGGCCTGGGATCCCGATTTCAACACGGCCGACCTGCTCGTTCTGCTGCCGATGGCGCGCGCCGAACAGCGCTACGCCCGCCACTTCTTCGAGCGCCAGGCGGCCTGAGCCCTTCGCGCTTCACTGGCATTGCGCGCCGGAATCCCGGTGCGCTCTGCTTGCACGCTACAATGACGCGACACCTGCTCACCCAGCGAAAACCGGCTGAACGACGCCTGCGCGGCGCGACCCACCGCCTCAAGGCCATCGTGATCCCATTCCCGCTGCGTCAGGTCAAGGCCGGACCCGATGCGCCCGGCACCGATCAACCGGTTCGCGAATCGACTGCCGTGCTCCGACAAATCCGCGCCGCCTGGCGCCTGACCCTGGTCCTGCTCCACATCCTCTGGGGCTGCCTGATCGTTGCGACGACTTTCCCGCGCCGCAGCCTCGCCTCCCAGCGCCGCGCCAAGCGCAACTGGTCGCGACAGATCCTGGGCCACCTCGGCGTCAGGCTGAAAGTGCAGGGCAAGGTGCCCGCCGGTGGCGTGCTGATCGTCGCAAACCATATCTCCTGGCTGGACATCTACGCGATCAACGCGGTTCGCCCCTGCGCCTTCGTCTGCAAGGAGGAAGTCCGGCGCTGGCCGGTGCTGGGCTGGCTGACCGCACGCTCCGAGACCCTGTTCATCCAGCGCGGCAACCGCCGCGCCGCGCACCGTACCGCCGAAGCGCTGAGTGATGCGCTACGCGCCAGGGCGGCGATCGTCGTCTTCCCCGAAGGCACGACGACCGACGGCAGCCACATGCTGCCTTTCCGGCCAGCGCTGCTCCAGTCGGCGGTCGATGCCGAAGTGCCGGTCGTGCCGGTCGCGCTGCGCTACCGCGATGCCCGCCACGCGATCAGCCCCGCCGCCGCCTACGACGGCGACATCACGATCTGGCAATGCCTGCGCGCGATCGCCCTCGCCGACCGGCTGGTCGCCGAAGTCACGGTGCTGCCCGCGATCGACGCCCGCCACGAACGAGCCCACCTCGCCGCGCACGCGAAGCACGAGATTGCGGCCGCGCTGGGCATTGCGCATCAGGTGCACGAAACTCACGCCGCCCCCGACGAGCGCTGACATCAGCGCGGGCTAGGCTCGCGTCGGTTTGAGCCAGCCCAAAAACGACCACATCGCCCATGTGATCCGGCCGGGAGTTCGTACCGGACCTTCATGAACATCTTGTCACTGCCTGGTCGGGGGACCACAATCCGCACAGCGGCTTACCCCGCACCCACACCACAAAAGACAAACTAAAGGAAGATCGATGAAGGGAATGGATAAACACCTGAAGACCGCCTGGCTGCTGGCCTGCATCCTTGCACTGAGCGGCTGCGCGGTCGGCAACACCCACGCTTACCGCGATGCGGACATCAAGATCGCCGCGGGTGGCGACAAGAAGGTCGGCCTCGCCACGCACGACGAGCGGGATTTCGTCGTTTCCGGCAGCAAGTCAGAGAGCTTTGTCGGCCTGACGCGGGGCGGATTCGGCAATCCCTTCGACGTCACAACCTCTTCCGGCAAGGCTCTGGCGGACGATTTCACCACGGCGATCTCGTCGGGCCTGAAGAAGCGCGGCTTCACCCCGATCCCGGCCAGCATCACCTCGCATGACAGCCTCAGCGCCGTCCAGAAGCAGCTCGTTGCGACCAAAGCCGATCGCCTGTTGCTGGTCCGGATGATCGAATGGAAGAGCGACACCTGGACGAACACCACGCTCGGCTACAACCTGATCGCCACGGTTCAGGATTCCCAGGGCAAGGTCCTCGCCGAGAAACAGATTCAAGGCAAGGATAACCTCGGCGGCAGCGCCATCAATCCTCCGGGACACGCCAAGACAGCCGTCCCGGCCGCTTTCACGCAGAAGCTCGAAACACTGCTGAACAGCCCGGAAATCCAGAACGCATTCAACTGAGCGGTTTTTTCTGCCCCCTCTCCAGAGCGGATTCCGATCGGCATCCGCTCTGGATTCAAACCATTCGTCATTCGCGGAGTAAAATCGCAGCATCATCACTGCTGCCGATTCCGCGATGTCACACACCTCCCGCTTTGCCGCGCTTGCCCTTTCCCTGCTTCTGTTTCCCGTCGCAGCGCAGAGCGGCTCGCTGTCGGCTTCGTCGCACGCACTGTCGCGCGCGATCTCCGCGACCGTCCGGGCTGCATCCCATTCGCTGCGCGCGTCGAGCCGGGCCTCCGAGAAGGCCGTGGCGCTGAACGAAGGCGACTACCGGGTCGTCGAAGTCGCTGACGCGCCCCCCGAGGCCAACACCCGCCTGACCCTGATGCCACTCGCGAGCGAAGACCCCGAGGACGGCGTCTATCTCTTCCTGCCGGCAGGGCAGACCGCTGGCGCCGACCTTCGCCAGGGCGCGATCGTCTCGGTCAATTCCCGCCCCTACGGCATCGCAATCTCGCTCCGGGGAGCCGCCCATCCCTTTGCGCTGGTGCTTGAAGATTCCTGGACTTCGCGGCTCGACCCGACCGCGGTGACGCTGTAAAGCGCGCAGCCACTGCTGCCGGTATGCTGAACGCCCTCCTCCTCCTCCGGCGCCCGAACGCCATCGTGAGCCAACCATGCCCCCAGGCCTGAACCCATGAAGATCCCGAGCCGAATCGAACCGCTGGTGACCGATGGACTGGTCGACGAAGTCGTCCGCCAGCTGATGAGCGGCAAGGAAGCGATGGTCTATGTCGTGGTGTGTGGCGATGAGCTGCGCTGCGCCAAGGTCTACAAGGAAGCCAACAAGCGGGGTTTCCGTCAGGCCGTCGCCTATACGGAAGGGCGCAAGATCAAGAACAGCCGCCAGGCCCGGGCGATGGCCAAGGGCTCGCGCTACGGCCGCGAAGAACAGGAAGCGGCCTGGCAACACGCCGAAGTCGACGCCCTGTACCGCCTCGCCGATGCGGGGGTACGCGCTCCGACTCCGTACAACTTTTACGAAGGTGTGCTGCTGATGGAGCTGGTGACCGACGGGGACGGCGAGCCTGCACCACGGCTCAACGATGTCGTGCTCAGCGCCGCGGATGCCCGGCGCTATCACGCGCAGCTGATCCGCGAGGTTGTGCGGATGCTCTGTGCCGGCATCGTGCACGGCGACCTTTCCGAGTACAACGTGCTGATCGATCGCGACGGTCCGGTGATCATCGATCTGCCCCAGGCGATCGATGCCGCGGCCAACAACAATGCCTGCGCGATGCTCGAACGCGATATCGCCAACCTCGCCGCCTATTTCGGCCGCTTCGCCCCCGAACTGCTCGAAACCGACTACGGGAAAGAGATCTGGTCGCTCTACGAGAATGGCAAGCTCAAACCGGACAGCGAACTCTCCGGCCGTTTCGAGCACAGCGAAAAGCCCGCCGACCTGGCCGAAATCATTCAGGTCATCACCGCGGCAAGCCGGGAAGAAGAAGCGCGGCAAGCCCGCCGGAATCCGACCAATGCGGATGACACGGTATAGACGCAGCAGCGATGTCCGAGCACTTTGTCATTCCGCCCGATGAAGTCGAGATCACCGCGATCCGGGCCCAGGGCGCGGGCGGGCAGAACGTCAACAAGGTCTCCAACGCGGTCCATCTGCGCTTCGACATCGCCGCCTCATCCCTTCCCGAGGCGATCCGCACGCGTCTGATGGAACTGGGCGACCAGCGCATCACCCGGGATGGGGTCATCGTGATCAAGGCCCAGGAATTCCGCTGCCTAGAGAAAAACCGCGCCGAAGCGCTGCGCCGGCTCCAGGAGCTGATCGATCGTGCTGCGTTCCGTCCCAAGAGCCGCCGCGCGACCCGCCCGACCCGCTCATCGATCGCCCGACGCCTGCAGAGCAAGGCGCTGCGTTCGGCCGTCAAAGCCGGACGACGGATGAAGGGTGAGTGAAGATCCGTCCCTTCGCCTTCCCTGGAAGTAGAATTTCCCCTCATCTTCGCGAATCCTTACGGATGCCATCATGATTCTTCGCGGTTCATTCTTCTCGAACACCCTCGAAATGGAGACGGGCCTCACGGTCCTCGTCCCGAACAGTTCTCTCTCCCGAGGTCCGCACAAGCTCGCCTATCTGCTGCACGGGCTGTGCGGGCGAAGCGGCGACTGGATCGATTACACGATGCTCCCCGTCTTCGCCGAGCAGCACGGCATCGCCTTCGTGATGCCCGAAGTCGCGCGCAGCTTCTACTCGGACATGGTTTTCGGGCAGAAGTACTTCAGCTATGTCAGCCGCGAGCTGCCCGAGGTCTGCCGGAATGTGTTCAACCTGTCCGCGCGGCGCGAAGATACGCTGGTGCTGGGCGCTTCGATGGGCGGCTATGGTGCCCTCAAATGCGCGCTGTCCTTCCCCGAGAACTATGGCTTTTGCGCCGCTCTCTCCTCCCCCTGCCTTTTTCTGAAGGAAGGCCTCGAAAACCAGAGGAAGTACGGGAAGACCGAAGAGTTCGAGAAGCTCTATGGCCGGCAGCTGCTCAACGATTTCGAGGCGATCTTCGGCAGCGGACTCGATTGGCGTCCGGAGAACGAGATCCTGGAGCTGGCACGGATGGCGAACGGCCAGAAACTCAAACCGAGGCTCTTCCTGGCCTGCGGCACCGAAGATCCGCTGAGCCACGACAACCGCCGCTTCCGCGACGAGATGGACAAGCTGGATCTGGACATGCGCTATCAGGAATGGGAAGGCGCCCACGACTGGAACTTCTTCAATGCCGCGCTCGAAAGAGCCTTGAACCATTACCGGATCGGGCAATGAGCGGCACAGAAGCGGGGCACTCCGAAGGCGGCCGGATCGATCTCCTCTCCGCGCAAATCCGCTCCCCACAAGACAAGGCCTGATAGTGATGCCGACTTTTCGCTCCGATCTGTACATCAAGGTATTCGAGAACCGGATGCTCGCCCGCAACATCGCCCGCCGCGAGGCCGTCGAGATCAGTGCGGAGCGCGCTTTCTCCCACCCGCGCATGCTCGTCGGCGACTTCGTCGAAGCCCAGAGATGCCTGAAAAAGGCCGTCGCGACGGCCAACGGACCGGGTCTGGTTTTGCGGACGCGGATACTGATACAGCCGATGGAGAAAATTGAGGGGGGCCTCACCCAGGTCGAGGAACGGCTGTTCATCGAACTGGCCCTTGGGGGTGGCGCCGCCAAGGCGATCGTCTGGATCGGCCAGCCCCTGAGTGACGAAGCGGTTCAGGAAAAACTGCGCTGAGCGCTGGCTGAAACACGGATTCCGGACTCACCCTGCCAAACAGCTTGTAGCCCCTATCCCTTCGGATCACAATCGCGCAAGAGCCTGAAGATACGGCCAGTATTTATTCAAACCGCTCGCCAGGGTCTTTTGATGAAACGATTGCGCAAAATCTTCCTCTGTGCGCCCGACGGGACTCCTTCCTCCGCCGGCGAAGCACTGGCATGAACTCGATCCGGAACCACCTTCCGACCCGGATATTCTGGCTCGGTTTCATGACCCTGATGGGCGGGCTGAGTCTTTCTGAAGCCATCGATGCGCATTCCCCCGGAAAGGCTCTGGCGGGAATCGGTCTGATCCTGCTGGGCATCCTGAACTTCATGGAACCGCTGTTGCTGTCCACGCCGATCAACCGGCTCTTTTCGGGATCGCGGCAAACCGCGGTCGGCTCCCGTCGCGTGCGACTCGCCCTGTCGGTTCTCGGCTTGACCGCACTGGCCGCGGGCCTTCTGCTGAGGCTCGTCGACTGAAACTCCGGTCCAGATGCGCGACATCTTTTTTTGTAATCCGCGCGCGGAATTCGCCCGTTTGATTAAGCTTCACGCTTTTTCTTTGGAAGTTCCCTCCGGGCGCCGCTCGCGCAGGCCGCCCCGGAAATGATCCGTTTCTGTCGTGTCCACATCCGATTCCCCCTCCCGGCGCAACCACCACCTCGTCTGGCTCGTCGCCGGCGCCTTCTTCATGGAGTTGCTCGACTCCACGGTCATCACAACGGCTCTGCCGCAGATGGCCCAGAGCTTCCATACCCAGCCCATCCACCTATCGACCGGAGTCAGCGCCTACCTGCTTGCTCTGGCGGTCTTCATCCCGCTGAGCGGCTGGATGGCGGATCGCTTCGGGCCTCGCCAGGTTTTCGGCGGTGCCCTGCTGATCTTCAGCTTCGCATCGGTGTTGTGCAGCCTCAGCACCAGTCTTCTAAGCTTCACCGCGGCACGCATCCTGCAAGGCCTGGGCGGCGCAATGATGGTTCCGGTCGGGCGGATGGCGGTGCTGCGTACGACCCCGAAGGAGCGCCTAGTCCAGGCCATCGCGATGCTGACCTGGCCGGCCCTGAGTGCGCCAGTGCTGGGCCCGCCTTTGGGTGGCTTTATCACGACGCACTGGAGCTGGCACTGGATCTTCCTGCTCAACGTGCCTTTCGGTCTGATCGGCTTCGCTCTGACCCTGTACCTCGTCGACGGCGAGCCAGGCGGACGCCGGCCTTTCGATTGGTCGGGCTTCCTGTTCAGCGGCCTGGGCTGCTGCGCGTTGATGTATGGCTGCGACCTGGCCAGCCAGACGCCCTTCGACGGCCTTCAGGTCGCCCTCTCGGCCTTAGTCGGCGCCGTCGCCCTCTTTGTGGCTTTGCACCACCTGAAGCGCACACCACACCCGCTGATCGAGCTCGATGCGCTGAACATCCCGACCTTCTTTCTGACGATGAGAGGCGGCTCGCTGTTCCGGATGGCGATCAACAGCGCGCCTTTCCTGTTCCCGTTGATGTTCCAGCTCGCCTTCGGTTTCAATGCGACCCACTCGGGTCTGCTGCTGCTCGCGCTCTTCGCGGGAAATCTGTGCATGAAGACCGCGACGACTCCGCTGATGCGCGCCTGGGGCTTTCGCTCCGTGCTGATCGCGAACGGCATCCTGGTCGCGCTGGGCTTTCTGCTCGCGATGCTGCTGACCCCGACGACACCGACGCCGCTGATCATGCTGGTTCTCTTCTTCACCGGCCTGAGCCGCTCGATGCAGTTCACGGCGCTGAGCACCTTCAGCTTCTGCGACGTGCCCCAGGACAAGATGAGTGGCGCCTCGACGCTGAGCAGCATCCTCGTTCAGATGAGCTCGGGCCTGGGCGTCGCGCTCGCGGCGATCGCGCTGAGAATCGCCTCGTCCGCTTTCCCCGCCGATGGGCACGGACTGTCCGTGGCCGCTTTCCGCGCCGCCTTTCTCGCGATGGCCGCGCTCAGCGCATTCGGTCTGATCGATCTTTTCGCGCTGTCGCCGAACGCCGGAATCCGGGTCAGCGGGCACAAAGCCTGATCGATTTCAAAAGAAAACAGCCCGGAAGCCGTTGCCGACCACCGGGCTGCACAGGAGAGAGTTTGCTCAGCGCGCGACGCTGTCGCCGCCGTTCGCCTTCATCAGTGCCTTCACTTCGTCGGCCGAGACGAGGTTGAAGTCGCCATAGACCGAGTTCTTCAGCGTCGAGGCTGCGACCGCGAATTCGAGCGCGGAAGCGTCGTCGTTCGGGTAGCTGATCAGACCGTAGATGAGGCCGGCCGCGAACGCGTCACCGACGCCGACGCAGTCGACGACGTGGTCGATCGCATGGGTGCGCGCACGGATCATCTTGCCGTCGGCGTAGAGCAGGCCGGTCAGCACATGGTGGTTCGCATCGAGGACATTGCGCAGCACGAGGAAGATCTTCTTCGCGTTCGGCGCCTTGGCCTGGACCTTGGCGAGGAACTGCTCGTAGGCGGCCAGGTCGATGGGCTCATCGACGCTTTTCGCCTTGTAGGCGACGGGTTCGATGCCATAGGCGACCTGGTATTCGCTGCCGGTGCCGAACAGCACGTCGGTCTTTTCGAGCAGCGGTCCCATCACTTCGGCCGCGGTCTTGCCGTACTGCCACAGCGCCTTGCGATAGTTCAGATCGCAGGAGACCGTCAGCCCCTTCTTCTTCGCGACTTCGATCGCGCGCAGCGTCGTGTCGGCCGCGTCCTGGGACAGACCGGGGCCGATGCCCGACCAGTGGAACCAGGTCGCGCCTTCGAGCGTCTTCTCCCAGTCGATCATCTCGGGGCGAAGCGAGACGAAGGACGAGTTCGCGCGGTCATAGACGACCTTGGAGCCGCGCTGAGCGACCGGGTTTTCGTAGTAGTACAGGCCCAGACGGTTGCCACCGAAAGCGATGCTGCCGGTTTCAACCCCGTGCGAGCGCAGCTCCATCAGGCAGGCTTCCGCGATGTCGTTGCGCGGCACGCGCGTCACGAAGCCGGTCTTCAGACCAAAGTGAGCCAGCGACACGGCGCAGTTGGCTTCGCTTCCGCCGAAAGTCGCGGTAAAGGAAGTCGTTTGCGACAGCTTGAGATAGCCCGGAGGCGTCAGGCGAAGCAGGACTTCGCCGAAAGCGATGATTTTGGGTTCCATGGTCTCTGATATATCACAGTCGAGAACCCTGATATATCACACTTGGCCAAACAAGGACAGGAGCGCCGACAAACATCGCCCAAGCTATTGCACGCCGAAATGCACACTGTGCTGCCGATGCAGACCTGGCGGCGCCAGTTTGCTAGCATGAAGGCCGGATATGGAAGGATCACCGGCCCATCATGAGCACAAAAGACAAACCCGCTGAATACGGCACCGAAGACATCCTGGTCAGCCTCTGCAACTCGGTGACCCGGGTTCTGACCGTTGCGACCCAGAGCCAGATCCACTACTCAGGGATGGTTCAGCGGATCACGAAGACCTGCCTGAAGCCGGATATCGGCTGTTTTGTGCTCTTCGACGGAGGCTTTTCCGGCCTCGTCGTCATCAATTTCTCGTCCGAAGCGGCGATGGAGCTCTACGAGAGCTACATGCTGAACATGGGCATGGGCAAGGCGGATCTGGCCAGCGTCTATACGTCCGACGAAGTCAGCAACGTGATGGGCGAGCTGATGAACCAGATCGTCGGCGAGTTCATCGGCAAGGTCGCGCGCGAGCTGCAGACCCACATCACGCAGAACCAGCCCAAGATGCTGGTCATCAACAAACAGGTCGTGCTCAGCGTCGACACGAACCTCGATCGGCCCCAATCGCGCCGGGTCACTTTCTATACCGGCCGCAACAACATCTTCTATCTGGAGCTGGCGATAGACCAGACCGAGTTCATCAAGCTCTACGACTTCGAACCGCAGGAAGTCCCCGACCCGGATGCGCTGATTGCCCAGGCGAGAGCCGAAGCGTCCGCCCCCCCCAAACCCGCTCCCGCAGCTCAAGCGAACGATTACGACGATCTGCTCAACGATCTGGGAATGTGAGGAAGATCCGGCCAGGAACAACATCGGACATGCGCGGATGAGGGCAGGCACGCCCAGCTTGGGTCGCCACCAGTCTTTCGGGCTCTGCCTGGGCACGCTGCCGACTCCGGCCGGCCTCGTCCGTGACACCCGCCTTCCGCCATCGCTTGCGCTGCCGCGTCACACGCATCGCTCGTCCTATGTCTGCGTCGTGCTCGACGGCGCCTACCTTGAAGACTGGCGCCGCCAGCACGACTGCCGGCGCGGATCTGTTCTGATCCACCCCGCCAACACCAGCCACGCAAACCAGGTGGGGTCCCACGGCGCGCGCTGCGTCAATATCGAGCTCGACGCGGCAGGGTTCGGAGATCCGGATCTGGCGACTCGCCTGACCAGGCCCGGCCATCTGCGCCTGCCGCCAACCCACGCAGCACTGAGCGGGCTGGCCGATGCGCTCGCCGCCGCCGACCCCTTTGCCACCCATGAAGCGATCCTGACCCTGCTGGACACTTGCCGGGATCTGCCGGTCAATGCGGGCAGGCCCCGGTGGCTGAGGGATGTCATCGATGCGCTCGAAGCCGATCTTTCCGTCAGCCCTTCGCTGACCGAGCTGGCCGCACTGACCGGGCTTCACCCTCATCATCTGGCCAAGGCCTTCAAAGAGTCCCGGCACGAGACGATAGGCGCCTACCTTCTGCGCCGACGCCTCGAATGGGCGGATCAGGCGCTGCGCGGACATGACGAATCGCTCGCAGAAATCGCTTTGCGCTGCGGATTCTGCGATCAGGCGCATTTCACCCGCGCCTATAACCGCCACTACGGCATCAGCCCGGGACGCAAACGGCGGCAGATGCAGGGCTGAAACGCGAATCCGGTACAAGACGGGTAAGTGCGGCTGCGCAATAGTCGCGGCATGAAACCTTCCATGCTCTGCCTGATCGCCGCCCTCGCCACTCTGTCCGGCTGCACTCCGGCCGCCGCCAGCCCGCTCAACGACGCGCTGGCCCCCCTCTTCACGCTCGATCAGAGTGAAGTGCTGCACCGCCTCAAAGCACTGGACCCGGCCAGCCTCAGCGCGAAGGATGCGCGCACCCGTCTCTGCGTGCTCGAGCGCTTCAGCGATCCGCACGCCGCCGAACGCCCCGAGACCGGGCTGCCGGTCGAGGTCTCGAGGATCCTGAGCATCTTCCGCCGCTACTGGAGCGATGCGCTGCTGCACAGGCAAACGCTCGATCAAGCCGATTCGGCACTGCTCGAGGCGCTGCGCGCCGAGCTCGACCTGCTTGGCGCCGACCTGGAGACGGCCTACGCCGCGCTGCAGACCCGGATCGAATCTGCCGGCCTCCATGTGTTGGGTGGCCGGACTCCTCCGCTCTACGAACTGATGATCTGGCGCACCCAGATCGATTCGAAGGAAAAGCTGAGCCTTCCGGAAGGAGAGGTCGAAGCACCGGTCAGCCTGCTCGACGATTTCGCCAGCGGCGGCTGGCCCTCCTGGGCCTCGTGCGATCAGACGGGTACCGGAGGCTGGACGACGTCCTCGCGGATCATGACCGTCCGCTCGGCATGGCAGCGGGGCAGCGAGGCCTACCGTGTCAGCCTGCTCGGCCACGAAGCCCAGCATTTCAGTGACAAGCAGCGCTTTCCGAAGCTGGAGTCGAGCGATCTCGAGTTCCGCGCCAAGCTCGTCGAACTGATCCTCGCCAACAAAAGTCAGGCGGACTTGCTCGCCAAATTCACGCTCCGCGCGAGCCGCCAACGCAGCCTGCCCCACCCCTTTGCCAACTTCTGGGTACTTGAAAAGCTGCGCGAGCGCCTGCACACGCAGGACCTGGCGCAAGCGACGCCTGAGCAGATCCGCAGCGCGGCCATCAACGAACTGCACGCTCATACGGCCGCGCTGCTGCGCAGCGGAGCGGCTCAGGCCGGAACGGCCCTCCCCGACTGAGCGGAACTAGCGCGTCAGCTCGAAGCGGTGACCGCGGAAGCTCAGCACCGCGCCCTTCGGGTTGATCCGCTCGATCGAAAGCTCGGGCGTGATCGCCTCGCCTTCGTGCAGCAACTGCCCATTGACCATCAGAATCCGGTTCGCGGGCTTGTCCGAATAGACCGCGCCATCGAAATGCAGCGCCGGCAACGCGCGCCGGACTTCGTCGGGCAGTTCGGCCAGAGCGGGCACGCGCTCTTCGCCCGCTCTGGCTGGAGCAACGGCCACGGCTGGCGCGGCGCTGGGCGCGGGAGCCGGCGAAGCAGGCCGGGCAGCAAGCTGAGCGGGCGAAGCCGTCGGCGCGGTCGAAATCACTGCGGGAGCCCCGGCAGGCCGGTATAGCGGCTGCTCGGTCGGAGCGTGGCCCGGAGCGGGCGGAGTCGCTGGAGCCGGGCCAGGCACAGGAGCTGGAGCAGTAGCCTGAGCTGGAGCCGGCAGCTGGGCGATTGGCGTCGCCGGCGCAGAGTGCGAAGGCCGCAAGGCGAGCCAGGCAACAGCGGCCGCCAGCACGACCGTCGCTCCGGCAAGCAGCCACAGCCACGGCGTCTGAGCGCGCGAGCGTTCGGCAGGCAGAAGAGGGGCCGCGGCCTGATCGTAAAGACCCGGGACTTTTTCGTTGGCGCGCTCGCTTTCGGCGCGGCGCAGGGCATCGAGGATGTAGGACATGTCAGGATTGGGGCTTTAGCGAAGGCTCGGCGACGCCGCTGGCCCGGTTCAAAAGCATCAGGGTGATCGGACCGGCCTTGCCGTCGGGCTTGAGGCCTTGCGCGAACTGGAAAGCGGACACCGCCGTCCTCGGTTGAGAATCGGAGGGATGGCCCGCGATTTCGGGAGAGCGATGCGCGAGCTCGCTGAGCCGCTGCGCAAGCCGATCCGTGTCAGGCCCGGGCGCGATATCGCCAGTCGCGGCCGAATAGCCGGCCGGAGCGCGCCACAACGTCGCGAATTCACCCCGCCACAGAGGAGCCAGCGAAGCGAGCGCGACCCGGTGTGGCGTGCCGCCCGGTACGCGCAACAGCGCGACCTGCTTGCCCAGGCCGAGCATCAGCACGGGCAGCGGTTTCTGGCCCTGATCGTAGAGAGTCAGGATCACCGGTCGATCGAGCTGGCGGATCTTGCCGAGATTCCCGGCCCGGTCGCGGAAACAGCGCACGCCCAGATCCGCTGCAGCGGCACAGGGATCGTCGGCAGGCAGCGCGAGGCCCCACAGGCTACCCAGCTCGCGCCAGGCGGCCGGCTCGCCTCCTTCGCCCAGGCTCGCGCGCAGCGTCGCGGCCTGCAGCCAGAGCGGAGCCGCTTGCGGCGCGGGCGCGGCCAGGTGCGCGACCGCGCGCCGCTCGACACGGGCAAACGGGCTTCTGAGCAGATAGAAGGCCGCCAGAGCTGCGGCGAGCACCACGACGCCCCAATGCCAGCGCCGCTTGCCGGCGACTTGCGGCGTCACGCCGAAGGCCTCGCGTGCGGCCTTGTCGACAATGCTCGCGCTGACCCGGCTCTTGCCCTCCGCATAGGCGCCGAGCAAGGCCCGGTCGCAGAGCAGATTGATCCGGCGCGCCACGCCCCGCGCATGATGCATGACCCTCTTCAGCGCACGGCGATCGAAAGGCAGAGTGCCTTTGAAACCGGCCACGCGCAGGCGGTGGGCGATGTAGCGGACCGTATCCTCGGCCGACAAAGCCTCCAGGTGATAGCGGGCGATCACGCGTTGGGCGAGCTGTTCGAGCCCCGCTCCGGCGACCATCTCGCGCAGCTCGGGCTGACCGACCAGAACGATCTGCAACAGCTTGCGCTCGTTGGTCTCCAGATTGGTCAGCAGGCGCAGCTGTTCGAGCACTTCGGGCAGCAGGTTCTGCGCCTCGTCGATGACCAGCACCGCGCTCTCGCCCTGGGCATGGGTGCGCAGCAGCCAGGCGTTGAGCGCATCGACCTGAGCCTTCAGCGTCGAACCGGCTTCGGCGCGCGGGATTCCGAACTCGTCGCACACGGTTTCGAGCAGCTCGGCGACCGTCAGCTTGGGGTTGTAGATGTACGCGACCTTGCAGTGCTCCGGCACCTGTTCGAGCATGCAGCGACAGACCGTGGTCTTGCCCGAACCGATCTCGCCGGTCAGCAGCACGAAACCGCCGCCGCCCTGGAGACCGAACAGCAGGTGGGCGAGCGCTTCGCGGTGACGCTCGCTCATGTACAGATAGTGCGGATCGGGCGCGATCGAGAAAGGCGCCTGCTCCAGGCCGAAGTGGCGCGCGTAGAGCGGCTGCGCCGCATCGATTCGGGCTTCCGCGGAAGAGGAAGTCGGGGATTTCGTCGTCATGTTTTCAGCGGACCTGGGCTTCTTTGCGCTTGGCCGCATATTCAGCATCGCTGATCAGGCCCTGATCGTGCAGGCGCTCCAGCGTGGAAAGCCTGTCCATCGGAACGGGTGCGGCCGGCGCGGTCGGGGCGGCCGGCACTTCGACAACGAGAGGCCGGGCGGCGGCGGGCGGCTCGGAGGAAGACGCGAAGGCGATCCAGTCCGCCCTGAGCAGGCGGCCGTCGTCAGCCAGTCTCGCCTGGGCCGAGGGCGTCGCGCGCGATGCGGTCAGTATCTTCTGTCTGGGACGGCCTCCAGGCGGAATCCCGAGCAGGCCATCGGAGAGGGCCGTGCCCACGATCAGCTGAAGCCGACCGCCGGCAACGAATACCCTCCCGGTCGTGCTGAGCTTGAGCCCGAAAGCGCCGAGCTTTTTGTGCTGGCCGGTGATCAGGAAGAGCAGATCCCGATCCGGACCGATCGCGCCAAGCCCCAACGCGAGCGCGGGCGCCAACCGTTCGATCTCGTCGGGCGAGAACAGCGGCACACGCTCGCCCTTCCAGTTTGCGGACACCGACGCGAGCGATGCGGCGATCTCGTCGGCCCCAAGCCGGGCCGGATGCTGGTTGGCTTCCGAGCCCCCCTCGCGCCCGACCGCCTGAATGAAGTCCCAGTCGCCCCAATGAAAAGCCGCATCGGGATCCTTGGCCCAGGCGTTCATCCGGCTCTGATCGCTGCCGATCAGAGTGCCCAGACCAGAGAACAAACCGGCCTGAACCTGGGGAGCGAAGCCCAGCGCAAAAGCAAAGCAGCCCAGACAGATCGCCCGGGCGGCGGGAAACGACGGAAACATCGGGAAGACTCCATGAGCGGCACTCGCCGCCGAGACGCGAAGTGTAGTGCCTCGCGCCCGATTTCTGGCACGCGCGAATGCGAAGCAATGTTAGCGCGGAGCGCAATGAAACAAGATGCAAACGCAACAAGGTTGCAACAATCATCTTCCCATGCTCCAATAGCCGCCCTCGCCCAATGCGGGCGACCACTCTCTCTGCCGAGGAATTGATGCTGATGAACGTCTCTGTCGCCGCGGCCAGCAGTGCGCTGGGCGCGACGCTGCTGGCCAGGCTGCTGCTCAAGGCCATACCGGGACGCTGGATGGGGGTTCTGATCGGGTTTGCTGCCGGCGTGCTGCTCGCGGTCGCGCTGCTCGGGGCTCTGCCCGAAGCGCTCGAAGACAGCTCGGCGGCCGGGAACATCCCCACCGTGATGCTGATCGGGCTGCTCGCGCTTTTCGGCATCGAAGCCGCGCTGAGGCTCGGCTCGGCCCACCACGAAGAAGAGGGTGGCCTGGAGCGGGGCGTCAGTGCCCGGGTGATGATGGGCTCCTCGCTGCACCACTTCGCTGACGGCGCGCTGATCGCTACGACCTTCGCGGCCAGCCCCGGCCTGGGCTGGGGGGTTGCACTCGCGGTGCTCGCTCATGAAGTCCCGCACAAGGCCGGGGATCTTTCGGTGCTGGTGCGGGCCGGCAACACGCCCCGGCGGGCGGTCGCCATCGCCTGTATCAGCGCGCTCGGCGCGCTGCCCGGAGCCTGGCTGGGCGCGCTGGCTCTGGAACTGGCCAAACAGGCCGTGCCCTACTGTCTTGCGCTGGCCTCGGCGAGCTTCCTCTACATCACCTTGTCCGATCTGCTCCCGGCGATGCGCCGCGAGAAGAGCCGGCGGATCCAGGCCAGCCAGTTCGTCGCGCTGCTGATCGGAATCGGCATGATCGGCGGGCTCGAAGCGCTCGCTCACGCCTGAGCGCTTCGCGCGCGGCGCTAAAGCCTGACGCGGCGCGGCCGAAATAGAGAGGATGAAACTCCCTATTGGAGCGCCCAACATGCGCCGCCCCCTTGTCCTCGCCTGCGTCGCAGCCCTCGCCTTCCCCGCGGGCGCGTCCCAATGGGTCACGATCTCCCGCGACAAGGGCCGGCAGATCGAGATCGATCGATCCAGCGTGCTGGTCTCGAATGGCGGAACCAAGGTCGCCTGGGGTCGGGTCCTGCTCTCGGAGCAGGAAGCTTCATCGCTGGGCTATTCGGCGGTCAAATCGCTGAGCCGTTACGACTGCCGCAAGAAGAGCTTCGTGCCGGTTCGCCGCGTCTTTTTCGACGCATCGGGCGCACCGATCCGCGAAGAGGAGCTCGCCGGCGGCAAGCCGGTCGTTATCACTCCGGGCAGCATCAACGACAAAATCTACAAGGAAGTCTGCCAGCCGGCCTCGCTCGAACAGCTGCGCGCGCTTGCCGGCACCGCCGCCGAGAAAGCCGAAGCCAGCGTCCGGTCGAAACATCCGGACACTCCGCTCAGCCGCGCCGACCTGAAGCTTGCACGCGATGAGGCGCCGACCAGCGAGGCGAAAATCGACAAGCCCGCGCTGAAGACCCGCCCGAAGCTGATCGATCTGCCGCCCAAGCCCGCTCCGCGCAGCGAAGCTTCCGCCCCCCGCGAAGCGGCCCCGATCGCGGAAACTCCGCACATCTACCCCGCACCGCGCCGAGTCCACAGACCGGCCCCGATCAAGAAAACGCCGCCCCCGCCCGCCGCACACACAGCGCTGCCGGTCCACCTGAGCGGACACTGGAGCTACGAAGGCGAAACCGGCCCGCAGAGCTGGGCCAGGCTGTCCCCCGAATTCGCGACCTGTGGCTCCGGCCCCCGCCAGTCGCCGATCGATATCCGAGGCGGCATCAAGGTCGAGCTCGAACCGGTCCGGTTCGACTACAAGCCGAGCTATTTCCGGATCATCGACAACGGCCACACGATCCAGGCCAGCGTCGGAGCGGGTCTGACGATCAGCGTGATGGGCCGCCGCTACGAACTCCAGCAGCTGCACTTCCACCGCCCAGCCGAAGAGAGGATAGACGGCCGCACTTTCGACATGGATGTGCATCTCGTGCACAAGGATCTGGACGGCCATATCGCCGTCGTCTCGGTTCTGCTCGAACACGGCCCGGCACACCCGCTGATCCAGACCCTGTGGAACAACCTGCCGCTGGAAAAGAACGAATCTTTCACGCCGAATGTCGCGATCAACCCCGCCGAACTGCTGCCCGCCGAGCGCGGCTACTTCACCTACATGGGTTCGCTGACGACGCCACCGTGCAGCGAAGGCGTGCTGTGGATCGTCATGAAGCAGCCGGTGACGCTGTCCGACGAACAGATCGCCGTCTTCACCCGCTTCTACCGCAACAACGCGCGGCCGATCCAGAACAGCGGCGAGCGGATCATCAAGGAATCCCGCTAGAGGGGCGCGCCCCTCTAGCCTCGAGACATGTCCGCCATCCTCCCGCTGCGGATCCGGGTCGAGTTTCCAGACGGAAACCCACCCTTCCCGGCGATCGTGATCGCACCGGGGCGCAACTATCCGCTGTCCGCGCCGCTCTTTGAACATCTGACTTCCCGGCTGCTCGCCGACGGAATCGCCGTCTTCCGCTTTGACTGGCCTTATTTCTCCAGGGATCCCGACAAGGGCCAACCCTCCGAAGGTCTCGGCGAAGAGATCGCCGCGATGAGGGCCGTCGTCGAAACGGCGAGCGCCGACCCGAAAGTCGATCCGAACAAGCTCTTCGTTGCAGGCAAGTCGCTCGGTTCCATCGTCGCCTGGGCCGTGTTCGGACAGTTCCGGCTCCGGGCCGGAATCTTCCTGACGCCGGTGCTCAATTTCACCGACGAAGGGAAAATCACTCCCAGTGCGGACAAGCACTACCCGCACGGGGACGAGGCGCTGCGCCCGACGCTCTTCATCGCCGGCAACAAAGATCCGCTCTGCGCCAAGGATGAGCTCTACCGCTTTGCGGCAGGGCTGTCCGGCGAAGCGAGGGTCGCGGTCATCGGCGGCGGACACAGCCTGAAGCCGCCGAAGGCCTCCGGGGAAGACGGCAACAGCGAACGCAACCTCGCCCTTGCCGCCCAGATCTGCGCCGGCTTCATCGCCGATCAGCTCCTCAGCGGCTGAATGTAAAAAAGCCCGAACGACCTGAGGCCTTCCGGGCTTTCCGACGGCGGGATTGTTCGCTCAAACGGCGCGACGGCGGCGCGTCGCGACGGTCAGTACACCAAGCCCAGCCAGCAGCATCGCATAGGTTTCGGGTTCGGGCACCGCGGCAGCGACCTTGACGTTGTCGAGCAGCATGCCGACGTTGTCGCCACCGGCGTTCTTGAAGCTCAGCGTATAGAGGCCGGAAGTCGTCGGAGTGAAGTTCAGCGTGTATCCGGTCCAGCCCGCATCCCGCGCCAGGCTGTAGGCGCCGGAGCTCGTCCCGAAACTCGCCGTGACGCTCTCGAGCGTGCTGTTGACGTGGTTGCCGGCCAGATCGAAGCTCGCCGAATACTGCTGCCCCGCGCTCAGGTTCAAGGCCACCGACAGCGTGCCAGCGGAGTAGGTCGTGCCATCCAGATCGATGAATTTACCGCTGTTGGGCACATAGTCGAAACCGGTACCGGCTCCGATGATGTCTACGGTGCCGCCGGAGACGGTCCAGCCGGCGGGAACGGCGTCGAGACCGCCGCCGTTGGCATCGAAGTTGTCCGCGAAGACCGTCGTCGCGGCCTGAGCCGAAGACGCGAGGACAAACAGGGTGGAAGCGAGGACGAACGCTTTCATCAGTAAAACCTTTCTGTGGGAATGCGATTGGAGCGGGCGGATCTTCCGGACGACAGCGCCCGAACGGCCCGCCCGGAATATGCCTTATGAATACCCAGTTGACATAAACCCAAGTCTCAGAGCGGAAAAGATGAAGCACAGGAAGGCGACAGCGAAGTGGCGAATCCACATTTTTCTGACGTCTGCCCCCTGCCTGGCCTACGATCCAGCCTCATCCTTCGCAAAGATTCCGCTCCATGTCCTTCGCCTCGCTCGGGCTCTCGCCCGCCCTCGTCCGCGCCGCGGAAGCGCTCAGCTATACGCAGCCCACGCCGGTTCAGACCGAGGCCATCCCGGCCGCCTTGCAGGGGCGCGACCTCCTTGCCACGGCCCATACGGGGTCCGGCAAAACCGCGGCGTTCTGCCTGCCCATCGTGCAGAGGCTGATCGAGGCTCCCCGCTACGCCCCCAGGAGAACCCAGGCCCTGATCCTGGTGCCGACCCGCGAGCTGGCCACCCAGGTCGGCGAGACGATGCGCGGCTTCGCCGAGCGCCTCGCCACTCCGCTCAAGGTCTCGATCGTGTTCGGCGGAGTCTCGATCAACCCGCAGATGATGAAGATGAGGGGCGGGACGGATGTCGTCGTCGCGACGCCCGGGCGTCTGCTGGATCTGCTCGATCACAACGCGCTGAAGCTCGGAGACATCGCGACGCTGGTGCTCGACGAAGCGGACCGCCTGCTCAGCGAGGGCTTCGCGGACGAGCTGGCGGCGATCCTCGCCCGGCTGCCTGCGCAACGGCAGAACCAGCTGTTCTCGGCGACCTTGCCCGATGCGGTGCAGAACCTCGCGAACGAGCTGCTCAACGATCCGGTGCGCATCGACCTCGCAGCGGAGCCAGAGACTGAGCCCGACATCGTCGAGAGGGCGATCGAAGTCGATGCGGGCCGGCGCACCGCGCTGCTGCACCACCTGGTCGAAGAGCAGGCCTGGTCGCGCGTGCTGGTCTTCGTCGCGACCCGCTCGGCCTGCGAGCACGTCGCCGAAAAGCTCGGCAAGCGCGGCATCCTGGCCGCGCCTTTCAGCAGCGAAATGACCCAGGGAGCGCGAACCGAGGCACTGGCCCACTTCAAGGCGGGCCGGCTTCAGGTCCTCGTCGCGACCGATCTGGCTGCGCGCGGGATCGACATCGACCAGCTCCCGGTCGTCGTCAATTACGATCTGCCGCGCTCGGTCGCGGACTACGTGCACCGGATCGGCCGAACCGGCCGGGCCGGTGCGAGCGGACTCGCAGTGAGCTTCATCCCGGCGGCGAGCGAAGCACACTTTCGGCTCATCGAAAAGAAGACGAATCGGCGCGTCGGGCGCGAACAGATCGCCGGCTTCGAGCGGCAAGAAACTGCAGAGCCCGCATCCGCCGACGGCGGCATCAAGGGCCGCCGCAAGAGCAAGAAGGACAAGCTGCGCGAGGCTGCGGCGCGGCAAGCCTGAACTCAATAGGCGCGGCGCACCGTGAAGCGTTCGAAGAGCGGAGAAATCCGCTCGGCAAGCCCGGCCGGGATATCGACGGCGCCGCCCAGCGATGCGTCCGCGCATCCGTCGGGCCGGAAGGCCTGGAGCGCGAAGTGTCTGACCCCAAGGGACGCGGCACGCTGTGCAGCGCGCAGAACGGTCTCCTCGGCGAGCAGGCCGGGATGGAAGGTCATCCGGAATTCGTGAGAGACATCCGAGGCGGCGAGCGTCTGCGCGCTGGCCCAGGCCCGCGCACCGCTGCCGGGCACATGAGTGATCGCCTCGTAGTCGGGCGGATCGCTCTTGAAGTCGAAACCGACCCAGGCGAGTTCAGGCAAGAGCGCGGCCAAGCGCTCGGGATAGGCGCCCCCGGTGTGCAGACCGACTTCGAAACCCATCCCGCGGACTCGCGCGACCGCGTCGGGCAGACAGCGGTCGGCGGTCGGCTCGCCGCCCGAGAACACGACTCCGTCGAGAAAACCCCGGCGGCGTTCGAGCTGAACTTCGACGTCCTGCCAGTTCATCGGCGCCGGCCCGAGCCGGGTCTGCAGCTCGGGGTTGTGGCAATAGCCGCAGCGCCACGGACAGCCGCGCAGGAAGACGACCGCGACGATGCGACCGGGCCAATCCACGGTCGAGAAGGCATTGAAGCCGCCGACCTGGATCCGCTCAGTCCAGGGGCTGCGCTCTTCAAAGTGCTGCGGAGTCGTCATCAAAGATCAGATCGCCAGCAAGCTGGCTCCTACGCATGGCATGACCGCACTCAAACCTTCCCGCAGCAGGCCGTCTCGCGGAAGTACTGGCGTTCGTAGAATTCGCCCTGCTTGCCGCGGTTGAAGGACGCGACAGGGCGGTGGTAGCCCATGACCCGGGTCCAGATCTCGCAAGGCTGGCGCTCGGAGTCGTCGAGCCCGGCGATGCTGGCGAAATTCTTGGTACGGGTTTCGTGGATCATTGCGAATCTCCTTGATGAGTTTTCAGTTCAGGACCGCCGCGGCGCGTTTCTTCGCGAGCAGCTCCTCGTCGCACTTCGGGCAGAACTTGTGTTCGCCGGCGATGTAGCCGTGTTTCGGGCAGATCGAGAAGGTCGGCGAGATCGTGATGTAGGGGACGCGGAAGCGCTCCAGCGAGCGGCGCACCAGCTGCTTGCAGGCCTCGGACGAATCGACCCGCTCACCGAGGTACAGATGCAGCACGGTGCCGCCGGTGTACTTCGACTGCATCGGTTCCTGGCGCAGCAGCGCTTCAAACGGATCGCTGGTGAAGCCGACCGGAAGCTGGGTCGAGTTCGTGTAGTAGGGGCTGTCGTCGGTGCCGGCCTGCAGGATGTCGGGCCAGCGCTTGCGGTCTTCCTTCGCGAAACGATAGGTCGTGCCTTCGGCCGGGGTCGCCTCGAGGTTGTACAGGTGGCCGGTCTCCTCCTGGATCTCGGACATCCGCGTGCGCAGGTGATCGAGCAGTTTGAGCGCCAGCGCTTCGCCGGCCGGCGTCGTGATGTCGTCGACGTCAGCGCTGAAGTTGCGGATCATCTCGTTGACGCCGTTGATGCCGATCGTCGAGAAGTGGTTGCGCAGCGTGCCCAGATAGCGGCGCGTATAGGGGAAGAGCCCGTCGTCCATGTGGCGCTGGATCACCTTGCGCTTGATCTCGAGGCTGGTCTTCGCGATATCGATCAGCTCGTCGAGGCGCTCGAACAGCGCCTTCTCGTCGCCGCGGTGCCGGTAACCCAGGCGCGCGCAGTTGATCGTGACGACGCCCAGCGAGCCGGTCTGTTCGGCCGAGCCGAAGAGGCCGTTGCCCCGCTTGAGCAGCTCCCGCAGGTCCAGCTGCAGCCGGCAGCACATCGAGCGGACCATGTTGGGTTTGAGCTCGCTGTTCAGAAAGTTCTGGAAATAGGGCAGACCGTACTTCGCGGTCATCTCGAACAACGCATCGCAGTTCGGGTGCTCCCAGTCGAACTCGGGCGTGATGTTGTAGGTCGGGATCGGGAAGGTGAAGGCGCGGCCCTTCGCGTCGCCGTCCATCATCACGCTGATGAAGGCACGGTTGATCATGTCCATCTCGGCCTGCAGATCGCCGTAGGCGAAGGGCATCTCCTCGCCGCCGATGTAGGGAATCTGCTCCTTCAAATCGTCCGGGCAGACCCAGTCGAAGGTCAGGTTCGTGAACGGGGTCTGGGTGCCCCAGCGCGACGGCACGTTCAGGTTGTAGACGAGTTCCTGCATCGCCTGGCGGACCTGGTCATAGCCGAGGCGATCCTTGCGCACGAAAGCGGCCAGGTAGGTATCGAAGGAGCTGAAAGCCTGGGCGCCCGCCCATTCGTTCTGCAGCGTGCCGAGGAAGTTCACGATCTGACCGATCGCGCTGCCCAGGTGCTTCGGAGGCGCCGCCTCGACCTTGCCCGGCACGCCGTTCAGCCCCTCCTGGAGCAGCGTGCGCAGCGACCAGCCAGCGCAGTAGCCGGAGAGCATGTCCAGATCGTGGATATGGACATCCCCTTCCTTGTGCGCTTCGCCGACATTGACCGGATAGACGTGGTTGAGCCAGTAGTTCGCGACGACCTTGCCGGACACGTTGAGGATCAACCCGCCCAGCGAATAGCCCTGGTTCGCGTTCGCCTTGACCCGCCAGTCGCTCTGCGACAGGTATTCGGTGATCGACGCAATCGCATCGACGATCGCGGTGCGATCGCTCCTCAGCTTCGCATGCTGCTCCCGGTAGACGATGTAGGCGCGCGCGGTCGCGAACCAGTCGGCCGCGACCAGAACCTGTTCGACGAGATCCTGAATCGCCTCGATCGTCGGCGTCTCGCCGCTGAAACGATGCGCCAGCACCTTGCCGACCGTCGCGGTCAGACGGGCCGCTTCGCCCGCCTCGAACTCGCCCGAAGCGGCCCCTGCCGCCGCGATCGCCTTGCGGATCTTCGCCAGATCGAAAGGCAGGGTACGGCCGTCACGCTTGAGAACTTCGGACGGGAGAGCCCCGAGAAGGGGTTGACTGGCGGCGATTTGGGTGCGCATCGATGACACAACCTATAGTGGGTTCCACAAGAGGCGAAACTATATGTCGTGGCGAAAAGCGAAGAAAGTCCCAAGAAACCTTCAGCCTTCGCGCTTGCGCGTCGCCTTGACCGGAATCAAGCCAACGCGTCAAAGGCACAAATCCGGCATGACCAATGCATCAAATGAAATGAGGATCCGGCACTGCCCGCTCCAGCAGGCTATCAGCCCTCTATGGTCTAATTGCCGCCATGACCTCCCCCGCCCCGCTCTGGAAAACCCTGCTGACCCGCAGGATGCTGATCTGCATCGTCCTCGGCTTCTCATCCGGCCTGCCGCTCTTCCTGCTCTTCAACCTGCTGCCCGCCTGGCTCAAGACCGAAGGCCTGTCGCTGAAGGCGATCGGCGCATTCGCTCTGGTCCAGTTTCCGTATACGTGGAAGTTCCTCTGGGCGCCCTTCGCCGACCGCTTCGGCGTACCGGGTCTGGGCCGCCGGCGAGGCTGGATGTTCGTATCCCAGCTCGCGCTGATCGGCGCCATCGTCGCGCTGGGCGCGCTGAACCCCGCCGCCGACATCATGGCCGTCGCGGCAATCGCGGCTCTGGTCGCCTTCCTGTCGGCGACCCAGGACATCGCGATCGACGCCTACCGACGCGAGCTGCTCGGCGAAGACGAGCTGGGCTTCGGCAACGCGGTCTTCGTCAATGCCTACAAGCTCGCCGGCCTCGTTCCCGGAGCGCTGTCGCTCTTCCTCGCCGACCACCTGCCCTGGTTCCAGGTCTTTGCGATCACGGCCGCCTTCCTCGCTCCCGGAGCGATCCTGTCGCTGATCGTGAGCGAACCCGAAGCTGCGCCGCACACGCCGCACACGTTGCGCGAGGCGATCATCGAACCTTTCGAGGAGTTCTTCAGCCGCCACGGCTGGCGCAGCGCCGCCTTCGTGCTCGCCTTCATCTTCCTGTACAAGCTCGGCGATTCGCTGGCCACGGCTCTGGCGACGCCTTTCTATCTGGACATGGGATTCACGAAGACCGACATCGGCATCGTCGCGAAAAACGCGGGCCTGTGGTCCAGCGTTGCCGGAGGCCTGCTCGGTGGCGTCTGGATGATCCGCCTCGGCATCAACCGGGCGTTGTGGCTCTTCGGAGTTGCGCAGGCTGTCGCGATGCTGGGTTTTGCATGGCTCGCCTGGCTGGGGCCGGCGCCCGCCGACGCGGCGAGGCTGCTGCAGTTGGGTCTGGTGATCGGCGCCGAAGCGTTCGGCGTGGGACTGGGAACGACGGCCTTCGTTGCCTTCATCGCGCGGACGACGAACCCGGCCTATTCGGCGACCCAGTTCGCGCTGTTCACGAGCCTGATGGCGGTGCCACGTACGGTCGTCTCGGCCTTTGCCGGAGTGTTCGTGGGCTGGCTGGGCTGGCAGAATTTCTTTCTGGCCTGCTTCGCGCTGGCGCTGCCCGGAATGGCGCTGCTCGCGATCGTTGCGCCCTGGCGCATCGCGCCAGGGAGTGAAAAGCCGGCGCCCTGACGCCGGCTTTCGATCAGGCCGCAGCCTCTTCGGGGGCTTCCTCTTCGATTGCGCCTTCCATCTTCGCAACCGCGGCGGTCGCAATGCTGACGCCCAGCACGTTGGTCGCCGAGCGGCCCATGTCGAGGAACTGATCGATACCCATGATCAGCAGCAGGCCCGCTTCAGGCAGACCGAACATCGGCAGCACCGCGGCAACGACGACGAGGGACGCGCGCGGCACACCGGCGATTCCCTTGCTCGACAGCATCATGACCAGCAGCATCGTGATCTGCTGGGTCAGGCTCAGGTTGATGCCGTAAATCTGCGCGATGAACAGCGACGCGAAGGCCTGGTAGATCATCGAACCGTCGAGGTTGAACGAGTAGCCCAGCGGCAGCAGGAAGCCGGTGATCTTGTCCGGCACGCCGAAGCGGCGCATGTTCTCCATCACGCGTGGGAAGGCCGCTTCGCTGCTGGCGGTCGAGAACGCGAGCAGGATCGGGTCGCGCAGCAGTTTGAGCAGGCGCAGCGTGCGCGAACCCAGCATCACGAAAGCGGCACCGGCCAGGATCGCCCAGAGCAGAACCAGACAGACGTAGTAGCCACCGAGGAACTTGCCGTAGGTGGTCAGCACGCCGAGGCCCTGGGTCGTGATGACCGCGGCGATCGCACCGAAAATGCCGACCGGAGCAAGGCTCATCACATAGTCGGTCACGCGCAGCATCACCGGAACCATCTCATCGATCAGCTGGATGATCGTATTCGCGGTCCTCTCCTTCAGCGAAACCAGAGCGAAGCCGAGGAAGAGCGCGAAGACCAGGATCTGCAGGATCGAGTTGTTGGCCATCGCCTCGAAGAAGCTCTTCGGGAAAACCTGGGTCACGAAGTCCTTCAGGTTCATCGCCGAAGTCTTCAGATCCAGCGTCGCATCGGCCTGGGGCAGAGCGAGATGCAGCCCGGAGCCCGGCTGCAGCAGACCGGCCATCACCATGCCCAGCAGCAGCGAGATCAGAGAGGCGACGATGAACCAGACGAAACCTTTGAGGCCGATGCGGCCGACCGCTTTCGCATCGCCCAGCCCGGTCACTCCGCTGACGACGGTCGCAAAGACCAGCGGCGCAATGATCATCTTGACGAGGCGCAGGAAGATATCGGCCAGCAGGCTGAAGTAACCGGCGACGTGCTTCGCCGCATCGGGGTCAGGGTAATTGAGGTGGCAGACGTAGCCGACGGCAAGCCCGAGGATCATCGCAATCAGGATGTTCCGGGTCGGAGAATTCGCTTTCATGATGCTCTTTTCTGCTTAGGCGGGCCGAAACGACCCCGAGGGAAAAAACGCGCAATAATGAGGCGACGTGCCAGCTCCGACAAGGGGCTGGATCAAGTTTTTTCCTTGGTGGCAACCGCAACAGCCAAGGCAAGGACAATCGAAAAGCAAGCCGCCCGGCTCCCACTTACAGCCGGAATCGCGCTATCTCGGTCTGCAGACCCTGAGCGAGCGTCTCCAATCGCGCTGCGGTCTCTGCGCTGTCGCTCACTGCCGCACTGGTCTGCTCCGCCATCTGGGCGACGAGTTCCACCCTCTTGGCCAGCTCATCCGCGGCACCGCTCTGTTCCCCGAGGGATCCGACTATTTCGTGGACGGCATGCCGCACCCGCTCGGAACCGGAGTTGATCTCCTGCATCACCCCCCCCGTCCTATCAATCAGCACAACGCTTTGTTCGACGAGGCCAACGCTGGACTCCATCGTCTCGACGGCCGAGTGGGTCCCCCTCTGGATCTGATCGATCATCGCGGAAATTTCCTGCGTCGAATTGGCAGTCCTTTCGGCCAGTTTGCGCACTTCGTCGGCAACGACCGCAAAACCACGCCCCTGCTCACCTGCGCGCGCGGCCTCGATCGCGGCGTTGAGCGCGAGCAGGTTGGTCTGTTCCGCCACTTCACGGATCACACTGACGATCCGGGAGATCGCGTCCGACTGACGTCCCAATTCCTCAATCGCCGAGGAAGCCTGATTGACGCTCGCTGCTGCCCGGCGCGACTCGGCAACAGCCTCTTCCGCCTGATGAGCGCCTTGCGAGGACTGCTCGCGGGACTCCGAGGCAACAACACCTGCCTCTGCTGCGCTCTCGCTGATATGGTTGATGCCAACCGTCATCTCCTCAACCGAAGCAGCCATGCTCGATGCAGCATCGGCCTCTTCCTGGGAGGCCCTGGCGATTTCGGAGGAAGCTCGGGCCATCTCGACGGCCGCAGCACTGACCTGCTCGGCGCTGGAGTTGGCCTTGCGGATCAAGCCCGAAAAGGAGTCGGCCATGTCGTTGAAGTTGCGGGCAAGCAGGCTCATCTCATCGCGGGTTCGCTCCTTTATGCGCAGCGAGAGTTCCCCTTCGGACATGCGCCGAGCTGTGCGGATGAAATCATTGAGCTGCTCGGTCATCGAAACATAGGAGCCCAGCCCCAGCCAGGCCACGAGGAGAAAGAGCGTGGCCACGATCGCGACATCGATCCATATCGTTTGCTGGACGCGACTCATCCTCGCTTCGAGCAAGGCTTCAACGGCCGGAATCATCGTCTCGAACACCTGCGCATAGCCCTTCTCGATCACTCCGCTGGTCAAATCGAAGTAGCGCTTCGGGTCCGTCTCGAATTTCCCGCTGAGGATGTCGTCACGCACCCGCTGCGTCACCTGCTGCACCGCCGAGCTGAAGTCCTCTGTCGCAGCTCCGAAGCGATCGCCTGAACGCCCTTCCCGAACCCGGGCCATTCCGTAGCGATAGAGGCGCATCTGCGCGTCCACGTCCGACAGCAAAGCGGCAAACTCTATCTTCTGTGACTCGCTGATCTCTTTGCGTGTCAAGATCGAAGTCCCGCGCGCACGGCTCATGCCGAGACGCTCCAGCACAGTCGGCATTTTGTTGACCAGGGTGTCGATCAGGTAATACGAGTCAAAGTCGGGATCGAGCATCAGCCCATATGAGTCAGCAAGACCGACCTGGAACTCAAGGACATCGGCGATCAAGGTACTGTGTTTGGACAGATTTTCTGGGGCTGCCAAGCCCGCCCAACCCCCTTTGAGTTCGGCCCACTCGGCCTTGCTGCGCTCCCAGACCGCTGCGGATTTGATTGTCCGGCCGGCCAGTGCCTGATCGATCGTCGCCAGCAGCCCCGTCACCTCCCGCTCGCGCTCGGCACGCACTCCGCTCAGCGCCGCGTTGCCACTCAGAATGGCCACCGACGCTCCCCGGTGGATCTGCAGGGCACGGATCAGCTTCTGCGAGCTCTCGACGACAACCAGACCTTCCCGTTCGGCCCGGGTTGAAACGACGATCGCATTGAGCGAGGAAAACAAGTGATAGAGCAAGGTGAGCACCGCGATCAGCATCATCAGCCCCATCAATGCGTATTTCCGGGGATAGCTGAGCCGGTTCATCAGAGCGATGGCAGGATTGATCAAAGCGCGCATGTGTCCCCCCCGGGAAAGCATCATCTGACGACCAGGGAAGAGCACCGAAGCTCGGCCCCGCGTTGGGAGTCGACCTTTGGTCACAACGTCCCAGACAGTAAATCTAGAGGACGGAAAACCCCTCTTCCATCTTTGTCGAGATCAAGTCGCGTAAACTGACCGCCCCGTTTGCGACTTCATCACGATGACCGACCGTCCCACCCGCCTGATCGCCGCCGCCGATGCGCTGGCCCTCGCCTGCGACGCCCTGAAGTTCAAGGAGCCGATCAGCCACGTCTACAACCCTCTCGACTACGCGCGGGAGGCTCACTCCGAATACTTGAGGCGCTTCGCGCGCGGACCCAAGAAGGTGATCTTCCTGGGCATGAACCCCGGGCCTTTCGGCATGGTCCAGACCGGAGTTCCCTTCGGCGAGATCGCCGCGGTCCGCGACTGGATGGGGATCACGGGCGGCGTCACCACTCCGGCCGCGCAGACCGAGAAACGCCCGATCGAAGGTTTCGCCTGCCCGCGCTCGGAAGTGAGCGGGCGAAGGCTGTGGGGGCTTTTCGCCCAACGCTTCGGCTCCGCCGACGCCTTCTTCGCCGAACACTTTGTCGCAAACTATTGCCCGCTCGCCTTCTTCGAAGGAGGGCGCAACGCGACTCCGGACAAGCTGCCGGCAGCGGAACAGGCGCCCCTGCTGGCGGCCTGCGACGAGCACCTGCGTTGCCTGGTCAAAGAACTCGAAGCCGAATGGCTGATCGGGATAGGCGCCTGGGCCGAGCAGCGCGCCCGGATCGCACTCGCCGGCCTGCCCGTCCATTTCGGCAGGGTGCTGCACCCCAGCCCGGCCAGCCCCGCCGCAAACCGGGGCTGGGCCGAAGCCGCCACCCGACAGATGGAAGCGATGGGCCTCTGGGCGTAGGCGGGGTTTCGCGGAGCACCGCTCCGCGCCGCCGAAGCCGGCTGGCTGTGCAAAGCCAGCCGTGGGCGAAAGAAGGAATTCACGAAACACTGTTTCGTGCTTCTGAAGCCGGCCCGATGTGCAAATCGGGCCGTGGGGCCGAAGGAGGGAATTCGCGAAGCACCGCTTCGCGCCTCCTGAGCCGGTTCGGTGTGCAAACCGAACCGTGGAACGAAGGCGGGGTTTCGCGGAGCATGGGGTTCCAGAAACACGAAGGCCCGCGTCTGCGGGCCCCGTGTTGCCGTCTCTCCCGGTGTTGCGCCGGGAGCGGCATTCCAGAATGTGCGCGATCCGGGATCGCCGCGGGGATCGATCCCCCGCTTTGCCGGCACGAGCCGGTTTGAGTACGGCCTATGCCTGTGTGTTGATGATTTTTCCGATCATCTGCCCGGCGAGGTTGGTCGTCGGTTGCTGAACAGCCTGAACGCGGTTTTGTTCAGAGGCTCTGGCCAGTTCCTTTTGCTGCCGAATGGAGTCGGCGGCCTGCGTATCACGCACTGCCGTTGCCTGCTGAAGCCGCGTCGCATCGACGCTCCCCGAGACGGGGCTGATCTTCATATGCCCTCCTTTGCCGCAACGCGAGCCTTGGGCTCGCACAACCTCTTTATAGCGGTTGTCGGGCGAATTGACACCCTCAAAAAACCGCGCACTTCTCGCGGAGCGAAGCCGGACGGACAAAACCGTTGCGCTCACCGCAACAAATTAGTCACATTTAGGCGCAGATCCCCCCTTTTAAACGCTTGTCCCCGTAGAATCCGCCCCCCATCAGCCCTGCCTTCTGCGGCGCGAAATCGCAAATGAGGCCGTCCATATGGACCAGTATCCGAGTTTGCATATCGCCCTTATATGCCGCCACGACCAGGCTGCTTGCTAGCATCTGCTCGATGAGCCCCCCCCTGTGTGGCTGGCTCTCCCCCGCAGAACTTCTCAATTCCTGGAGATAGAACGAATGGATATCAAACTGTCGGCGATTGCCTGCGCCACCCTGCTCGCCTTCGGCGCGAGTGCCGCCCACGCATCCGACTGGAGCGACACCTCGATCGGCTACCGCTATGGTGAGCACTTCGGCGAACCCGCCAACAGCACCCCCATCGCCAAGCACATTTTCAGCTTCACCCATGCAGACGGCTACAAGTACGGCAGCAACTACTTCACCGTGGACATGCTGAAATCCGACGCCAACGATCCCGAGAACAACTCGAACGGCGGCGCTCAGGAGTTCTACCTGGTCTATAACCACCAGCTGTCGCTGGCCAAGACCACCGGCATCAAGGTTGCCGCGGGCCCCCTGTCCGACATCGCACTGTCGACCGGCTTCGACCTGGGCACGAAGAACAACGCGTTCGCTTCGAACGCTCGCAAGATCATCGTCGGCCCGACGGCCAAGTTCAACGCCTTCGGCGGCTGGACTGACCTGAGCCTGATGTACTACAAGGAAACCAACAACAATGGCATCGTCGGCAAGACCGTCAACTTCGACGCGGCTTACCGCATCGCCGGCGCCTGGGCCTTCCCGATCGAAACCGGCTTCATCCCGCTGAACTTCAACGGCTGGTTCACCTACACCGGCGAGAAGGGCAAGGACGGCTTCGGCGCCGATACGAAGCCCGAAACCTGGATGGACGCATTCCTGATGGCCGACGTCGGCTCGCTGGCCGGCAAGAAGAACACCGTCTGGGCGGGGGTCGGCTACGAATACGTCAAGAACAAGTTCGGCAACGACCACGCGACGACCGCTGGCGCGAACACCTCGTCGGTAATGGGCAAGGTCGAATGGCACTTCTGATCGCCTGACGATCGGCAGTCCCCGAACCGGCAGCGGCGAGAGCCTGCTGCCGGTTTTTCATTTCAAGGCCCGGCTCGCCTACAATCGCCGACATGACGACACTTCACGCCCAAGACCCGCTCGCCTCGCCGCTGGGCAAACCGGTCTCCTACCGCAACGAATACGCGCCGGATCTGCTCTTTCCGGTCGCCCGCGCACCCAAGCGGCAAGAGCTGGGCCTGGATGCACAAGCACTCCCATTTCACGGTCTCGACCTGTGGAACGCCTACGAACTGTCCTGGCTGGAGACACGCGGCAAACCCGTCGTTGCGCTCGCCGAGTTCCGCGTTCCGGCCACCTCCCCCTGCCTGATCGAGTCGAAATCGCTGAAGCTCTACCTGAACTCGTTCAACCAGAGCCGCTTCGCCGACGCCAAAGCGGTGCGCGAGACGCTGATTCGCGACCTGTCGCAGGCGGCCGGCGCAACGGTCGAAGTGTCGGTGTTTCCGCTCAACGGAGCGCCGCAGCGCGCCTTCGGCACTCCCCGCGGGATACTGCTCGACACGCTCGACATCACGATCGACCGCTACGAGCCTGAGCCCGGATATCTGTCGTCCGATGCGAACGCGCCGATCGTCGAGGAAACGCTGTACTCGCACCTGCTCAAATCGAACTGCCTGGTCACCGGTCAGCCGGACTGGGGCATGGCGGTGATCCGCTACCGCGGCGCACCGATCGACCGCGAAGGCTTGCTGCGCTACCTGGTGTCCTTCCGCAACCACAACGAGTTCCACGAGCAGTGCGTGGAGCGGATCTTCTGCGACGTCCAGAGGCAGTGCGCGCCCGAGAAACTCGAAGTCTGGGCGCGCTATACGCGCCGGGGAGGCCTCGACATCAACCCCTGGCGCAGCAGCGAGAATGGCTGCGAGCCGGACAACGCCGACGAGATCCGGCAATAGGCTCACGAGGACCACGAAGCGACATGAACTCCCGATGGACCTTCCGCAATGCGACCCCGGCCGACCTGCCCTCTATCGTCGCGATCTACAACCAGACCATCGCCGGGCGCATGGTCACGGCCGACCTCGAACCCGTGACGGTCGAGGAGCGCCAAACCTGGTTTGACGCGCACACGCCAGCGCGCCACCCGATCTGGGTCGCCGAGCGGGATGGCGCCGTCGTCGGTTGGCTCAGCTTCAGCAAATTCCACCCCCGCGCCGCCTACGACGCGACAGCCGAACTGTCGATCTACATAGACACTTCGGAGCGTCGCCAAGGACTGGGCGGTGTCTTCGTGCAGAAGGCCATCGCCGAGGCCCCGAGCATCGGTTTGAAGAACCTGGTCGGACTGATCTTCGGCCACAACGCACCCAGCCTTGCGCTGTTCGAGCGCTTCGGCTTCGCACACTGGGGCACCCTGCCCGACATCGCGGAACTCGACGGCATCGAGCGCACGCTGGTCATCGTCGGCAGGCGGCTCTAAAAGCATCAAGAGCCAAACATGGGCCTAAGGATCGAACGCAGCGACCCCGATTCGCCAACGGCCCGCGCGTTGCTCGACGCTCTATCGGAAACGCTGGCCGCCCTCACAGGCGACAGCGGCCGCAGCAGTTTCGACGCCAGCGATGTCCGCGGCGCAGGAGCCGCGTTTGTCGTCGCACACAGCGCGACGGGCGAAGCCATCGGTTGCGGCGCCTACCGCCCCTTGCAGACGGGGGTCGCCGAACTCAAGCGCATGTATGCGCACAGCACAGGAGCCGGAGTCGGCTCCGCGCTACTCGCCCACCTTGAACAGGCGGCGCAGGCCGATGGATATTGCGAGATATGGCTGGAGACGCGGCGCGTGAACACGCGCGCCGTCGCTTTCTACCTGAGACACGGCTACCACGAGATCGCGAATTTCGGCCGCTACCTGGGCCGCCCCGAAGCCATCTGCCTCGCCCGCACGCTCACCGCAGAGACGGTGCGTAGGCAAAGCTAGCGCAGCAGGATGCAGGCCGTGCCGACCACGGTCAGGCCTGCGCCCAGCCAGGCACCGGGCGCCGGCACCCGCTTCAGATGAATCCACAGCAGGGGCAGGACCAGCACCGGTGAGACCGACGAGAGGATGGAGACGATTCCGATGTCTCCGCTCTGCAGCGCGAACATCACGAGACTGGTGCCCAACCCCATCGCGATCAGACCATTGAGCCCGGTCTGGAAGAGCACGGCGAAGTTCTCCGGCTTGTGCGCTTTCGCGACCTTGAAGCCCAAACCGAGCAGCACGAAATGCGCGGCGCCGGCCGCCGTGACGCGCAACGCGGTCGCGGTCAGCGGATCGAAGTGCCCGGCCATCGCCGGTTTCGCGATCAAGGTTCCGAGCGCCTGGCACAGCGCAGCGAAGAGGCCCAGCGCGACTCCGATGCTGACCCTCCCCCGGTCGGCCTCCCACGCATGCGACTCATCCTTGCTGCGCCCCAGCAGCACCGCGATCGCGACGCCGACGAAAGTCAGCACCGCGCCCAGGGCGCCGAGCGCGTTGAGCCGCTCGTCGAAGACCAGCATGCCCAGCAAGACGCTGAACACCGCGTTGGTCGCGAACAACACTCCGGAGCGGCGCGGTCCCAGCCTGTTCATCGCTGAGAAGAGGGCGCTGTCGCCGATGAAGATACCGATCAGGCCGCTCAGTCCCATTGCGCCGGCGACCGGAAGGGCGATGGGCTGCCAGCCCCTCGTTGCGAGAATCCCCACCCACAGCGCAACGGCAACGATCAGCATCCGCCAGCGGGTGAAGGCGAAAGCACCGAGGTAGCGCGAGGGAGAGACCGACAACATCGCGCCGATCGCCCAGCACGCCGAGGCGGCCAGCGCGAACAATTCGTGGGGGAGGGACATCGGGGGAACAAGCAGCGAGAACAGGGAGCGAAGATAACACCTTCGTTTCCAAAAAAAACAGCCCGGTCATTTCTGACCGGGCTGGAATCGACTCGGGGGCGAGTCGATATCCCCCATTACAGAGAAGTTGCGCAGGCCGCCGTCGTACAGGCTGCCGCGGAGGGCACCCAGCCGGCATTGTTCGTGCCGTAGGACTGCAGGATCTGGTTGCGGTTCGAGTAGCTGGTCTGATAGACCCGGTCGCTCATCTGCTTCGAGTAACCGGTCACATCCGTACCATGGCTCGTGATCGGAGTACCGTTCATCGTCTTGCTGCCGTACTCGAACCAGCCGTTCGCAACCGCGATGCCATAGGTGCCGACCGAGTTGGTCTTCGTCGTCGTGCTGAACGTCGAACCGATGTCGAGGTAGTTCGACCACAGCGTTGCATAGGTCGTGTTCAGCGCCGCCGAGTTCGCGGGCAGGTTAGGAATCGGGCTCGTGTACCAGCCGGCATCCGCGATGTGCGAATCCATCGTCGTGTTGATGTAGCTGATGATGTCGCAGTTGTAGGCCAGGCCCTTCGCATAGGTATAGGTGCCGCTCGTGCAGGCCGAACCTCCGCTGCGGGCCAGATAGGCGGAACCATCCGCAACCCCCGGACCCTTGGTGAGCTTGCTGTTCAGGAACACGAAGCCCGGATAACCGTAGTAACCGCGCGTCTGGACGACGTAGCCGCCCTTGGTCGCATCGACAGTATCGGCGATCGTGCGCACTTCCGATTCCTCGATCACCGACGCATACGGGTAGCCCCAGATGAAGTCGACGTTGCCGGCGATCAGGCTCTTGTAGAACCAGCTCCAGCCCTTGACCAGAATCGTGTCCTGAGCGGACAGGAAGTTCATATAGGTCGCGCTCAGACGGCCCGTCCCGTTGTAGTAGATCGTTTCGGCCTGGTTGTTGACGGTGCCGATCTTCACGTTGGTGTTCTGCAGCGTGAATTGGTTGAAGGTCAGCAGGTCAGCGCCCTCGATCAGGAAGACCGAGCGTCCGCCGCCCAGGTAAGGACGGATGCCGGACTTCTCGCCCATCGGCTTCCACAGCCCGCTGGTCGAGCCGAGCATCTTAGCCATCGTCAGCGAGCTGCCGGTACCCGGGTTGTACTCTTCGAGGTTCTTGTACTGGATCTTGACGCCGTCGCGGCTTTCGCCGGTGATCGTCAGGTTGCTGACGCCGTTGAGCCACAGCTGCTCTTCATAGGTGCCGTTCTTGACCGTGATGTTCTTCGCGACGAGGGCGCTGTTGCAGGCGTTCGTCGAAGAGCCGGCGCAGTTGTTCATCATCCAGTCGAGCGCGCCCTGCACCGTCCGGAAGTCCGCATCGCCGCTCGCCGCGACCGTCACATCGGTCACCGACGACGGGCTCGCCTTGGTCGTGAAGGCCCAGTCGGTCGTCGTGTCGATACCGGCGAAGGCGGTGCCCTTGATCGTGCCGTTCAGCACACCGTTGTCGATCTTGACGTAGTAGGCGGTCGAAGGCTGCAGCTTGCCGTCGTGCAGACGGATCGTCGCGGTGTTGCCGGAAATCGTGATCGGCGTGTAGAAGACCCAGCGCGCGATGCCCTTGAGCGTCGTGACGCCACCACCGATCGCATCGACCTCGGTGTCGTTGTCGGCATAGGAGGTCTGGCTGTTGATGTCATCGCCCGGATTGACCGTGGTCACGACTCCGTTGACTTTCGTCGTCGTAGCCGTGCCGGCAAATTTGTTCAGGGTATCCGTGGTCACACCCGGCGTCGCCGCGGTCGCATCGGCGACATAGCTACCCGAATCAAAGGCATTGACGCTGATCCGGTCGACGAGCACGTTGTCGCTGGCCCGGTAGACATTGATGAAGCCGCTCGTGCCGATGGTCGGGGCCGAGTCGAAGCTGATCTGCAGCCGGGTATCCGCATACGCGGCGGACTCACCGCTGGCCGGCAGCAGGGTTCCTGCCGCGATCGTCGGAGTGGTCGAAGCCGGGGTCGAATCCGAGCTGCCGCCACAGGCCGTCAGCACGCTCGCCGCCAGAACGCTCAGGGTCGTGGTCAGCAGCGCCGCCGGGACCTTGCGAGTCGCTTTTTTCATACAGAGTCTCCAGTTCCTTGTTATTGATTCAATTGCTGAGCGGGATCGGCTTTCGCGCAGTCAGAGCGGCCTCTTCCCGTCGGTTCTGATATATCAGCTGATATATTACACTTCTCATAATCGGTAGCAATGAGTGCAGAAGTTTTTTTTATATGGATGATTACGACATAAGCCGTTCGCATGCGCGCATGCGCACCGAGCCCGGAAAATGCATTGATTTGAAAGGTGTTTTCTCAACGAACGGAGAAAAGAAGGTGTGATGCACGCGCACCACACCTCGCCAGCCGCGAGGCCGTGCGCCCGTTCAAGGACGCACGGTTGTTACAAATGCGGGATCGCGGCGAAACTCAGGGTGCCGTAAAGCCGGTTGGCACGGGAGAGACCTTGCCGACTCCGGCACTGGCTGCCACGCGGGTCCGTACCGCGTCGACCGTCGTATCTGCCGAGTAGCTGTAGTGGCTGGTCGGAGCCCAGCTCACCGCGCCGATGAAGGGCTTGGAGCCGCTGCCGTTCTGCGCGTTGATCAGCGTCTGGGCGACCGTGTTCAGGTCGACGGCGCTGCCATTGAGCCAGGACGAGACATCGGTGAAGTACTGAGCCCAGGCATCGAAATTCGCGCTGATCAGGTCAGTCGCCGCCGCACCGGTGATGTCGAACGCGTTGCGCTCCGAATAGACCTGCGCGTTATAGCCAAGGCCAATCGCGTAGCCAAAGTAATACTGCTGGCTCGCATCGGTCTGCTTCGGACCCTCATACAGGTTGTTGAAGATGTGCACCTGGCCGTTGCGCACGCGCGGCATCCGCTGATTCACCCACTTGATGTAGTTGTGGTGGAAAGTGATCCGGTAGGAGCCGTCGTTCGTATCGGTCGAACCGATCAGCATCGCCTTGTGGTGGTTGTAGAACTTGCTGTACGACACCGTCACATAGTCCGAACCGCTCTTGATGTCGAGCAGGCCGTCGTAGTACTTGTACAACGACTTGTCGGTCTGTGCGCCGGAGAGCGCCGCACCGTCGGTGAAGTCGCAGTGATCGACCCAGACCCGGGTGCTGCCCAGGATCGTCAGCCCATCGGGCTCGGCGTTCCAGGAGCAGTAGTCCTTGTCCGTAACCCCGCTGGAGCAGGCCTCGAAGGAAGGCCAGAAGTCGGTGTTCGGAACGAAGCGGACATTGCGGACGATCACGTTGGACACGCTCTTGACCAGCAGCCAACCGTGGTGAAAAGTCGGAAGCGAACCATCCGCGCCGGCAAGACCGATGATCGCGATGTTGCCGCGCTCGAGCTTGGCCTGGGTCACCGCCTGCTGGCAGGCCTGCTTCGTGACGCCGGTCGCAGTGCACAGCGGATCAGTCCCGGCCTCATAGTCGGCCTGAGCCAGCACGGTCCCGGAATCGTTGGTGTCCGCGACGATCCGGCCCTTCAGATAGATCACGACCGGATAGTTCTTCCAGCCCCCGGTCACGCCGTTGTGCACTTCCCACTTCGACCAGTCCGGCCGGCTCGATGCGCTCGCGTAGCGGGAATCATCGTTGCTGGAGCCCGATTTCTTGGACCGGTACAGACAGTCGCGCAGCGTCTTCATGCTGTCCGCGGTGCAGCTGACCGGGGCATAAGTCGTCGTACCCGACACGATCGAGGAAAAGCCTCCGGTCGGCGAGCCGCCAGCAGCCGCGACGGTCGCCCAACCGAGCAGGCCATCGTCCGCAATGCCGGCGCTCGCCGTGCCTCCGCTCGTCGATCCGGACGTATCTCCGCTGCTCGTTCCGCCTGTGGTCGAACCCGTCGTATCTCCGCTGCTTGTTCCCCCTGTGCTCGCCCCGCCGGAACTGGTTCCCGCACTCCCGCCCGTCGTCGTCCCCGAGCTGGAGCTCACCGCATCGGAAGAGGAACCCCCCCCGCCACCGCAAGCGGCCAACACCAGCGCAAGACACAGCACGCCCAGGCGCGCCCCCTTTGTTGCAGTCACTTTTACGCGCATCGTTTTTCCTGTTATCAGTTCGCGCCGCACCCGCTTCGAGAGCGGCCGCGCTGTCTTCTCCACCTCCGGCTGCGCGCCATCCCGTCAAACGCGATGGCACGAGACCGCAGAACCTGCGCTGATATATTACATATGGAACAATTACTTGCACACCCGTGAATATTCCCGCTGATGTCCAGCCCCTCTCCGCGCGGCCCCTGCCATAGAAAGGCCGCCTCCAGAGCGGGATCTCCCGAAGCGGAAACACCCCCTGTTGCGGGGGGTGTCGGCCAAACCCGCACTGATGTCGACTTTATTTACACACGAACCGAAACGAGACTCTTCGGCGCGCACAAGCCACTGATGTTTCTGGACTATTCATTTCTGGCACGCCTATTGCTGTGGGAGCAGCAGTACTTTTTGACGGAGTTCAGAGATGCGTATCAAAAAACTTGTCGCGGCTCTTGGTAGCGCCCTGACGCTTTGCCTGGCAACGGGGATCGCCCGCGCCGACGTCATTCCCTACAGCAATGCCGGCCACTACAACACGACGACCTATTCCTTCACCGCCGCAACCGACGGCGAAATCATCGCCTACATCGTCGGCGGATTCAGTGCCGCCTATGTGAACGAGATCGGACTGTTGATCAACGGCAGCCTCAGCGCCGCCGGATTCGGCCTGAACAACCACACATCGACCCTCGGCGACTCCTTCAGCCTTGGCTCCGTCCACGCTGGCGACAGCCTCGTCTTCGTACTGCACGATCTGTCCCTGGGACAGGACGCCTATTCCGATCCGACGCGCAACGCGAGTTACGATGCCGCCGGAGTGACGGGACACAACCACATCTATTCGACCGCCTATACGGCAACGTCTCCGCTTCTCGACGGCGTGCCGGCGGGCACCTATGTCGCCTTTGAAGACCTTCCCTTCCCGGGGGCGGACTACAACTACGACGACGAGAGCTTCGTGTTCTCGAACGTCGAGACCCACCCCGACCTGCCTGAACCCGGTTCGCTGGTGCTCGTCGGAGCGGCCCTGACCGGCCTGGGCCTGCTTCGCCGCGGCAAAGCTGCCTGAACGGGACTGCGGGCCCGCCCCCGGGCGGGCCTTGTAGCAGTTCGTCATCACCGGATCGGTCATGCGGAGCCGCTCTGGCGTAAAATCGGCGCACGATTCATTTTCCCTGCATCCGCCATGTCCCGCTCCTTCCGCCTTTCCGCTCTCCTCCTTTCGCTGTGCCTGTACTCCGCCGCCGCGCAGTGCGGCTCGACTTCGCTGATGTCGATCTCGGACAGCCTGTCCGTCAGCGTCGAGAGCTTCTCCAAATCGTTGTCCGCATCGAGCAAGGGCGCGGCAAAGGTCGTCAAGCTCGATGAGGGCGACTACCGGGTCGTCGAAGTCGCCGACGCGGGGGCCAAGGCGCAGGTTCGCCTGACCCTCGTTCCCGCCGCCCAGACCAACACCGACGAGGGTTTCTACCTGACGCTGCGCGCCGACCAGCTCGCCCGCACCGAGGTCCGCCGCGATGCGATCGTCTCGGTTCGCGCCCGCCCCTACGGCGTCGCGGTCTTCGACCAGGGTTCGGGCGATGCCTTCGCGCTGGTGCTCGACGAAGCCTGGACTTCGCGGATCGATCCGGCTCCGGTAACGCTGTAAATGAAGGCAGGCGCCCGGCGGCGCCTCTTCGCGCTCGCTTCCATCGCCTCCGCGGCGCTGCTAGCGAGCGGCGCCGCGTCCGCCGACTCGCTGTCCTACTGCGGCCACCCGGCCCAGATCGGCACGGTTCAGGCCGACCGCTTGCTGCAGATGGGCAGCCTGGTCGAGAAGCTCATCGAGGGTTCCGGCGCGCAGGCGGCCATCATCTCCCGCTCCGGCCTGGACCTGCGCCGCTTCGACATCCGCTACTCGCACGCCGGCATCGCGCAGAAGGGCGAGAACGGCTGGCAGGTTCGTCAGCTCTACTTCGACTGCAAGGAAGAACGCCCGCGCATCTTCGACCAGGGCGTCCCCGGCTTCGTGCTGAGCCAGGACGACATGAAGTCCATCTACGTCTCGCTGCTCTTCCTGCCCAAGACCGAGGAAGCCCTTCTCGGAATGGGCGCGGAGGACAAACGCCTGTCGCTGTCGCTGCTGGCGAGCGAGTACAGCGCGAACGCCTACCCCTTCTCGACGCGCTACCAGAACTGCAACCAGTGGGTCATCGAGATGATCGCCCAGGCCTGGGGCGGCCTCGCGATGCAGACCGAGGTTCCCGCGCAGCGCCGCGAAGCCCAGACCTGGCTCGCCGCGAACGGCTACCCGGGCAGCGAGATCCGGATCAACCCGCTCTTCATGTTCGCGAGCCGCTTCGTTCCCTTCCTGCACCGCGAAGACCACCCCGAAGCCGAGCTCGCCGACAACCTGTACCGGGTCAGTCTGCCCGCCGCGATCGAGCGCTTCGTCAAGGCGCGCGCGCCGGCCACGACCCGCACCGAGCTGTGCCTGAGCGGCAAGACCGTCGTAATCCGCGAAGGCTGGAAAGGCTTCGGCGAGGGCTGCTTCGCCGAGGAAGGCGACCGCAGCGTCGCGCTGGATTAGGGACGTCGTCCTTCTACGCCTTCGTTCAGGAGGCAACACGCCATAAGTCATTGCATGGGCAGACAACAAGCGGAAGAATGGAAGCCTGAATCCGCATGTCGCCGTTACCCGGACAAGGCGAACATTCCCGCTCAGAACTGAGCGCGCGGAGACCGAGTGCCACTGCCCACTTTTCTTCGCGAGGAAGCATGAAAACCCTGACTTCATTTCTCTGCATCGCAGTGCTCTTCCTGAGCGGCTGCGCTTCTTCCCTGATGAAACCGGCCGAAGAGCAGGCGCTCAAACCCCCACCCGCAGAGACCAGCCGCGTCATCTTCCTCCGTCCATCGAGCTTTGGCGGTGCGATCCAGGCACCGCTGTTCGACGTCAGCGACGGCAAGCCCGTATTCCTGGGCGTGAGTTCGGTCGGCACCAAGATCGTTTACGACACGACACCGGGAAAGCACCACTTCATGGTCGTCTCGGAAGCGGCGGACTTCCTCAATGCCGAACTCGCCGCGGGCAAGACCTATTACGCGGTCGTCGCTCCCCGCATGGGTCTCTGGAAAGCGCGGTTTTCGCTATGGCCGGTCAAGGCAGACCGGAAGGCCAAGTACAGCCTCAAAGACAAGGGATTCCCCTCCTGGCTGGAGGAAGGCAAGCTGGTCGCCAATACGCCGAAAGGCGAGCGCTGGGCCAGGGACAACGCCGAGGACATCCAGGTCAAGTACTCCACCTACAAAGAGATCTGGGACAGGAAAACCGATGAGGCGCAGGAGAAGCGCACCCTCGAAGCCGAAGACGGCGTGAGCGTGCGATAGGCTCGCCCCAACGAGCCCGTGGAGCCCGGTCGCCAGGAGCGGGGCTCCTTTCCCTCCCTCCAGGGGACGGACAAAACCCGCAATGTCTTTGCCACAAGGCAGCGCCAAGGCATCCATCGTCACCCTAGAATGAACGCTCTCAAAAGGCACCCTGACGATGAACAAACTTCCCTTCCTGGTTTTCGATGTCAATGAAACGCTGTTCGATCTCGAAGCGCTGACGCCGCACTTCAAGCGCCTGTTCGGGGACGAGTCCGCGATGCGCGAGTGGTTCGCGCAGCTCATCCTCCATTCGGAAGCGCTGACGCTGGCCAAGGGCTATGTCAGTTTCGGAGAGCTGGCCGGAGCCGTGCTGAAGATGGTCGCGGAAGTGCGCGGCAGTCATGTCAGTGAAGCCGATGTCATTGAGGTGAAGAAAGCCATCGCCGCAATGCCGCCCCACCCCGATGTCAGGAGCGGCCTCGGCAAGCTTCGTGACGCCGGTTTCACGCTCTACACGCTGACCAACAACCCCAAGGCCTTCTGCGTCGAGCAGCTCGAACGCGGCGGCCTGAACGGCTTTTTCGAGCAGACCTTCAGCATCGACGACGGCGCGAAACGCTACAAGCCCGCCCCGGAAGCCTACCGGGCCGTCGAACTGGCGCTGAACGCCTCGCCCGATCAGCTATGCCTCGTCGCTTGCCATACCTGGGATACGCTTGGGGCCGCAGCGATGGGCTGGCATAGCGCGCTGCTCAAGCGGCCGGGGAATGCGCCGCTGGCGATCGGCGAGCAACCCGTCGCGATCGCCGGGGATCTGGATCAGCTCGCCGACCAACTGATCGCGCGCTTCTGCCGCTGAGCAGCGCCCCGCCTGAGGCCGCTGGCGGCCGCAGCTGGAAAGTCCTCTCCGGGCAGTCGCGACAAATTTTGTAACAAGAGACTGCCAAGGCGTCCATCGTCGCCCTAGAATGGGCAGTCTTCATCGCACCCCGCTGCCATGAGCCGGCGCCCCCGGAAGAAAGCAGGACTGCTGGACCTCGCACTCGAAGCCCTTAAGCTCATCGAGGCGGACTCTATTTTTAGCGTTTGCGGCGGATGTACCTTCGCCCCCCTCTCCGACAAAACAAAAAGCGGAGAGCGCAGATGAGTCCGTATCGCACCTCTTCCCCACCTCGCAGCCGAGCAATCCACAGACCGCCCCGCGCAGCCCCCCTTCCAGCCAGGAAAGGCGACTCCCCATCAGGCTCGGTTTCCGCATTCTTGAGCGTGGTCCTGAAATGGGGAGCATTGCTGATCACCATCGGCGGATTGGTTCTGCATGTCGCGGGCTACTGCTTCCACACCGCCTATGACAAGGCCTGGGGGCTGGATGCCACGCTGTTTCCGAAATCCATCGAATGGGTGCAAATCAACGGCTATTACGTCGCACTGAACAGCCTCGTCGATCTCTACAACGGCCTCCTGCATGCCTGGTGGAAACTGGCGCAGTGGGGCGCTGCCATCGCAGTATTCAGCTATATCGGCGTCCTGCTCATATTGCACGGGAAAGAAAATCTCCCTCGCGACTTGCTCCGTCGCGGCTCACGAAAGCTCCCCAAATGGCTGCTCGCTCTGCTCCTCACGACAGGCTATAGCGCTTCCGTCTGCCTGTTGGTGCTCGCCGCCCCGATCGTGTTTGCGGTCGTACTCGTTCTTCCCGCCTCGCAAGGCGAGGCCTTGGGCAAAAAAATCGCAACGGTTCAAATCGCCTTATACCAAAGCGGCTGCGCCGATAAGGTTCCGGATCGGCGCTGCACCACTTTTCACAGCGAAGGTCCATCAGATCTGCGCGGCTTTTTAATCGACAGCTCGGAGACTCAGCTGGCCATCTTCATTCCAGAGACGAAGCAGATCCAGGTCATCGGGAGGGAGAAGGTCGAGATAGAGATGGAGGTAGAACATTCACCGGACTCGAAATAGACCGCCGCTCCCACTCCCTGCATCTCGAACAGACTAAGGTCGAGTACTACGTAGCAAAGTTCAGCAGTAATCGGGAGTCTCACTTCGGCGGAAAGGCTTATTGTTTCGACAGCCAGAGTGCAAAGCTATCCAGCAGCATCAGCCAAAGAAGATCACGCAACACACCAAAATAGTCAATCACCTTAATCAGCAAAAGATATCCACTTACCAAAGGAGGATCAACATGGACTTCATTGATCAAATAAGAATACTGGCCAACAAAATAGCAGAGACAAAGAATCTCATCCAGACAGAAGAGGCCACAAAGAACGCCATGGTCATGCCTCTAATAAGAAGTCTTGGCTACGATGTCTTTGACCCACTGGAGGTCACACCAGAACTAATCGCCGACATAGGAACAAAGAAAGGCGAGAAAGTCGATTACGCAATACTCAAAGACGGAAAACCGATAATTCTCTTTGAATGCAAGAAAGCTGGAGCCGACCTAGGAACAAACCAAGCCAGCCAACTTTTCAGATACTTTCACGTCACAGAAGCCCGATTCGGAATTCTAACAAACGGAATAATTTATAGGTTTTTTACAGACCTTGAACAGCCAAACAAAATGGACGAGAAGCCGTTCTTTGAGTTCAATATACTGGACTTCAAAGAACGCGACATCGAAGAGCTCAAAAAATTCGCCAAGATCGACTTTGATTTGGATGAAATCCTCACCACAGCAAATGACCTGAAGTACACGCGCGCAATACAAAACCGACTTTCTGAATGGATGACCAATCCATCTGAAGATTTTGTACGCTTGGTATCTTCTGACCTTTTAGGGTCCAAACGCTTCACACCCACAACAAAAGACCAGTTTACCGCAATAACGCGACGCGCATTTGAACAGCTCATCAGCGAGCGAATAAACGAACGCCTAAAAGGCGCGATGACACAAGAACAAACCAACACCCCAGAACCAATTTCACCCTCCTCGGATGAAGGCAAAAAATCTGCCACCGACATCATTACAACAGACGAGGAGATTGAGGCCTTCCACGCCGTTCGCGCAATTCTTCGCGAAACCGTTAATCCTTCCCGTATTGTCATGCGCGACGCCCAAAGCTATTGTGCGATTCTGCTGGACGACAACAACAGAAAACCTATCTGCCGTCTGAGATTCAACAACAGCCAAAAGCTAAAACTGGGCACATTCGACGAATCAAAGAAAGAGGAAATTTATTCACTGAACTGCGTTGACGACATATTCGGCTATACGGATAGATTCAAATCAACCGTTGCCTCTTACATTGCCGGAGAAATCACCGGCTCAAACGCTTAAAACAAATATCATAGAGGGGCAACTGGAGTCAGACATTTCCCGTATGCCCTCTTCCTGGCAAAAGCATCCCCCATGCCCTACACCCACGCCGCGCATTCCTCCGGCCACACCTTTCTGGCCATTCTCGGCATCGCGATGCTGGGCTTTGTCGCGTGGGAAGTTCTGATCCCTGAAGAGGACTTGGAGGCCACGGCCCCGACGCGGATTTCGGCGCCGCCACGCGAAGCGACTCGCGCTGAGCCGGAAGTCGATATCCCGCCTCCGCCGCCCCACGCGGAGCGCGCGCCAGGGACGAGGCTGTTCAAGTGCGTGAGCCGGGGCCGCGTCGGGTATTCGGATTCACCGTGTCCCGAGGGCGCGAAGACGATCGTCGTCGATGCAACGCCCGCCGCGCACGGGGTCGATCCGGTGCGCACGATGGCCAGGCCTTCGCTTCCCGAGCCCGCCCCGCGACCGGCGGGCGTGATCGCGGCTCGCCCGGCACCCGGTGCCGAAGCCTTGGCGCAGTGCCAGCGGATCGACGAGGAGGTCAGGCTCATCGATGCGCGGAGCCGGCAGTACCACACGAGCGAGGAAGGTGGCTGGCTCGCCGAGAAACGCCGCCAGGCGATGGACCGGCGCTACGCGCTGGGCTGCAACGGAGCGTAGCGGAAGCGGATCAGACGGGTCTGGGCGCGAAGTTCGTCGCAGACTTCCGGGCTGGGTCGGATTCGCTGAACGAGACGCTGAACGGTTTCCGAACGCACTGACGCGTCAGGCGTGGGTGTGGAAATCTGGATGCTCGATAACGCAGGACAGAGGAAAAGGCATGGACGCGGAAAACACTTACCAGGTCTTCGACTGGCTTTGGTCATCGGGTCAGCTCTCGGCGCGGGACATCGCCGAGCTGCCTTTGCTGGGCATCGAGTGGGTCATCAACCTGGCGCCACCGACTTCGTCGAACGCTCTGGAAGGCGAGGCAGAGAGGGTCAGCGCCCTGGGCATGGGCTATCTGCAGCTTCCGGTTCCGTGGACGGTTCCCGAGTCGCGTCACTTCGCGCAGTTTGCCGCCCTGCTCGGTGCGCTGAGCGGGCGACGCGTCTGGGTGCACTGCGCCCGGAACATGAGGGCTTCGACCTTCATCCACCTCTACCGTCTGCTCGTGCTGGGCGATAGCGAAGAGAAGGCCGGCTTCCCGATGCACCAGGTCTGGAAACCGGATGAGGTCTGGCAGACTTTCATCGACAAGGTCCGCGCTGAGCGCTGATTCGCCGCTCGCCCCGGCCTTGCCCGCATCACGGAATTGCAGCATTCCCCCCCGCCGGCCTCCGCAGCCCGTACTATCCGGTTTTGCCCATTTGAAAGCGCCAAGCCGCGAATGCCCACTGAAGTCAAAGAGAAGATCCTCCGCGCCGTCGTCGCGGCGGTGCAACTGCCCACGGTCAGCGATGTCGAGTTCGAAGCCTCGCTGGCCGAACTGCGCGAACTGGCCAAAACACTGGGTTTTCAGGTCGTCCGCAGCTTTATCCAGAAGCGGGCCAGCTTCGACACGACGGGCTACCTGGGCATAGGTAAACGGCAGGAGATCCACGCCTATGTGACGGGAGAAGCGGGGATCAGCGATACGGACGGCTCGCCGCTGTACGCCGACCCGGATGGCGGCGAGATCGATGTGATCTTGGTCGACCATGAGATCTCACCCTCGCAGGCGCGCAATCTCGAACTCGAAGCGGGCGCCGAGGTGATGGACCGGACCATGGTCATCCTCGAGATCTTCCATCGCAATGCGCGCTCGCGCGCGGCCAAGGCCCAGGTCGAGATCGCGCGTCTCGGCTACATGGCGCCGCGGCTGCGCGAAGCGGCCAAGCTCGCCGGCCCGCAAGGGCGACAGCGCAGCGGTGTCGGCGGCCGGGGCGCGGGAGAGTCGCACAGCGAGCTGGACCGGCGCAAGATCCGCGACCGGATCGCCGAGCTGCAGCTGGAGATCGTCGCAATGAGCGCCGAGCGCGAGACCCAGCGCGCGCGTCGCCAGGGACGGCAAAGCCTCGCCAGCGTCGCGCTGGTCGGCTACACGAACGCCGGAAAATCGACCCTGATGCGCGCGCTGACCGGCAGCGAAGTGCTGGTCGCCAACAAACTGTTCGCAACCTTGGACACGACCGTGCGCACGCTCTATCCGGAGAGCGTTCCGCGGGTGCTGGTCAGCGACACCGTCGGCTTCATCAAGAACCTGCCGCACGGGCTGGTCGCTTCATTCAAGTCGACGCTCGACGAAGCGCTGGACGCCTCGCTGCTGCTGCACGTGATCGACGCCAGCGACCCCGGTTTCGAGCGCCAGCTCGAAGTCACCGACAAGGTGCTCGCCGAGATCGGCGCGGACACGCTGCCCCGCCTGCGCGTCTTCAACAAGATCGACCATGTCGGCGACGAAGCCGCCCAGGCCGAGTGCGAAGCCACACTGCGCGCGCACTACCCGGACTGCGTGGTCATGAGTGCCCGCCGCCCGGAGGAAGTCGCGGCGCTGCACCAGAGGATCGTCGCCTTCTTCCAGAAGGATCTGGTCGAGGCCGAACTCTTGCTGCCCTGGTCCGCCCAGCAGTTCCGCAAGGAGCTCTATGCGGACTGCGCGGTGCTCGAAGAGCGTTCCGACGAGCAGGGCGCCTTCTTCCGCGTGCGCGGCGAACCCGCCACGATAGAACGGCTGCGCGAGCAGATCGGGAAAGCGGGCTGAGTCGCCGCGCACGGGCGGCGCGCAAGCGCGTATTGTGAACGCGCTGAAAACTATGTAGCCAGGGGCGAAAATGGACGCCGAGAACACCTACCAGGTTTTTGATGGACTGTGGTCGTCGGGCCAACTGACCGAGCGCGACATCGACTCACTACCCTCGCTGGGCGTCGAGGTCGTGATCAACCTCGCGCCACCGACCGCAGCGAGCGCGCTACCCGGCGAAGCTGAGAAGGTGACGCGGCGAGGCCTGAGCTATTTCCAGATTCCCGTCATCTGGGATGAGCCCAAGCCCGACCAGTTCGAACAGTTCGCGGCGCTACTCGATGCCTTCGCTCAGCGCAAGATCTGGGTGCACTGCGGTAAGAACATGCGGGCGGGAGTCTTCCTCTACCTCTATCGCCGCTTCGTCCTTGGCGAGGACGAGCAGGTGGCATCCTTCCCCTTGCGCGAGGTCTGGCAGCCCAATGTAGTCTGGCAGGCCTTCATCGACCGGGTTTCAGCCGCTCATTCCGGAGTCTGATCGCCGGCCAGGGTCAGGCTCATCCCCGGAACGGCCAGCGAGGCCTAACATGGCTGGCTTGCGGTCACAGCCCCATCCCATTTCCAGAAAAGTAAAACTCGCTGACCGTATTCAGTTCCTTGTCCTGATCGGTTTTTCCCCTTCCTGTTTCGGGTGCCGAATCCCCGCCTCGGCCGCCCGTTGCGGCTCAATCCGAGCCAGCCGAGCTTCTACCCTGCGTCCGCGAAGGCTTCTTCCGCGGCGTGCGCGGCTTCAATCCCTCCGCCATGGGGGACAAGCACTAGCGGGCAAGAGTCTGAGTTTCCCAAGTCCGGCCCGCTGCCCGTCCAAGGACGAGAATGCCGTGCGCATTTATCTGAAAAAGCCCGGTAGGATACCGTTTTCGCAAAACAGGAGCCGTTCATGGAATTCGCATCACGCAGCCGTGTCCCGTTGTTTGTGCTGGGCCTCGTCCTCGCGGCCGGCTTTCTGTACGGTCTGGCCGGCACGATCGGCTCGGGCAACGTCGGGGTCAGAACGACTCTGGGCGTGATCTCGGCCGATCCGGTCAGCCCGGGGATCTACCTCAAGTGGCCCTTCATCTCGTCGGTCGCCGAGTTCAGCTCCAAGGAAGTCGCGATCGACCTGAAGGATCTGACGCCCAAGGCCAAGGACAACCTGAGCCTGCGCGACGTCGATGTCAGCGTCTATTACAAGGTCGCCGATTCGCACATCCCGGCGCTGCAGACCAAGTATTCCGGGCAGTCGGCCCGCGACGAGCACACCGGCATCTGGATGCCCGCCGAAGGCGTCGTGCAGAGGGTCGTGCGCAACGCGGTCTATGAGGAAGTCGCGCGCGTCGACTCGCTGATCATGCACACGAAGCGCGAGGAGATGGCCGCCGCGATCCGCAGGAACGTCCAGGCCGAGCTAGAGCGCAACGATCCGCGCGTGTTCACGGTGACCCGGGTCGTGATCCGCTCGGTCGTGACCGATCCGTCGATCGAGGAATCGATACGCGCCGCGGTCGCGAATCAGAAGAAGCTCGAAGCGATGACGATCCAGACCGAGATCGCGAAGCGCGAAGCCGAGATCCGCGTCACCGAAGCCGAAGGCATCGCGAAAGCGAACCGGATCATCGCCGACAGCCTGACCCGCGAGTACCTGCAGCACGAAGCGAATCAGGCGCTGCTCAAATTCGCCGAGAAGGGCAACACGAACACCGTGGTCGTGCCGGCCAACATGGCGACCTCGCCGCTGATCAGCATCCCCGCGGGAAAGTGATCCCTTAGCCTTCGGAGCGGGGGGCGTCGCCCTGCTCTATTTGCCCAAATACCCTTCAAGGAATGCGGAGTCCTGCCGATGTAATCATCAAATCCACCAGAATCGTGCAGGAGGCTTTTGTGAACATCGACAGCGCAACCCCGGCCGGCCGTCCGGCCGCCCAGGAACTCAAGGTCGCCCAACCGACAGCCGGCGAGGTCGCCGATACGGCCCCGCTCAGCGACAAGAACGTCGCGGCGAACACGGCGCCCCAGGTCGAGCTCTCGCGCACCGCGAAACTGATGGCGAAGAACGATGCAGCGGCAACGGGCACAGTGCAGGCTCCCGGCACGACGGAGGCCGCAGGCTCGGCGAGTTCGGTGGCCGAGAAGATCCCGGTCAAGGAAGCCCAGTCCTTCGTCTATGGCGCGCTGGGCCTGGAACGCCCCGACGAAGCGCCCAAGAAAGAAGACGCGTTCTACACCGCCGGAAAATGGCTCTCCGCCGCCGGCACCGCGGGCATGGTCATCTCGCTGCTGGTCTGACGTGCCAAAAAGCGGCGCCCCGAAGCCACACCCGCTCGGCGCTATACGATACGAAACTGTTCGGTCAGTTTACGGGTCCGAGCCGCCAGTTCTTCGAGCTTTCGCGCTGAATCGGCAACCAGCGAAGCCGCAGTGCTGCCTGTTTCGGCATTGCGGGCCACGCTGTCGACCTGTTTGGTGATCTCCCTTGCGGCAACGGACTGCTCCCTGAGCGCATGGCTGATGTCGCTGACCGCTTGCAGCACACGCGTCGATCCGTCGAGGATCGTCGAAATCGAATTTCCGGCGAGCTGAGCCAGTTTGACCCCACTCGCGGCCTGAGCCACGCTTTGCTGCATTTCAAGAACAGCCCGCTGAGTGCAGTTCTGGATCTCTCCTATCATCGTGGCAATTTCGCCAGTCGCGTTGCTGGTTCTCTCAGCCAATAAGCGAACCTCGTCGGCAACCACCGCAAAACCACGCCCCTGCTCTCCTGCGCGTGCGGCCTCGATCGCTGCGTTGAGCGCCAGCAGGTTAGTTTGATCCGAAACCTCGCGAATCACGCTAACAATGCGCGAGATCTGCCCAGACAGCTTCTCAAGATCGGAAATGCTGCCCGCCGCCGTGTTGATCGCCGAGGAAATTTTCTGCATCTCGCAGCTCGCCTCGCCAATCACACGCCCCCCCTCGGTGGAGCTGTTCGATGCCTCCTGGGTTGCTCCAGCAGCGAGGTTGGCGCGGTCGTCCACCATGTCGATCGAAACCGAAAGCTCTTCGACAGCAGCCGCCATGTCCGAAGCAGTACTCGACTGCGATCCGGACACCTCGGCGCTCCTTGTTGCAGCGGAAACCAGATCCACCGAGGAGCGATCAAGCGCTTCGGCGTTCTGACGAATCGTCGCGATCAGCTCATGCAGCGTATTGCGCATCATCGCCACATCGCAGAGCAGCGCCCCCAACTCATCCTCACTGGCAGGCGGCAGAGCTTCCGTCAGCTTGCCTCGCGCAATGATCTGGGTCGCCTGACGGGCTGCCAGCAGACTGCTCAGGATGTAGCGCTGATTGATCAACGCAAAAAAGAACGTCGCCCCTCCTCCGAGCAGGATCAGCGCAAGCGCAAGCGCCGCACCGCGCCTGAACGCCTGGGCACTCTCGATAAAATCAGCCTCCGCCGCGCTGTTCTGGAAAGCTTTGAGCTTATCCATTGCCTCGTTCTGAGCAAGACGCGCTTTGCGAAGGTCACCTTTGATCAGTTCCCGGGCATCAACGGCTTGTCCATTCTCTATCTGCTTTAGTGCCTGACCGATGAGCATCCACATCGCTTCGCTTCGGGTCGCCTGAAGTCTAGCAAGTTCGCGCTCTTCGTCCGAAAGTCTGCTGGTCATGTAAAGCTGCCAGGCCTTCTCGACGTTAGCTCTGTTGCGCTCAATCTGGGCTTGCCGTCGGGCCAGAGCAGCATCGTCGCCAATCTCGCTCTCGGCCTCCATTAGCTCAATCAGAGTCGCCTGGCTCAGGTCATTGATCTCAGCGAAGCGTTGAATCGGTTGCATGCGACCCGACTGCATTTGGCCGAGCATGCGGGTCGCCTGGTGCCGGTCGTACATCCCATCGGCAGCCACCACCGCGATCATCAGCAAGGGGATCACCACCATTGCCCAGAGGCGGGTTGCGACATGGACTACAGGCAGCGACCAGCGTCGCACCTTTCCCGGCCTTCCCTCGTGAAGCCGAATGCTCCGGTCGGCGCGCATCTTCGCGTAGAGAGCTTCGGCAGCTTCCACCTCGTCGCGCCCAGGTTTCACTCTCACAGAGGAATAACCGTTCCCGTCTGGCAGCGGTGTCACGGTCGCACGCACCCAATAGAAGTCGCCGTTTTTGCGCCGGTTCTTGACCATGCCCGACCAGGGCCGGCCACGCTTGAGCGTGGCCCAGAGGTCGCGAAAAGCTTCCTGGGGCATGTCCGGATGGCGGACGAGATTGTGGGGTTTGCCAATCAACTCTTCTCGGAGGAACCCGGAAGCTTCGACGAACTCATCGTTGCAGGCCGAGATCAGTCCTTTGCGATCAGTTCTTGAAATGATCGCCGCCCCCTCTTTGAGGAGATACTCGTTCCTTGTCACTGGCTGGTTATCACGCATGGAAGCCTCGCAGGCGATCTACGGCACCAACGCTGATCCAGCTGGAGGGGATTGCTGATTCAGGAAGCGTCCCTAGCAGCCAGAAACCAAGGTTTCACTTTATTGCATGTCTCAATTTTCGAAAAGGAGAAGAGATCACTACGTGAGGACGGAGTCGGCACGCAGGCGCTTCATACGGAGCGGCGGCGCACAACGGAAAAGAAAAATCCGGAGCGCCGCAAGGGCGCTCCGGCGAAAGGTCGTCGCCCGGGGTAGGCGACGATGGGGGTCAGTACAAGGAACGATAGAGTTCGAGAATCTCCGACTCGCTCGCTTCGCGCGGGTTCCCCGGCGTGCAGACATCTTTGAAAGCGGCCTCGGCCAGCGCCGGAAGATCGGCTTCCTGCGCACCGATCTCGGCCAGGTGCTGCGGGATGCCGACGTCGAGCGCGAGTTCGCGCACCGCCGCGCAGGCCGCCATGCGGTATTCACTCTGGCTCATCGCTTCGGTTCCGGTCACGCCCATCGCGCGGGCGATGTCGCGATACTTCTCGCCGCTCGCTGGTGCGTTGAACTCCATCACGGTCGGCAGCAGCAGCGCGTTGGCGACGCCGTGCGGTGTGTCGTAGAAGGCGCCCAGCGGGTGAGCCATGCCGTGGACGAGGCCCAGGCCCACGTTCGAGAAACCCATGCCGGCGATGTACTGGGCGAGCCCCATCTTCTCGCGGGCGGCAGCGGACGCATGGAGCACCGAGGCCCGCAGATTGGCGGCGATCAGTTCGATCGCCTTGAGCGTGAACATGTCGCTCATCTCCCAGGCGCCGCGCGTGATGTAGCCTTCGATCGCGTGGGTCAGCGCGTCCATCCCGGTCGCCGCCGCTAGCGCTTTCGGCATCGAGGCCATCAGCCGGGAATCGACGATCGCCAGAGCCGGAATGTCGTGCGGGTCGACGCAGACGAACTTGCGGCGGTTCTCGGTATCGGTGATCACATAGTTGATCGTCACCTCCGCCGCCGTGCCGGCCGTGGTCGGCAGCGCGATCAGCGGCAGAGCCGGCTTCTTCGTCGGCGACAGGCCTTCGAGCGAACGGATGTCGGCATGCTCGGGGTTCGTCATCACGATACCGATCGCCTTCGCGGTATCGATCGCTGAACCGCCACCGACCGCGATCAGGAAATCGGCATCGGCCGCCTTGCAGGCAGCAACGCCCTGCTGGACGTTCTCTATCGTCGGGTTCGGCTTCACGTCGGAATAGAGGGTATAGGGAATCGCGGCCTGATTCAGGATCGCCTCGACCTTCTCGACCGGCCCGACCCCGATCAGCCCCTTGTCGGTGACCAGCAGCGCGCGCCGGTAGCCGCGCCGCGCGACCTCGTCGGGGATGACGCTGGCGCTCCCGGCGCCGAAATACGAACTCTCGTTGAGAACGATGCGTGCTGCCATGACTTTTCTCCTGTCCAGGCGATGGGTCTGCTGAAAAAATTCAGTGGGAGGAGACCTCCCGGATCGCCGTGCAGTCTGGTCGCCTGTGCGCTCATCCAATTTGTCCGGGAACAAAACTAAAGCGCTTAATCACCCCCCCTTCACCCGGCAGGAAGCCGACGCTATACTCGACCGTCATAAACCGCGCCGCCCCGCAAAAGGGAGGCATGGCATCCCTGCAGCACCTCCATCCCAGCGGTGAAGGACTCCATGACTCGCCGGAGACAGAATTACCGTGAATGATTTTTTCAGAAACCTGTTCAAGATCCGTACCAAGCGTCGCGCTCTGCCCACAGGCCCCCGGCCTCAGGTCGGCTCAACCATCGTCCGCAAATCGATGCGCATCCGGGTCACCCAACCCATCTCGCCCGACCTGTGGGACTGGCTGCTGCTGTCCGGGTGGCGGGTCAACACCTTCAAGAACGACCGTCGGCATTACCGTACGCTATCGGACGGCGTGCTCGTGCAACTGGCCGCCGCGACCCCCGAGCACCGCTCCGAGCTGCACTCGCGGCTCGTCGAGCGCAGCGCCTGAAGCAGCACAGCCCGAAAACCGCGGAAAGGCTTCGCCTCAGCGCTGGCTCGCGGCCGCGGAAGGCGGGATATCGACCATCTGCAGATCGACGCCGGGCGGACAAGGACGATCCGAGAATCTGGGCAGGTGCCCTATCCTGATGCAGGTGTAGACGATTCGTGCCGGAGCAGGAATCGGCGCCGAAGAAACAGGGGCAGGCGCAGACCGGACGGGCGCCTGGGGTCCGACGCGCGGCGCGGGCAGGCCGATCCAGACCAGCCAGGCGGCCAGCGCCGCCGCACCGAGCGCGAGCGCCAGCCGGACTCCCGGTCGGGACAAACGCTGGATCAGGGCGGCACGCATCGTCATGAGGCAAAAGGATAGCGCGCCCGGCAGGACTCGAGCACTCCTTCGCGCAAGAACCCGAATCCCGCAGAACAGCGGATCGTGACGCTTCAGTCGTCGGCGACGACCGGCGCCGGAGCGGGGGCATCGTCAAACCACTCGGCGGGATAGAGGCGGCGCACGCAGCGGTAGATCAGGGAGTGGCAGAGGCCGCCGACCACGGCGCCAAGCAGCACTTCGGCAATCCGGGACAGCGCCGTCATCTCCGAAGTGAGGTGTTCCGAGCCGGTCAGCAGCACCAGCGGGCAGGTCCACAGACAGACGCGCAGCACCGGTCGCCCTTTCGCGATCACGGCGCAGATCCCGACTGCGACGGCGAGCTGGATCGAGACCGGGACGCCCGCCAGCGCGAAGAGGCGATGGATGATCAGCGCGACCAGCGCACCGATCACGGTGCCGGTGATCCGGCCCGCGACATGGGTGTGGGTCGCTTTGATCTTCTCCTGAGAGACGATCAACGCCGACATCGACGCCCAGACCGTGTGGTCCAGACGCATCAGATCGGACAGCAGACAGGCGAGCGCAGCCGAAGCCGCGCAGCGGACGACGAACCAGATCAGCTCGTGAAGCTGCCGGTCCCGGGGGGAGAAGAGACTCATGGTCTTGATGCGCAAAAGGGGGAGACGCTGACAAGTCTACGCCGCTGCGCGAGAGCCGCCGAGTCCGTTCCGCGAGCACAGAGCCGCAAACTCGTTCATCCCATTTTTTCATGGATGGCGCGACGGGCCGGAGATCGCATGGCTGCGTCGACTCGGCCTTCCCCGTACAGAAACTCTGAGGCGATACGCGCAGAACTGGATGCATTGGCACGCCGGGCTCGGAACCGTTATGATAACGATTCTCATTATCACAAACACCCGATCGGCGAACTCTCCTGCTGCCGGCTCGGGTCTGCCGTGGAGTTCTGATGCCCCAATCCCTTCCCGAAGGCCTGCGCCTGCGTCCCTGCGTTTGCGCCATCTGCGCCCTTTTCGCTTTACCTGTCAGCGCCAACGAATCCACCGACTCGCACGACGTCGCGACCATCACCGTCACCGCCCAAAGCGAGGCAAACCGGTCCTACACGGCACGCTCCAGCAGTACGGCAACCGGACTCGATCTGAGCTTGCGTGAAACGCCTCAGGCGGTCTCCGTGATCACGCGCAGCTTGATGGACGACTTCGCGCTGACCAACATCAACAGCGCACTGTCGATGTCCTCGGCGGTGATCGTCGAAAAGGTCGAGACCGATCGCACCTACTACACGGCGCGCGGTTTCGACGTCACAAATTTCCAGACCGATGGGCTGGGCATGCCCTTCGCAAACGGCAATGTCGTCGGCGACATCGACACCGCGATCTATGAGCGAGTCGACGCCGTCTATGGCGCGAATGGCCTGATCTCCGGTACGGGTTACCCGTCGGCGACGGTCAACCTGATCCGCAAGCGGCCGACCGCAAAAACCAATGCATCTTTGGGCGCGAGCCTGGGCTCCTGGAACACCCGGAGACTGGACGCAGACGTGAGCGGTTCGCTGCTCGACAAACCGTCCTTGCGCGCACGCCTGGTCAGCGCATACGAGAGCGGCGATTCCTATCTTGACCGGCACAGCCATGAGAAGAGCGTCTTCTATGGCATCGTCGAGGCGGATCTCGACGCGGCGACAACACTGGCGCTCGGAACCAGCTACCAATCCAACCGCAGCAAAGGGCCAAGCTGGGGCGGCATTCCACTGCTCTACAGCGATGGCAGCGCGACCGACTACCCGACCTCAACCAGCACGGCAACGGACTGGGCTTACTGGAACTCCCAGACCCAAAGCAGTTTTGCCGAGCTGAGCCATCAGCTGGCTGCCGGTTGGCAACTGCGCGCGGTATTGACCCACAACGAATACTCAAGCCAGGGCAAGCTCTTCTATGCCTATGGAAGCCCCGACAAAGACACCGGCCTTGGGCTCTACGCTTACCCCTCGCGCTACGACATGGCCAATAGCCAGAACATCGGTGATCTACAGCTGACTGGGCACTTCGCACTGTTCGGTCGCACTCATGAACTGAGCGCGGGGCTCAACTGGTCGCGCTCAGCCCTGAGCGACCTTTCGCGCTACGGCCAAGGCATAGGAACAGCCCTGCCCTCGCTGAATGGATGGAACGGTGCCTACGCCGAACCCAGTTTCGACGCGTCCACTGCGGGCAGCAGCTTCATCTACCACCAGCGCAGCGCCTATGTCGCCGGCCGCCTGCGCGCGACCGATTCGCTCCAGCTGATCGCGGGTGCGCGGGCAACGAAGGCCGAAACCTGGGGCCAGTCTTACGGCGTCGACCACGCGAGCTCGGGCAGCCGGCTTACGCCCTACCTTGGCCTGGTTCAGGACTTGAACGCCGAACTGTCGGTCTATGCCAGCTATGCCGGAATTTTCACTCCACAGTACCAGCTCGACGCTTCCGGATCTGCGCTCGATCCAGTCAAGGGCCGGAACCTCGAACTGGGGCTCAAGGGCGAGTTCCTCGACAAGCGGCTGAATAGCTCGTTGGCCTTGTTCCAGAGCCAGCAAAAAAACCTGGCCGAATCGGCCGGGTTGAATCCAAACGGCGACACCTATTACCGCGGCATCGACGCCCGCTCGCACGGTGTGCAGTTTGACGTCAGCGGCCAACTGAGCTCCCGGCTGCAGGCCAACTTCGGCTACACCTGGCTGGCCATTCACGGCGATGACGGAGCTGACGTGCGCACCTATACGCCGCGGCGTCTGCTGCGCCTGAGCGGAAACTACCGCGTGCCGCTCATCGATGCGCTGAAACTGGGCGCCAGCCTCAGCCGGCAATCCGAGACGACAGCCCAAGCGAGCGCGGGCACTGTTCGCCAGCCGGCCTACACCCTGCTCAACTTGATGGCCCACTACGACCTCAGCCGGCAGCTCTCGCTGAGCGCCCAGCTAGAAAACGTGACCAACAAGAAATATCTGGCGAGCATGTACTGGGCGAGCACCGGCCAGGGCTATTACGGCGCATCGCGCAACGGTAGCGTCGCGATGAACTGGAAGTTCTGACGGAAGCAAAGCGATGCGTCCCTTGCTCGTGCGCCTGCACCGCTGGTTCGGCCTGACGGCGGCGGTCTTTCTCTTCGTCTCTGGACTGACGGGATCGATCATCGCCTGGAATCATGAGATCGATGCCTGGCTCAACCCTGGCTTCTTCACGGCACCGACAACGGGGCCCCTGCTGTCCGCCGCTGAGCTGGCGGCAAGGCTGGAGAAGGCCGAGCCACGGCTGCGGGTGCGCTATCTACCTCTGGCCGTCGAGCCGGGTAAGGCGCTGCTTGTCTATGTCGAAGCCCGGCCGGATCCCCAAACGGGGATCCCCCATCCGCTCGCTTACAGTCAGGTCGCGCTGGATCCGGTCAGCGGCGCGGTGCTCGGCCGCCGCGACTGGGGCAAGTTCTCTCTGGCACGAGAGAACCTGCTGCCCTTTCTCTACAAACTACACTACTCGCTGCACCTACCCACGGTGGCAGGCAGGGAAACGGGCACGCTGTTCATGGGGGGGCTGGCGATCGCCTGGGTCATAGACTGCTTTGTCGCGCTTTGGATCTCGTTTCCAAGTCTGCGCAGCTGGCGACAGAGTTTTGCTTTTCGCTGGAAGGCCGGAGGCTACCGATTCAAGTTCGATCTGCACCGCTCTGGCGGGGTCTGGCTCTTCCCACTGTTGCTGGTACTGGCCGCCAGCTCGGTCGCAATGAATCTGCGTGATCCGGTCGCCCGCCCCTTCGTATCGCTGTTCTCCAAACTGAGTCCCTCCCCCTTCGAAGTGGCGGCACGCCAGCGTACCCAGCCTCCGGGGCCGGCGATGCTGGGCTACGCCGCGATAGAGGTACGGGCACGACAGGAAGCTGAGCGGCGCGGCTGGCGCCGTCCTCCGGGAGGCATCTTCGCCGCGTCTCAGGCTGGCCTGTATGGCGTCGGCTTCTTCGCCCCTGGGGAGGAAGGCAGCCTTGGCACCCCGTGGCTCTATTTCGACGCCAATGACGGGCGCCTGCTCGCAAGCGAAATCCCCGGCCAGGGGACTCGCGGCGACCTGGTTCTGCAGGCAATGTACCCTCTGCACTCCGGTCGCATCCTCGGAATTCCGGGACGTATCCTGGTCTCGGTCTGCGGGCTCGCGGTGGCAGGGCTCAGCCTGACCGGCCTGGTCATCTGGGCACGAAAACGCCGCGCGCGACAGAGCAAAGCGCTGAAGGCACGCTTGGTCTGACCCTTTGCTCGCAGACGGCAAAGAGCCCGCCTTGCGGCGGGCTCTTTGATGGCCGGACGCGCTTCGCTCAGCGCGTGATCGGCTTGTAGCGGATCCGGTGCGGCTTCGCGCCTTCCTCGCCGAGGCGCTTCTTCTTGTCCTCTTCGTACTCGTGGTAGTTGCCGTTGAAGAAGGTCCACTGCGAATCGCCTTCGCAGGCGAGGATGTGGGTCGCAATGCGGTCGAGGAACCAGCGATCGTGGGACGTGACCAGCACGCAGCCCGAGAATTCGAGCAGTGCGTCTTCGAGCGCGCGCAGCGTCTCGACGTCGAGGTCGTTCGACGGTTCGTCGAGCAGCAGCACGTTGGCGCCGGCGATCAGCGTCTTCGCCAGGTGCAGACGCCCGCGCTCGCCGCCGGACAGGTTGCCGACGATCTTCTGCTGGTCGCCGCCCTTGAAGTTGAAGCGTCCGATATAGGCTCGGCTGGGCATCTCGAAGCGTCCGACCGTCAGGATGTCGGCGCCGTCGGCGATGGCTTCGAACACGGTCTTCTCCGGATCCAGGCCTTCGCGGCTCTGGTCGACGGCGGCGAGCTTGACGGTCGGCCCGATCACGACTTCGCCGGAGTCGGGAGCTTCCTTGCCCATGATCATCTTGAACAGCGTCGACTTACCGGCGCCGTTCGGGCCGATCACGCCGACGATCGCGCCGGGCGGAACCGTGAAGGACAGGTTGTCGATCAGCAGCCGGTCGCCGAAGCCCTTCGAGACTCCGTTGAACTCGATGACCTTGTCGCCGAGGCGCTCGCCGGGCGGAATGAAGATCTCGTGGGTCTCGTTGCGCTTCTGGTACTCGACCGAGCTCATCTCCTCGTAGCGGGCCAGACGCGCCTTGCTCTTGGCCTGGCGCGCCTTCGGGTTGCCGCGCACCCATTCGAGTTCGGTCGCCAACGCTTTCTGCCGCGCCGATTCGCTCGACTCTTCCTGCTTGAGCCGCGCGCCCTTCTGGTCCAGCCAGGACGAATAGTTGCCCTTCCACGGGATGCCCTGGCCGCGGTCCAGTTCGAGGATCCATTCGGCGGCGTTGTCGAGGAAGTAGCGATCGTGGGTCACCGCGACGACGGTGCCCGGGAAGCGGACCAGGAACTGTTCCAGCCATTCGACCGATTCAGCGTCGAGGTGGTTGGTCGGCTCGTCGAGCAGCAGCATGTCGGGGCGCGAGAGCAGCAGCTTCGCGAGCGCGACGCGGCGCTTCTCGCCCCCGGACAGAGGCGCGATCTTCGCGTCCCAGGGCGGCAGGCGCAGCGCGTCGGCGGCGATCTCGAGCTGGGTTTCGAGGTCGGCGCCCGAAGTCGAGATGATGTTCTCGTACTTGGCCTGAAGCTCGGCGAGCTTGTCGAAGTCGGCATCGGGCTCAGCGTAGGCCGCATAGACCTCTTCGAGCTTCTGCTTCGCTTCCATGACTTCGCCTAGGCCGGATTCGACTTCCTCGCGGACCGTCTTTTCGGGATCGAGCAGGGGCTCCTGGGGCAGATAGCCGATCGAGATGTTCGGTTGCCACTGCACCTCGCCGTCGTATTCCTGGTCGGCGCCGGCCATGATCTTCAGCACCGTCGACTTGCCTGAGCCGTTCAGGCCCAGCAGGCCGATCTTCGCGCCGGGGAAGAAGGAGAGGGAGATGTCCTTGATGATCTGACGCTTGGGCGGAACGGTCTTGTTCACGCGCAGCATAGACATGACGTACTGAGCCATAGATAAAGCTTTCGCAGTGGATTCGGGAATGGGCGAGAGCTTACCGGAGCGCGGGGCTGGCGGGCATCTGTGGCGGCACAATTTTTGCTGGCTCGGCGAGACAGCGCACGACGCCCTCGGCAACCGCGGCGGCGACCACCGCGCGGCCTTCGGGCCTGGCCAAACGACGCTCGTCGGCACGGTTGACGAGGACTCCGACTTCGAGCAACACCGCCCTCTGGCGTGCGCTGCGCAAGACCGCGAGGCCATCGTAGGCGTGGACGCCGTTCGCCTCGTCGAGGAAGAGCCGGGATTCACCGAGATCCGGATCGGCGTGATAGCGCGAAGGGGCGAGCCCCCGGCCGCGCAGCGCCTCGCCGATCGCCGACGCGCAGACAAGGCTGCCCGGGAGGTCGGGATTCTCGTGCGAGACGAAGAGCGCAAAACCCGAAAAGCGGTCGCTGTAGAGAAGGCTGCGCCCCTCGTAACGCCAGCTCTGCAGCAGATCGGCGTGGACCGAATCGTGGTGTATCGACAGGAAAAGCGCCTGATCCGGCGCCATGGCCGTGCGCGCGCGCAGCACCGCCGCATCGCCGCCGGCCCCGATCAGATCGACCGTGCAGCCGCGCGCACGCAGCGCTGTGCGGATCGCGACGGCCTGAGCGAGGTTGAACGAGAACTCGGTCCGCCCGCGGGCGCTCGTCGCTCCGGGCTTCTCGCGGAAGTGGCCGACATCGAGCGCGACCGAGCAGTCCGCCTGCGCCGCGAGGGGCTGCAAAGCCAGAAGCGGTAAGAACAGGATCCGGCCAATTTTGCGCGCGACCCGAGCAATCCCCCTGCCCGGGCCGCTGGGCCTTATAATTGCTTGTTTTGTCATGGATTCTGCTGCTGTGGAAGAGATACTCTCTGGGGAAGACAAGCCGGCTCTCTCCAACACATTCCTGCGCCTGAAAAAATACCTCGAACGCAAGGTTGGCCAAGCGATTGGCGACTTCAACATGATAGAGGACGGCGATGTTGTGATGGTGTGCTGCTCGGGCGGCAAGGATTCCTATTCTCTGCTGTCGCTGCTGCTGGCGATGCGCGAGAAAGCGCCGATCGATTTCCGCATCGTCGCGATGAACCTCGACCAGAAGCAGCCCGGTTTCCCGGCCGACGTGCTGCCGGCCTATTTTGAGAAGCTCGGCGTCGAATACCGGATCGTCGAGGAAGACACCTATTCGATCGTCAAGGCCAAGATCCCCGAAGGCAAGACCACCTGCTCGCTGTGCTCGCGGCTGCGCCGCGGCGTCATCTACCGGGTCGCCCGCGAGATCGGCGCGACCAAGATCGCGCTGGGCCATCACCGCGACGACATGCTGGAAACGCTGTTCCTGAACATGTTCTTCGGCGGCCGGATCAAGTCGATGCCGCCCAAGCTGGGCAGCGACGACGGCCAGAACATCGTGATCCGCCCTCTGGCCTATTGCAGCGAGCGCGACATTACCCGCTACGCAAACGCGCTGGAATTCCCTATCATTCCATGCAACCTGTGTGGCTCCCAGGAAAACGCGCAACGAAAGCAGATCAAGGCGATGCTCAACGACTGGGATCAGCGCTTCCCCGGACGTATCCTGTCGCTGAGCCGGTCGCTGACCCACATCGTGCCGTCCCACCTGCAGGATCAGCAGCTTTTCGACTTCAAGGGACTCAAGCGCGGCGATGCGGGCGGCGACCTGGCCTTCGATCACGACGAGATGCCCGCACAGGCTTCGACGATCCCGATCGCCGAGATAGGCCGCGGCGGCAGCGCGGATTTCGATTCCCCCGAGGCCAGCTGAAAGCTATCCTGATAGCGACGCTGCCACTCCGTTCATTGTTTGCTTCGCCAACCACAAGATGCCGAATTCGTCCGAACTCAACTGCGTGCTATTTGCCGAGATCCTCGGCAACCAGAAACTGGCCGAAAAACTCGGCCAGCTCGAAGCCCAGCGCGCGCTGGATCGGGCCCGCAACCGGATCATGCGCACCGTCGAAGCTCATCACGGCAGCGCGCTGCTCGACCAGGGCAACCGGCTGATCGCAGCGTTCAGCCGCGCCGATGGCGCCCTCGAAGCCGCCAGCGACATGCAGGAGAAAGTGCGCCGCCTGCCTCCGGTCTCCGGGATCACGCTGGGACTGAAAATCGGGATGGCCTGCGGCGAGCTGCGCACCGACGGGGCCGAGCCGGCCGGCATCGCCGCCGAGCTGGCCTCCCGCCTCGCCGAATACGCCCGCCCCGGTCAGGCTCTGCTCAGCGGCGAGCTGGCCCTCCATCTGTCGGAAGCGATGCGCCCGCTGATCTCGGCCCTCCCCGATGCCGGCTTCCGCCACGAGGGCAGCGAGATCCCGCTCTTCGAGCTCACCGCGACCGAAGGCGCGGAAGCGATCCCGGCCAGCGAACCCTCCGCCCTTGCACCGAACCCCCGGCTGCGCCTCGTGCTGCGTCACCGCGGCATCGCCCACATCGTCGCCGAATCCCACCCCATCCTGCTGATGGGGCGCGAGGAAGGCAACGACATCGTCGTGCTCGACCGGCGCGCCTCCCGCCACCATGCGCGGATCGAGTGGCGACGCGGTGCCTTCTTCCTGATCGACCAGAGTTCGAACGGCACTTTCGTGCGCGCCGAAGACGAGTCCGAGGTGATGCTCAAGCGCGAAGAAGTCGCTCTGCCCGAAGCGGGGCGGATAGGCTGCGGTTTCTCGGTCGAAGGGGACGGCCAAAGCGAGATGGTCAGCTTCGAAGTCCGCCAGAACTGAGGCGCTTTGCGCTATCCTGTCGCCGGCGGACCGCCGGTCCGCGATCCGGATCAGGGTGGGGCAACTGATGGCAATCTACGAATCCGAGCACACGAAATTCATCCGCGAGTGGCTGGACAAGCACCCGGAAGAACGCGAAGAACAGCGCAAAGGCCGCGCCCTGTGGTGGGACAACCCCCAAACCACCGAAGAAGCGAAGCGCAACGCCGAATCGCGAATCGCTCAGAAGCCCTATCCGTATCAGAGCAACTGATTCCGTCCTACCCCGCCCGGGCTCGCCCGGGTCATTCTCTCCGAACCTGGGCATGATCCTCTCCGCCCCCCCAACGACCGACCCTTCCCTGCTCGCCGCCAGTCCGCTCTTCGAACGCCCGCTGGTGATCGTCGACCTGGAGACCACCGGCGCCGACCCGAACCGCGACCGGATCACCGAAATCGCGATCGTCCGCATCGAAGGCGGACGCTGCGTCGATAGCTGGTCGTCGCTCGTCGATCCTGAGATGCCGATTCCGGCACGCATCCAGGCTTTCACGCACATCAGCAACGAGATGGTCGCCGGCGCGCCGAATTTCCGCGCGCTGGCCGACGAGGTCGCCGAACGGCTCGCCGGCGCGATCTTCGTTGCCCACAACGCCCGCTTCGACTTCAACTTCCTGCGCGCGGCCTTCGCCGAGCGCGGCGTCCGCTTCGACCCTCCGGTGCTGTGCACGGTCAAGTTCTCGCGCGCGCTCGCTCCGCATCTTCCGCGCCACGGCCTCGACGCGATCATCGCGCGTCAGGGTTACGAAGTGGAGGACAGACACCGCGCGCTGACCGACGCCGAACTGGTCTGGCGCTTCCTGCAGGATGCGGTCGCCGAGCACGCCACCGAGCGCATCGTCGCCGCGATGGAGCGCGCGTCGAGCGCCGCGGCGGCCATCCCGGTCCTGCCCCAGGGCGATCTCGAAGCGCTGCCCGAAGCGCCCGGCGTCTATCTGTTCCTGAACGGCGAGGACGGTCTGCTCCAGGTCGGCCATACGGCCCACCTGCGCTCGAAAGTGCTGGGCACTTTCACCGGCCGCAGCGATCCGCGCAGCGCGAAGCTCGCCGCCCAGGTCAAGCGGGTCGAAGCGGTCGTCGCCGCCGGCGAACTCGATGCCCAGCTGATCGAACACCGCCTCGCCCGCCGCTACGCACCGGACAAATACCCGAACCGTGCGCTGGGCTGGCGCTGGCTCACCGATGCCGACGCGTCTCCGGTGCTGTCTCTGGAAGAGCTCGCCGGCTCGGATCCTTCCGAGTGGGGCCGCTGTTTCGGCGCCTTCCGCGGCGAACGCGAAGCCGAGAACGCGCTGCGCGAACTCGCCCTTCTGCACCGGCTCTGCCCGCAGCGGGTCGGCCTGGAATTCGGCGAAGGTCCCTGCCAGGCGCACGGCCTGCGCCGCTGCAACGGCGTCTGCGCCGGCCAGGAAAACGCGGCCGAGCACGATGCCCGCCTCGCGGTCGCACTGGTGCCGCTGAAGATGAGGCTATGGCCCTGGGAAGGCCCGGTCGCGATCCGCGAAGTCTTTGAGCCGAGCGGCCACGCGGCGACCCACGTCTTCGACCGCTGGTGCCTGCTCGGCAGCGCCCACGACGAAGCCGAGGCGGCCGAGCTGCTCAGTCTTGAGGCACCGCGCCGCTTCGACCTCGACGTCTTCCGCCTCTTCGCGCGCTGGCTGGCCCAGCCCGGCAACACCGCCAAGGTCCACGTTCTGTAAGAGGAGCGTCCGGCGTCTCGCGCCGCCTGGCAGCATTTGGCACCCCGGAACGCCCGCCCGTCGCAATGCGGTGTTCGAATTCCGACTGCCCGTTCAGACTCGCGACATTTCCTCTGCCACCATGGAGTCGTCATGAGTCTCACGCGCAGTCTTTCGCTGGCCTTGGTGCTGGCCCTCTCCGGAATCGCCAACGCCGCCCCCGCCCTCGGCGATGCAGCCTCCTGGGTTCGCCACGCGAAGAGCGATCTTCTGCCCTGGTGGACCCAGAGTGGCGCTCAGGGCGCACCGCTCGGACGCTTTCCGACTTTCCGCTGCCACGACGGTTCAGCGTATGCGGCAAACGCGCCCTGTGCCGAGCTGAAGAACGCGCCCGAATGGATACGCTCCGAACTGGGCCGCGACTATGTCCGGATGCAGGCCCGCCAGGTCTTCGCCTACGGGATGGGTTTTCACCTGACCGGCGATCCGCGTCTGCTGGTGCTGGCCGAAGCCGGCGTCCGCGACATCCGCAGCCGCGCGCTCGACCCCGAGACCGGCAGCCCGGTCACCTACTGGCAGGACGGCAAGGGCTTGCCCGCGCCCGAACTGCGCACGGCCCAGGACATCGCCTACGCCGGAACCGCGCTGGCGGTCGGTTACTACCTGACGCGCGACGCGGCGACGCTGGCCGACCTCGATCGCCTGCACCAGCACCTGATGACTTACTTCGACCCCGCCCGGGGACGGATGAAGTGGGCTCTGGCCGGCCCGGAAGCGGACAAGGCCGAGCTGGTCGCCCAGCTCGACCCGCTCAACGCCTACATGATCCTGATCACGCCACTGCTGCCCGAGCCGATGAAGGCGCGCTGGAAGGCCGACATGCGCCGCCTGACCGGAGCGATCCGGAGCCAGTTCTGCGCCGGCGAGAAACCGCGCTGCCAGGGCACCCTGGGCAATCCCGATTCCGCTCAGCCCGGAGCCCGCCACAACGACTTCGGGCACAGCGGCAAGGCCTTCTGGATGAGCTGGCTCGCCGCCGAACAGCTCGGCGACGCGGAGCTCGCGACCTGGGCGCGCGACAAGGGCCGGGCCTTGCTGCGCGACGCCTACGTCCAGGGCAGCGGTAGCTGGGCCAGGCGTTGGACCTCGCTGGGCGTGCAGGCCGGCAACGACTGGTGGATCTACGCAGAACTCGACCAGCTCGCGGCAACCCTGGCGCAGAGGGAGCGCGGCCAGGCGGCCTACCTCCGCAAAACCCAGGCCTTCTGGTTCAAGTACTTCGTCGAGCCCGGAATGCCGGAAGTCTGGTCAGGCGTCTCCGCGAGCGGCGATCACGACCCCAATGAGCTGCGCCAGCACCAGTGGAAGAACGGCTATCACTCGATGGAACACGCGCTGGTCAGCGCGATCACCGCCCAGGCCCTGGCCGGAAAGCCCATGCGCCTCTACTTTGCGCCGAGCGCCTCGGGCGCTCCGCTCGGAGCCTACTTCTTCGGCGGCCGCGTCAGCCACAGCAGCATTGAAAAGAGACGCGGCGGAAAAGTCCTGGCGGTCGACTTCGCGCTGCCCGCCCCGGCGGACAGCCCTGACGCGCTGGCCAGCCTGCCGCCCCCGTCCGCATTCTCCTTCCCCGGCGAGATCCAGCCGCTCGATGCCGACAACGCAAAACGACTGCTCGGCGAATGGGAAGGCGTCTGGCTGGCCGAAGCCGTCGGCGGTGAGGGCCGTTTCACGGTCCGCTTCGACAGCCTGGATAACGGCGCGATCCGCGGCAGACTGAGCGCCTTCGGCACCGGCAATGAGGAGAAGACCACCGACATCGCTTTCGACGCCAAAGTCAGCTTTGCCGACGGCAAGCTGATCCGCGCCAGCGGCGACGACAACGCCTTCCCGATCCGCTACACGCTCAGGCGCGAAGGAGAGGACGAATACCTCGACTGGCAGGACCGCTTCGGCAACATCGCACTGCAGATGTGGGTGAAGCGGGTCAGGCACTGAGCGCCGTCAGACGGACGCGCCCCGGCAGGTGCGCACACCGAGCAGCACGCCCAGCACCAACAGCGCGATGCCGACCGCGACGTCCGGCGTCGGCCAACGCCCCTGCCACAAGAATGCATAGCCCAGCGCCGACAGCGTTTCGAACACGATCAGCTGCCCCGACAGAGCCGTCGGCAGCAGCGCGCTGGCCCGGTTCCAGAACAGGGTTCCGAGCCAGGATGCAAACAGCCCGGTCGCCAGCATCAGGCCAAGATAGATCGCCGGCCGGGGCCCCAGAGGCCAGGGAAAAGCCTCGGGAAGGCCGATCGGCCCGATCAGGGCGAAGCCGACCAAGGCCAGCGGCAGCATCGCGAGGCCTTGGGCGGTCGACCAGTTCGCCGCCGACAAGCCTGGCCTCATCTTGAGCCAGCGCGCATTGCGGATCGGATACCAGGTCCAGCACAGCAGCGCACCGAACGCGAGCGCGACGCCCCGTCCCATCGCGGCGGCCGGAATTCCTGTTGCCCTCAGCTCGTGACGGTGGACCAGCAACAGGCCGGAGGCGATTACGGCAAGCGCCGGCAACAGCTTTTTCCAGGGCAGGCTGTTCTGCTGCAGGTTCGCGACGACCGCGATGACCACCGGCAGGGTACCGATGGTCATTGTTGGCAGCGCGGCGCCGACCGTCTGGATTGCCGAGGCGAGACAGAGGTAATAGAGCAGGTTGCCGACCAGCGTGAGTTCCAGCGCAACGAGCCAGTCGCGGCCGGACAGCGCACGCAGCGGGGCCAGGCGGCGCAAGGCCAGCGCGAGTGCGATCACGCCGAAAGCGAGGTAGCGGCCGAAGGCGAGCAGGGTCGGCGGATAGTCCGGCAGCATGATCGGCACGACGAAGGCGAGGCCCCAGACCAGGCCGGCGCCGAGCGCGCTGAGCACGCCCTGCAGCAGGGAAGCCTTCATCGCGGTGCGGAGCCGCGCTCTATCCGGCGGATCTGGCTTTGCCCGGGGCGGAAGAGTTCGAGCAGCGCCGTACAGACCGCTTCGGCCTTCGCCGAATTGTCGGCGCTGAAATTGCAGACATAGACATCGAAGGTCGCCGCGCGCAGCTCGGGCCAGGTATGGACGGTCAGATGGGATTCGGCGAGCAGCACGACGCCGGTCACTCCGCCCTCGCCCCCGAAGGCGTGCCAGTGGCGCCCGACGACCGTCAGCCCGGCCTCAAGCGCGAACGCTTCGCAGTGGGCGCTGAGCGCCTCGGCGTCGAACCAGGGCGCGTCAGCGGCGCAGCCGTGGAGATCGGCAAGGATGTGCAGTCCATTCATGGGGTCATTGTCGCAGGGATTGCCCGGCGCGGCACGGCACGAAGGTCGAAGCGCGCCGCGGCAAGTTCTGATCCGCGGCCCTTAAAGACTTTGACGCTGGTTCAATTTTCAGAACCAGCGCATCGCCTTCAGCCGGCACCATCCCTGCGGAGCCCAGCGCAGCCCGGCGAGCGCGAGCGCGCCACAGAGCAGCTCGACCGCTTCCCAGCTCATCAGGCCGCGCAGCGGATCGAGATCCGAGAAAGGCCAGAGGGGCCGGATGTCGGCATGCACCAGGGCGTCGAGCAGCAGATGGCTGAACACACCGACCAGCGTCCCGGCCAGCGCAGCGCGCAGCGGGATCGCGACGCCGAACAGCCTTTCGGCCAGAGGCTTGAAAGGCAGGCAGACCAACGCGATCGCCAGCGCGCCGGGCAGCGTGTGCGAATAGCCGTGCAGCGTCGCCGCCCCGCCGAGCATCGCGAGGCCTGGCTCGATGTCCATCGCGACTTGGGAGCCGGCGAACATCGCCAGGCTGAAACGCTTTCCGGCCAGGCTTTTCAGTGCGATGCCCGGCCCCAGATGAAAGAGCGTGAAGGGCATCGTGCCGCGCTCAGAGTCCCAGCAGCGAGCGGTGGATCTTCAGCACGGCCTTGCGCTCGGGCGCCGGTTCGCCGACCGCGCAGCAGGGGCGGTGCAGATCGCCCGGATAGAAGATCACATACTGGCCGGGAACGAGATCGACGAAGCACTCGTGGCGGGGCGACGGGTAGAAAGCGATGTCGCCGGTCGCGAGCTTGTCCTCGATCGGCGCCAGATCGGGGTCGGCCGGTGCGAAGCCGAGGCGTTCGACGCCATCGAGCACGATCTGGATGTCGGCGTGTTCGCGGTGGGCTTCCGGGCGGGTCGCGGCCAAGAGCTTGGTCGTCGGCTCCTGGATCATCACGAACATGCCCTCTTCGATCTCGTAGCGCCCGGTCGCGAGCGTCGCGACACCGAGCTTGTCGAGCGCCTCGAACGCGCGGACGACCGCGGCGGGAAGCACGGCACGGCGGGAGGACCAGCTCTTCAGTTCACCAACAAACATGACTTTCTCCGGAAAATGCGCGGCACGCGCGCAGCAGCAGGAACGCGGGAAGCCCCGCGTCGATGGCCGTCTCAGGACGGCTCTGACTGCGATTATCGCTCAGGGAGTCTTGCGGAGGCGCCCGTCAGCTGCGAGGATTCGCCCCCTCTTCCGCGCGCAGACAGACATGGCTCTCAAATCGACGATATTCAAAGCAGCGCTCCAGGTCTCGGACATGGACCGGCACTACTATGCGGAACACCCGCTGACCCTGGCCCGCCATCCTTCCGAGACCGACGAGCGGATGATGGTCAGGCTGCTCGCGTTCGCGCTGAACGCCGATCCGGCGCTGGAGTTCTGCAAGGGCCTGTCGAGCGACGATGAACCGGATCTGTGGCGCAAGGATCTGACCGGTGCGATCGAACAGTGGATAGAGGTCGGCCTGCCCGACGAGAAGCGGCTGCGCAAGGCCTGCGGCCGCGCCGACCAGGTGATCCTCTACGTCTATGGCGGCCGGGCCGCCGAGATCTGGTGGGAGACGAACGCGAAAGATCTGGCCAAGCAGCAGAAGCTGAGCGTCTATGTCGTCGACGAAGCGACGAGCGGAGCGCTCGCGGCACTCGCCGAACGGACGATGACGCTGCAGGCGACGATCCAGGACGGCGAGTTGTGGCTGTCAGGCGCCGACGGCAGCAGCGTCACGGTGACGGTCGAGAAACGCCAGTAGTCAGAGAAAGCGCGCGAGGAAAGCGCCTTCGCGCCCGGCCGGCAGCTTCACCCGAACCTGATGGCCGCTGCCCGGCGCGACCGCGATGGCCTCCCCGTCCTGGTTGAACATCTCGCCGACGACGACGATCTCGTTGCCGGACGGGTGGATCACTTCGAGCCGGTCGCCGACCGCGAAACGGTTCCGGACCACAACCTCGGCGAGGCCGTCCGCGCCGTAGCACGCGAGATCGCCGACGTACTGGCTGCGCCCCGATTCGGAGTGCCCACGCAGGTAGTTCTGGTAGTCCTCGGTGTGGTGGCGGGCATAGAAGCCATCCGTATAGCCGCGGTTCGCGAGGCCGTCGAGCTCGCCGAGCAGGGAATGATCGAAAGGCCGGCCGGCCTTCGCATCGTCGATCGCGCGGCGATAGGCCTGGCAGGTCCGCGCGACGTAGTAAGGCGACTTGGTCCGCCCCTCAATTTTGAGCGAATGCACGCCCATTTCGACGAGCCGGGCGACGTGCTCGACCGCGCGCAGGTCGCGCGAATTCATCACATAGGTGCCGTGCTCGTCCTCCTCGATCGGCATCATCTGGCCGGGCCTTGTCTCCTCCTCGATCAGACGCACGCCGGGGACCGTCCGCACGATGTCGCCGGAAGGGTCGGCCTCGGCGTCGTGGACCGCGTACTTCCAGCGGCACGAGTTCGTGCAGGTTCCCTGGTTCGGATCGCGGTGGTTGAAATAGCCGGAGAGCAGGCAGCGCCCCGAGTACGCGACACAGAGCGCGCCGTGGACGAAGACCTCGATCTCGACGTCCGGACAGGCTTCGCGGATTTCGGCGATCTCCTCGAGCGAGAGTTCGCGCGACAGGATCACGCGCGAGATCCCGATCTTCTGCCAGAAGCGCACCGCCGCGTAGTTGACGGTGTTGGCCTGCACCGACAGATGGACGGGCATGTCCGGCCAAGCTTCGCGGACCATGCTGATCAGGCCGGGGTCGGCCATGATCAGCGCGTCGGGCGCGAGGGCCACGACGGGTTCCATGTCGGCGAGGTAGCTCTTGAGTTTCGCGTTGCGGGGAAAGACATTGCTGACGACGTAGAAGGCCTTGCCCAGCTCGTGAGCACGGTCGATTCCGGCCTTGAGCTTTTCCAGCGTGCCGAACTCGTTGTTGCGGGCCCTCAGGCTGTAGCGGGGCTGACCCGCATAGACCGCGTCGGCGCCATAGGCGAAAGCGGTCTCCAGCATCGCGAGCGAGCCGGCGGGAGCGAGCAGTTCGGGGTGGGACATGGGAATCCGGTCGGAGAGCGAAGGCGCGCGATGCTACACCAGTCCGGCTGAGCCGCGCGCCGCCGGGCGCTGACTTTTTCGAAACAGCGGTCGCCGTTTCAGCTATTTTTGTTGCATCGGTGCAAAGTCCCTTCGCTTCATCCGGGTACACTCTGATATATCGATCTGCTGACCCCAGGCCAACCCGGTTCGCTGCAACCGGCGGAGATTCGTTTCCCCGCAGGGCGCCTGGCGGTCGTCAGTTCCCTTCGCCGGCTTCCCCCGTGCAAGCCGGCGACACCATAACCATGCGGCGTCTCCCTTTTTTGGCGCGCCAGAGCAGGATTACTCGACCATGCAAACTTTTTTCATCACGCCCACGCGCCGCGAAGTCGGTCTGACTTCGGTCGCCCTGGGAGTCGTCCGTTCGCTGCAAAGACTCGGCATGAAGGTCGGCTTCGTCAAGCCGGTCGCCCAGAATGAGTTGGCGCCCGGACGCTCGACTCTGTTCGCCCGCGACATCTGCCAGATCGAAGCTCCCCAGCCTCTGCCGATGTCCGACGTCGTTGCCCGCGTCGCTGCGGCCCAGGTCGACGAGCTGCTCGAAGACATCCTGAGCCTGTGCATGGGCGCGGCCAAGGACGCCGACGTCCTGGTCGTTGAAGGCATGCATGTCGATCCGGCCCACAGCATCACGTCCCGTCTGAACCAGGACATCGCCCGCAGCCTGCAGGCTGAAGTCGTCGTCGTCGCCGACGCCAGCGTCGAAGACTCGATCGGCGAAGCCCGCGTGTCGGCCAGCCAGTTCTCGAACGAAGGCCGCAACATCGCCGGCGTGATCTTCAACAAGGCTCCGGAAGGCTTCGATCCGCAAGCCGCGAAGCTGGGCCTGCCGGTCTGGGGCGTCGTCCGCTTCGACCGCGACCTGCTCGCTCCGCGCACGCTCGACGTCGCCCGCCACCTCGGCGCCGAAGTCCTCGTCGAAGGCGAAATCGCGACCCGCCGCGTCCGCGAAACCGTCGTCGCCGCCCGTTCGGTCTCCGAGATGATCGCCCGCCTGGTTCCGGGCGCGCTGATCGTCAGCGCCGGCGACCGCGACGACGTGATGCTCGCGACCGCGCTGGCCGCCAGCAACGGCGTGCCGCTCGCCGGCCTGCTGCTGACCCACGGCAGCGAGATCAACCCGCGCATCCAGCAGCTGACCGGTCGCGTCTTCAACGACGGCCTGCCCGTTCTGCGCACGACCGGCGACAGCTACAGCACCGCCGCGCTGATCAGCCGCATCCCCAGCGCCGTCGCCGCCGACGACACCGAGCGGATGACCGCCGCGCTCGACACGATCGCCGAGCAGCTCAGCGCCGAAGCGCTGAAGACCAGCGTCAAGCTCCCGGCTTCGACCCGCCTGTCGCCGCCCGCTTTCCGCTTCCAGCTGATCCAGAAGGCCCGCGCCGCGAACAAGCGCATCGTGCTGCCGGAAGGCGACGAACCGCGCACGATCCGCGCCGCCGCGATCTGCGAAGAAAAGGGCATCGCGCACTGCGTGCTGCTCGGCAAGCGCGCCGCGATCGAAGCGGTCGCCGCCGCCCAGGGCATCACGCTGCCGGCCGGCCTCGAAATCGTCGATCCGGACGAGATCCGTCAGGACTACGTCGCGCCGATGGTCGAGATGCGCAAGGCCAAGGGCCTGACCGCTCCGCAAGCGCTGGCCCAGCTCGAAGACACGGTCGTGCTCGGCACGATGATGCTGGCCGTCGACAAGGTCGACGGTCTGGTCAGCGGCGCCGTCCATACGACCGCCAGCACCGTCCGTCCCGCGCTGCAGCTGATCAAGACCGCTCCGGGCTCGTCGCTGGTCTCGTCGGTCTTCTTCATGCTGATGCCCGACCAGGTCCTGGTCTATGGCGACTGCGCGATCAACCCGAACCCGAACGCCGAACAGCTGGCCGAGATCGCCAAGCAGAGCTCGGACAGCGCCCGCGCCTTCGGCGTCGACCCGAAGGTCGCGCTGATCAGCTACAGCACCGGCACCTCGGGCGTCGGTGAAGACGTCGAAAAGGTCCGCGCCGCTGCCGAACAGGCCCACACCCGCTACCCGGATCTGGTCCTCGACGGCCCGCTCCAGTACGACGCCGCTTCGGTCCAGGCCGTCGCCGCCCAGAAGGCTCCGGGCAGCGCGGTTGCCGGCAAGGCCACCGTTTTCGTGTTCCCGGATCTGAACACCGGCAACACGACTTACAAGGCCGTGCAGCGCAGCGCCAACGTCGTCAGCGTCGGCCCGATGCTCCAGGGCCTGCGCAAGCCGGTCAATGACCTGTCGCGTGGCGCGCTGGTCGACGACATCGTGTTCACGATCGCGCTGACCGCGATCCAGGCCAAGGCGATCGAAGACGCCCGCGCCTGATGATCCCGCGCTCCCGGTTCGCCGGGAGCGATAAAAAAACGGCGAGGCCTTGGCCTCGCCGTTTTTGTTTGTGCGCGGTCTCGATCAGATCGCCGCGGTGCGCTCCCTGAGCCATTCGAGCGAGGCACCGGTGACGCGCGGCGAGACGCGGCGGAACACTTCGGCGTGATAGCCGTTGAGCCAGGCCCGCTCGTCCTCGTTCAGCAGCTCGCGGGCTATGCAGCGGGTATCGATCGGGCACAGGGTCAGCGTCTCGAACTCGAGGAAGTCCCCGAAGCCGGCATCCGGCGCCGCGACGTTCAGCACCAGGTTCTCGATCCGCACGCCCCATTGGCCGGGACGGTAGATGCCCGGCTCGACCGACGTGATCATGCCCGGCAGCATCGCCATCTCGGGCGTCGGGATCGCCTTCGAGATCGTCTGCGGGCCTTCATGGACGGCCAGGAAGTAGCCGACCCCGTGACCGGTGCCGTGGCCGTACTCGACCGACGCGGCCCAGATCGGCGCGCGGGCGAGCGAATCGAGCATCGGCCCCGGGGTGCCGAGCGGGAAGCGGGCGCGCGACAGGCCCATCGTGCCCTTCAGCACCAGCGTGAAATCGCGCTTCTGTTCGGCACTGACGTGCCCGATCGCCCAGACCCGGGTGATGTCGGTCGTGCCACCCAGATACTGGCCGCCCGAGTCGATCAGCAGCAGGCCGTTGCCGGCGATCACGGTGTCCGATTCGGGCGTCGCGTGGTAGTGAGGCATCGCGCCGTTGGCGTTGAAGCCGGCGATCGTGCCGAAGCTCGCACCGATGCAGCCGGGCTGCTTGAGCCGCTCGGCGGTGATCCGCTCGTCGACGTCGCACTCGGTGACGCGCTCGCCGCGGGCCAGAGCCGCCTCGAACGCGGCGTAGAAATTGCTCATCGCAGCGCCGTCCGCTTCCATCGCCTCGCGGACGAAGACCGCTTCGCCGTTGTCCTTGCGCGACTTCGCGAGCGTCGACGGATTGATCGCCTCGATCACGGCGACGCCGTCGGCGACGGCCTGGCGCAGACCGAAGGTGATGCGGCGCGGATCGACCAGCAAGCGTGCAGTGGCCGGCAGTGCGGCGAGCGCGGCCGCTGCGTCCTCGTAGGGCGCGACGCGCACGCCGACCCGAGCCAGCTCGGCCTGCAAGGCAGAGCCGATCTTGCCGGCGCCGACGAACAGCGTCGCCGAATCCGGCGCGATCAGCGCATGGGCGAGGAAGACCGGGTTGAAGCTGACATCGGCACCGCGCAGGTTGAAGATCCAGCAGATGTCGTCGAGCGTGGACAGAAAGTGGTGATCCGCGCCCTTTCCGGCGAGCTCGGCGCGCAGATTGGCGAGCTTGTCGCCGCGCGCGACGACCGCATGGGGCAGATCGTGGGCGCGCACCGGCGCGGCGGGCAGACCGGGACGATCGGCCCAGATCGCGTCGAGCAGGTCCAGATCGGTGCGCAGGCTGATGTCCTTCGCGCCCAGCGCATCGCCGAGCTGCTTGGCCGCGGCGAGGCCCAAACAATCGCCATCGACCGCGACGACGGCGCCGCTCGCCAGCGTCTCGGCCAGCCAATCGACGTGGCGGCTCGAGATGCCGGTTTCGACTTTCATCAGCGTGATCCCGGTTCCGGCGAGCTGAGCTTCGGCCTGGACCCAGTAGCGGCTATCGACCCAGACTCCGGCGAAGTCGGCGGTTGCGATGAAAGTGCCGACCGAGCCGGTGAAGCCGGAGATCCACTGCCGACCTTGCCAGTGATCGGGCAGGTATTCGGACAGATGGGGATCGGAAGAGAGGATCAGGCAGGCGGACACGCCCTGCTCGGCCATCGCGGCGCGCAGCGCGGCGAGGCGGGAAGGAATCGCAGAAGTCATCAGGCAGCTCGGACGGAAAGGGGGGAAGAGGCGAAACGGGCGATTCGCCCACCCAGGCACACGACATGCGCCTGGGTGGAAAAACCGCCGTCCTCGCCGCGGCCATCGCGACGGCCGTTCAGGCGCGCAAGCAGCTCGATCCGGTCGGCCCGCCGCTGGGCCTTGCGCGTGCGCATATGAGCGCCCGCCTTGCGTTTGAGCGCCTCGGCAACCAAGGGGTTGCGCGGCGCGAGCGGGGATTTCTTCATCGTGACACTCCAAGTTTGCCCGGCGGGAATCGCCGGATACAGAGCGTCGATCATCGCACAGCGCGGAGCCTGCGTTTGCACTGCCACGACCGAACGATGCGGCAAAGCGACAGGAGGAGGGAAACGCCCGGGGATGCTGAGGGAGGTCGCCCTTGGCGCGATTGCTCCGATTCGCGCCAACTCACCGATGCAATCGCGCCACAATCGCGCCACTTCCCAAGCAAACTGCGCCACAATCGCGCCATCTCTCGACCGAATCGCGCCAAACCTCTGGCCGCCACACAGGGCGGGCACCGCCGCGCCTATCGATAAGCCATCACGCGAACCGGGCAAAAGCCCGGTGTCCGGGAACCAACGCGCCAGGAGGGACGGTCAGATCAAAATGATCGAATGCAAGACCTGACCCCGGGGTTTTCGGCAACAAGTATCTCGCCTGGGCATTTGTCGAAGCGGCGAATTTCGCGGTGCGCTACGACGCGCAGATCAAGCGTTGGTATCAGAAGAAATCGGCCAAAACGATGCCCGTCGTGGCGATCAAGGCTGTAGCGCACAAGTTGGCGCGCGCCTGCTATTACGTTCTCAAGACGGGAGAAGCGTTCGATGTAAAGCGCGCTTTCGGCTAACGATCAATGGGGCGCGGCACGCGAGTCAGACTGAGGGTTGGAAAAACCATTAGACCTGATTGAACACGCGCCACGGCCCCGCCCGAGCAAGTCGCAGCACGGTGCCCGCATCGCGAGCCATTCAGGGGTTGGACACTGCAAGGTGAGCCACAGACCTGTGCGGATCGACACGATTCGCCGCTATTGGACACGGTGGGGAACAGAAGGGTTTTCTGGGGCGGCAAAGCCGCCAGGGGCCACGCAAAACACCGCGCAGGCCTTGATCCTGATGGGTGACTGGTGCGCCGTGGGCGCAACCAGCAATTGAGAACCAAGAGTACCGGCGAGCGATTCGCAAGGGAGAGCAGCAAACGGCATGCGCCTTACGGCGCAGGATTTTTTACAACCTGGTTGACAGGGAAGGCTAATGGGTGGACCCACGCTTTTCACTAGAAAGACGCCAAACGTTTGACATGAGAGGTGGCGCAAGGGCCCAGCCCTTGTGACGTCCTCTCGATGGAAGGGTTAGGCCCTTGTTTGCCAAAGCACGAGATCGAGCATTTTTTCATCTGTAGTGCCCGTATTGGGATAGATACGGTTGAATTCTTGAACAAGGTACTCCCCGTCGCTGGTGTGAAGATACGCGGCAAACAGGCGTTCAAGCTCAGCATGAATCTTGACGATCTTCGATACGCGATCTGGAGCGGTCGGCAGGGGCAAACGCAAACCAAGGTTTCTTAGCACCACCGAGTCTATGACGGGCTTCGATGGCTGCAACGTTGCAATGAGTTTGCTCGCGAACGAAGCTTCATATCGACCGGTTGCTTCGCGTAGCAGATCTAGAACTAGGTGGAACTGAAGTTGTTCCCGCTTGGCACGGGCCATTAGGCTGTAGAACTCGTTTTGCCAAGCGGCCCCGCGACGCACACGATAGAAATGGTTGTAGCGCCTACGAAATTCACCATCCTCTAAGAACGGTTCGATGTTCACCTTGGACTGAATCCACAAATACTGCTTCAGACCAGCATCGACTCTCGGCAGTGCTGCATCAATCTGCGCAGTAGAAAGTTGGATTTTCATTGCGTAAAGGTCCTAACGTGGAGGTCACTGGCGCTGCGTGGCTTTATCGCGCAGCGCCCGGTGGACCGTAGGGCTAGATTTCACTTTGAAAACCAGATGTCTAAAAACTTCTTTTCGCTACCCTTGAACCAAAGGTAAGCGGCGGACCATATTGAGCCGCAGAGCACCGACAAAAAGACGAACTGAACCCACGCGCCCACGGGCTTTTCTACTTTTGGGTCGTTAAAGATCTTCACAAGCTCCTGAAATGGCTCAGTGAGACCAACAGCAAGAAAGAACATGATGCCGGCTGATAATGCCAGCATTCCAAAGTATGCAACGAGACACCTCGAAGACTTTGGCTTTCCGACGGCTACTGGTACGCCTACCGCTGCCTTGAATTCGCAATAGGGGACTCGGCGTGGTTCACTCCCCCGAAAGAACCAAGGGTGCGCCTCTCGCTTGGCACGCTCCCAGTCATGCTTGAGTAACAGCGCCATACGGTCGGTGAATTCAAAGACATGGCTGTCGATGTCAGCAGCCCCGGACAACTTCCTGGCAGTTTCGACAAGACCTTTGTCTTCAGAATCAAATGGATTTACGTTCAGCGCCAACAAGGCGCACTGTCTTTCAACTTTTTTGGCATTTGCTTCGCGCGCAGCCTTAATGAGTTCTTCGGCAAGTGCGCGCATTGCACCGCGCCACTTGGCACGCTCCTGCGTAACGTTCTCGACATGTATTTTCCTTTCGCTACAGCGAAGTGAAACAAGAGCAGCGACTATGCCAGCCAAAACGGTGGATGACAAAACAGTAGATAAGTCCAAGGTGAGGGGGCTCCTTTGAAAGCTAACTAACTATTTAGACAGCAATTTTGCGGCAAGCAACTCCGGCCCCTGCTGTATAACTCCACAGCACCCGCCGACCGAAAACGGGGGATTGGGTAGAGTAGAAAGCAGACTCTTGCCTGCCCTCCCTCAGAGGTGGTCCCGGTTGTTGGCAGGAACCCTGTGAGGTCTTGCTTTACAGCATTTTGAGCCTACGCTCAGGGCATGTCACGTCCGATCCGGCTTGAGTTCTCGGGGGCGCTGTACCACGTCACCTATCACGTTCTCACGACGGGAGGGGCGTTCGATGTGAAGCGCGCTTTCGGCTAACGATCAATGGGGCGCGGCGCGCGAGTCAGACATGGGGTTGGCAAAACCACTAGACTTGATTGAACACACGCCACGGCCCCGCCCGAGCAAGTCGCAACACGGTGCCCGCATCGCGAGCCATTCAAGGGTTGGACATCGCAAGGTGAGCCACAGACCTGTGCGAATCAACACGATTCGCCGTTATTGGACGCGGTGGGGAACAGAGGGTTTTCTGGGGCGGCAAAGCCGCCAGGGGCTGGGCAGAACATCGCGCCAGCCTTGATCCTGATGGGTGACTGGTACGCCGTGGGCGCAACCAGCAATTGAGAACCAAGAGTACCGGTAAGCGGTTCGCACGGGAGAGCAGCAAACGGCATGCGCCTTACGGCGCAGGATTTTTTACAACCCGGTTGACGGGGAAGGCTAATGGGTGGCCCCGGGGGTTCTATGCGCTCTACATGCCGGGCATGGTGGCCTTACGCTACAACCCCATCCTGAAAACCTTTGGCGAACGGCTGCTCGCTTCCGGCCATGCGCCCAAGGCGGTGATCGGTGCCACGATGAGAAAGCTGGTGCACATGATCTACGGCATCGTGCGCACCGGAGTGCCATTCAGGGCAGATTTCTGCTCACAAAAACTTGATTTCCAAGACGGCATCTGACCCCGGGGGTCCCAGTTATAACAAATCAAGACTTGTTTGATAATAATGACGATATGCGTTTGGCTAATTCGCCAAGTCCTTCTTGGTCCATTCTGGCTTTCTCGATCTCGACTGTTGTTTGACCGCTTTCCAAAACGTGGTTTCGCTCTGTATTTCCGAGTATGTTGATAATGTCACTAATGGTTTTCTGTTCGCTGGCGTTTAGTGCCGCTTTTGTTGCGATGAATTTTGCTTCAATATTGGTTGTCTCATTTTGGAAATACTTTATCTCTTGTAGGTTTCTTTTGTATAGACCGAGAAAGAAGTATGCAAATACCTCGATAAATATAACAAGTGTCAGTCTAGGCAAAAAGTGAACGACAAAATAAATAGGTTGATCGGCTTGGATTTCTGACAATAGAACAAAGTATCCCAGAAGAAATAGACCAACAACTGTTGTGGTAACGCCGATGGTTAAATTCAAATTTCCTCGTCTTCCTAGTGAAGAAATTTCTTGCAGGAGTCGCAATCTTGCGTTTTCAAATTGCGTATATATGTCACTATGCTGGTTGGCTTCTGTAATTGCGATTTCGACCTCTCTTTGGATGCCCTGAACTAGTGTTGTTGCTGCGCTCTCTTGAATTTTTTTCAGGAGCACGTCCACAACTGTTGCCCTGCTTGTTTCATCTATCCCGGAATTGTTTCTTTGTATCTCAGTGAGGTCTGACGAAATTTTTTCAAGGTTGGATGTGAGCGAATCTATGTTGCTGTTTGTTTTTGAGTAAAATTTTCTGAATTCACTTTGCAGGTATTTTAATTCATACTCTTGTGTTGAGTAAGGCGATCCGGGTGGCTCATTTTTTGTGGATCCTGCCTGTAGGTAATTCATTACTATGAATGACATCAAAACCGCTAGGAGGCCTATTGATATTGCGAAAAATCCTTCCTTGGAGATGTTTGTCTGTATGCTTAAGTTCGGAGCGTCGACGAAAAAATAAAAAAAGACAATCGAAACCGCAATGGCAAGCGAGGCTGTTGCGATTATGCGGTTACGTTTTCTTTTTTCATTGTCGTATTTAAGCCTGATGGTGTCTATTATTCTCATTTGAATTTCTGTGTTGATGTTGGTGGGGTTTGGAAACCCGGGGGTCATGGAAACCCGGGGGTCAGGTCTTGTATTCGATCATTTCGGAACCAATGGGGTCATGTAATTCAAGACCTGACCCCACGCTTTCCCCCTATCGCATAACGACATTCCAGTCGATGCTATGACCTGCAGCTACGAGTTCACGAGCTAGCGCCTGCTTCCATGCACCACCACTATCCATGGCCTCCCAGACGACGCCGGCGAAGTCACTAGGGATCTCTAAATCACCACGCTTGAGAGCACAAACCTTATCTCTACCAAGACGACCAATAAAATACCCAAGTTCAAGCAAAACATTTTGCCTTGGCCTTGGCCCAGGACTTCCGCCTTTGATGCAGCCTTCATCATCAGGCGTCAGTAATACAACAGCAAAACCAACATCGCCGTGAGCAATCACCTTCTCGATAACAGTCCTTCCTTGATTGGCTTGCTCATGCAGAATAATAGCCTCCAATCCGACGCGTTCCAGGAATCGCGCAACAGTCTCTCTGGCCCCATCGTCACGACCATGTACGATGAAAACCTTGCGCGAAAGCGACCGACTCAATACTGGCTCAACGCTTCCTTTTGACTGAATATATGCCTTGTAATCCCTAGCAAACGGGATAATAAGTTGACCAGCCAAAGAATGAATGCCCGATATTACCTTGCTTCCAGAGTAAAAAAAGTGATGGCAGAAGCTGATGGCATAGCTCGGGTCAGCAGCAAGCTTCTCGATCAGAAGCAACGTCATCCCAATTGCTTTTTCGGAATCGTCTGGCCAAGCAAGTTTGGAACTTCCAACCATGCTCCCGCCTGTTTTCTCGCTTTCTTGTATAAACAACTCAAGATTCAACCCTTCAGTAAGCTTAGCGTTATAAGGCTCCAGATCTGGACACCTAAGCAGCTTGATTAGCTTTTTTAGTGGTCGCTCATAGGTTTGAAGCTGAGATGCTTGCAAGTCAAGAATGGCGTTGTTTATTTCTGCAAAAACGTCAATGGCCATTAATCTTCCTCATCTGGTTGAAGTCTAGCCTCGGCAGCTTTTTGAAGAATATTTTCGCGATAAATCTCTTTCATCTGGTCAATGAGAGGTCCAACCATTGGGTTGGACGCGTAGTTTCCGACGCGATCATCAATCATTCGACAAACAGATTGGACAGCAGCCTCGATACTTCCAGGGTCATTAGGATTGAAGTTAACAGTTCCCAACTCACCATCTAATTCGCCTAGTGCGTGTTGGGCATCTTTTAGATCCTTTTGCAGATCGTCAAAACCTGTGATTTTGAACACAACACTTACTCCTCGTCGCACGTGATTCGGTAGTTACGGGAATGTGGAACCTTCCTGATGCATTTTGTATTGCACTCCCCCTCAAACTCTGCCCCTTTGAACTTCAGCACCCTGCAGCTCTCCTTCACTGCATGCTGCAACCCGTCATCAAATCCTAAACCCCGGGGTCAGATCTCGCCCTGAAAATCAGGTCTTGCACTCAGCCATTCTGCTCCTCACCACAAAGCCTGTCACGCCTCACCCGCCGCCCGAAGCTCTGGCGAGCTCAACGGCGAAGCCGCTCTCGCTCAAGAAGGGGTTTGGCTCTTCTCTGCGGCTCTGCGACTCTGCGTGAGATCGCTTTTGATCCTCGATGCGCACAAAAAATCAGGGCGCCCGATTGGGCGCCCTGCTCACAGTGCAAAGGATTCGTTCGGATCAGCCGGGGGGTGACTCCCGCCGCCCGACAAGGCTTGGCACCGGGCTCTCCGGCGGTGAGATCGTAACCGGATAGCCGATCTGTCGACGGCGCCTAATGCGCGGTGGGGGAAGGCACTTTCGTAATCAGCAGCGGGCGTCCGACAACAGGGCCTTGTTCGGTCTCCAGCCTTGCCCTGAGTTGGCAAGGACCATCCAGTTGCAACGGACTGATGATGTTGGCGAAGTTCAATTCCATGATGGCGGCTCCTTCCTGATCCTGAGCCAGACTGACGACGCCCTGCCCCGTCAGGTCGAGGTCCAGGCTTTGCAGGACTTCGTCATCCTTCATCAGCTGCAGCGTGAGTTTGCCAAAAGGCTGATCGGCGGGAGTAACGGCCGTCATCAGCACCGCCAGCTTCGGCAAAGTTATCGGAAATACGGGGACCAGCATCTGAGCCTGGTACATCCCGACAATCGTGATCTTGCCGTCGACTTCCTGACGAAGGTCGTCGGCATAGATCACGGAGAGGTGGCGTCCGAGCATAGTCTTTTCGCTGAGACTCATGCGCAATCCTTCATTTTTCCCGCGCCATCGATCTGCGCAGCCTCCTGAGCTTCAACGTGCTGCGCTTGCGTTGCGGCAGAGTTTTCCAGCGCCTGATCCAGCGTGTTCATGTCACACCCCAGAGCAGCACAAAACGCGCGCATGGTTTCGCGCTTCATATCCGTCCGCAAACCGGATTCGTACAGGGAAATGTTCGACTGCCTTTGTCCGACCTTGTCGGCCAGTTGCGTCTGGGTCAGACCCGCCTGCATGCGCAGCGAGGTCAGGGTGACCCGACCATCCCGGGTGAGGGCGAGGGGAGAGAGCTCGCGCCCCGCATCACTGAGCAATTCGGCAAACGTCGGATCGGCTTCCCCGAGCTCGGCCATCAGGGCCGCGAGATCGTCGTAAGGAGCGTCTGAATCCTGCGCTCGGGCATCCAGAGCACCCGCAGAGGTCGTGCGGATCGGGATAGGCCGCGTCGCGGGAGCCTGAGAAGTTCCAACGAATTTCAGTCTGTTCATACTCTGCTCTCGTAGCGCTTTTTCAATTCATTCAGCGTGGTCGGAAGCTAAGCCACATCCCGGCGAAACACACCGAGCGCCAGCAGTTGCGCAGCCGCCCGTCTCTCCTCGGGATCTGCCGAGCCGGCCAGAGCCTTCAGCTCAGCCTTGGCCTGTGGATGGAGGTCAAACTTGAGTGCACTCACTATTGCTTCCGAAGCATATACCTCGCGAGGTATCCCTGCGCCCGCGCTTGCGCCGCCTTCGGCTGCCGGGGAATGCATCACCGGGGCATGTCTTGCATTCGATGCATTTTGACGCTGCGCGCCCCTCTGGAGTTGCCCGCTACCTCGTGCTCAACCCCGTCCGCGCGGGCATCGTCGAGGACGCAGGCTTGTGGCCCTGGAGTTCCTACGCCGCGATGGTCGGCGCGACGTCCGTGCCAGACTGGCTCGAAGTCGAATGGAAAACAAGACCCCAAACGCCCGGATTCAAGCCCCCCCCCGCTCGGAGGAGAGCGCGAGCAGGAGCTCCTGCTCCCCTTCCCAGATTTCGCGGATTTTCAGCGCAGCAGCTAGGCTCCTCGTCGGCGCGATAGCCTTTCATTCGCCAACCAGGTTCCAACCACGAGCAGCACGACCAAAGCCACCAACTGGTAGGCGAAGAGAATGCCCATGACAGGCGTCGACGGTCTGAATGCCCCCAGAGCTCCCCACGTCACCACGAGCGGCAGACAGCACAGCGCGCCGACGGCCGGTGCCAGGCGGCGGTAGATCATCGCCAGCGGATAACAGAAGGCGAGGGCCAGAACGCAGGCGGGCAGCAGGCTCAAGGCGAGCAATCCGCCGAAGACGAGGAAACCGTTCGCGTAGTCGGGATCCGGGATCAGCGAAGCGACGGCGATCGAGCTGTACGTGTACAGCTCGGCGACCAGCAGCACCAGCAACGGGATTGCTGCGAGCTTGAGCGTTACTGCGATCCGGAATCGGATTCCCTGATCAGGAATGAGGCGAGCGAGCGCAACGGAGCAGCGCGAACTCGCTCGGCGGAAAATTTCAGCAGGCATCGCCAAGCTCCTGAGTTGGGTGACCCGTCCCCCCGAGGAACCCCGGGGCCAAGACTTGCTTTACAGCATTCTGAGCCTACGCTCAACGCATGTCACGTCCGATCCGGCTCGAATTCTCGGGGGCGCTGTAGCGCGTCACCTCGCGCGGCAAGGCACGCGCAGCGATCGTTCTGCCTGATGACGATCACGGTGGGTGCTGATTCTTGGCGAGGTCTGCGCGCGCTTCAAAGGGTCTGTCATGCCGGGGCCTGATGACCCGACATGCCCTACCCGCCGTTCAAACGCTCCGCCGCGATTGGAAGTCGAAATGAAGTTGCCGGTGGTGACGGATGGAGAGCAGGTGGATCACCTGATCCAGACGCGCATACAGCAGCACATAGTGGCTCAGCATATATTCGCGCAACTCGGCACCGTCCCCGAGAGCGCCGAGCCTGCCTTGCAGGGCGTCAAGTGCGTTGCTGACTTCCACGGAGCGGACGGCGCGCTCGAAAAACGCGGGGCCCATGCCAGGAAAGCGCTCAAGATTGGGGATGACGGTCGCCGTCAGTTCTTCGAGCAGTGCATCAAAGGCCTGCGACGCCTCTGCCTGATCGAGAAACGCCTCGATCTCCGCCAGGTTGCTCTCGAAGTTGGCGGTGATCTCGACGCGGATTCCCAGGGGGCTACTGCTCACCACGCTCAGCCCTCGGCTTTGTCGGCACGACGGCGCTTGAGGGACTGCAGGCTGGCGCGGGCGTCGCGAGTCCGCCCCGCGGCGACATCCTCCAGGCCTTTGCTCGCTTCGTTGACGAGCAGCAGATGGATACGCTCGCGCTCCAGCTGATGGTAGTAGTCCAGCCGCTCGGCGTCGATCAGCGCGACATAGCTCTGCCCGTTCTTGGTGATGATCTTCTCCGCCCCGGCTTTGACCTGCTCGGCGAGTTCGGACAGCGTGGCGCGGGCTTGCGAGAAGGGAATGACGTCTCTTGCAGCGATGCTCATCGTGGCTCCTTTGCTCAGCATGATGTGCAAAATTCAGTACATCATAGATTCCACTTCCGGATCTACCAAGAGCTTCGTTCAAGGGGCGGCCTCGGGAATGACGAAGTCCCAGGAAGGTCGACTAGCCTCCGCGCTTGACCCGATCGCAGCAAAAAGGGCGCTCCGCGGAGCGCCCTTCTCAACGACAGTCCGACCGGGATCAGAACAGCCTGTGCGCGATTTCCCAGGCCAGCGCGGCGATGAAGGCCGTGCAGGGGATGGTCAGGATCCAGGCCCAGACGATGTTGCCGGCCACGCCCCAGCGCACTGCGTTGAAGCTGTTCGACGAGCCGACGCCGACGATCGCGCCGGTGATCGTGTGCGTCGTCGAGACCGGGATGCCCAACGCGGAAGCCAGGAAGAGCGTGAAGGCGCCGCCGGTCTCGGCACAGAAGCCGCCGACCGGTTTGAGCTTGGTGATCTTCTGGCCCATCGTCTTGACGATGCGCCAGCCACCAAACATCGTGCCGGCGCCGATCATCATGTAGCAGGCGATGACGACCCAGGGCGGAACGTGGTCGTGCCTCGCCTGCATCCAGTGCGGCAGCAGATCGGGCTGATTCGCGGTCGTCGCGATCAGCAGCATCCAGATGATGCCGACCGTCTTCTGCGCGTCGTTGCCGCCGTGCCCGAGGCTGTACAGCGAAGCCGAGAAGAGCTGGGCCCGCCGGAACCACTTGTCTATCTTGCGCGGCGTCTTGCGCACGAAAACCCAGGCGACGACCAGCATCATGAAGGAGCCGAGCACGAAGCCCAGGATCGGCGAGATCACGATGAAGGCGACGGTCTTCATCAGGCCCGAGCCGACCAGCGCTCCGGTGCCCGCTTTCGCGACCGCGGCCCCGGCGAGGCCGCCGATCAGCGCGTGCGACGAGCTGGACGGGATCCCGTAGAACCAGGTGATGATGTTCCAGCAGACCGCGCCGAACAGCGCGCCGAAGATCACGTACTGGTCGACGATCATCGGGTCGATCGTGCCCTTGCCGATCGTCGCGGCGACGTTGAGCGGGAACAGGAAGTAGGCGAGGAAGTTGAAGAAAGCGGCCCACCAGACAGCCAGCTGGGGGCGCAGCACGCCGGTGGAGACCACCGTCGCGATCGAATTGGCCGCATCGTGGAAGCCGTTCATGAAATCGAACGCGAGCGCCAGCACGATCAGCAAGATCAGAAAATGGAGAGTCATCGGAGAGCCTGGGTAGAGTGGAGCTGCGCTCAGGCGTTCTCGAGCACTATGCCTTCGAGAATCGTCCCCACGATGTAGCAGCGGTCGGCCATGTCTTCGAGGCGTTCATAGACGGTGCGCAGCTTCATGACCTGACGCACTTCCGGCTCTTCGCGGAACAGGCGGGCCATTGCGGCGCGCATGATGTGGTCGGTGTCGTCCTCGATCCTGCCGATCTCCTTGCAGATCTCGAAGATCCGGGCGCTGTTCTTCATGTCCGAGATCAGCGCAACGCCCTGCTTGACCAGCTCGGAAGCCTGCAGGCACAGGTCGGCCAGCTCTTTCGCTTCGGGGGTCAGCTTCTGGATGTCGAACTCATAGATCGTCGCCGCGCAGGACTGCGCGACGTCGAGGATGTCGTCGATCCGGGTCGCCAGCTTGTGGATGTCTTCGCGGTCGAGCGGCGTGATGAAGGTCTTGTGCAGCAGAGCCAGAGTGCCATGAGTGATCACGTCGGCTTCTTTTTCAAGCGTTTCGATCCGGTGCATCCGGGTTTGCAGCTGGTTGATGTCCCCCATCAGGGCTGCCAACTCGCGGGCCCCCTCGACGACTTTGCCAGCCGCTGCATCAAAGGACTCGAAAAAGCGCCCCTCACGGGGCATCAGGCGCGAAAACATAAGAAGGTCAAAGCTCTGAAATAAAAGTGCAATTCTAGATGTTTGCCGGACTTCCTGCACCGTGAGGATCACAAAAACCCGATCCGGCGCAACAGAGGCACGGGACAGCAAGGCGCCTGGCGGGGAAAGAAGCTCACCTCGGGCCCGAGCTGCGGCACAATAACGACCTTTTTTGTTGATGAAGCGCGCGATGACCGATTCGACCCTCCCCGCCGACCCCCTCGCCTCCCTGGCGTCTCGCGACACCCAGATCCAGGCCGCCCGGCTCGCCCAGGAAGCCTTCGCAACCGCTTTCCGCTTGAGCGTCGAGAGCGGCGCCGAGCGCCGGGAAACCGCGCTCGCGACCCTCGCCGGTCATCTCGAGCAGTGGATATTGATGAGCAGCGCGGACGCCCGTCCGCTGCGCCGGGCCCTGGTGCTGACCGGGCTCGATCAGTGGGGCCTGGCCTACTCGCAGATCTTCGGCGCGGAGGCGCTCGGCGGCGTCTCGGATCTGATCGGCCGGCTGCGCAACACGATTTCGGTCGAAGTCGAAGCGGCCTGCCAGGCCCAGCTCGAAGCGATTCGCAGCGATGAGGCGAGCGCCTATGACTTCAAGTTCGAACTGAGGCGGGAGCTGCACCTGGCCCTCTGGCACTCGATGATCGCCAGCGAGGACAGGGACGAAGCCTTCGCGATCATGAAAGCGCTCGGCGGAATGATGCGCTCACTGGTCCGCGAGATGCCGACCCTGGGCTGGCGCCTGCTGGCCGACGCGCTGGCGCTGATCCAGATCCGCTGCCTCGCGCACGCCCTGGCCGGAACCGGCCTCGCGCGCGAGACGACGACCGAGCTCTTTGCCTCGCTGGCGGCCGATCTGCCCGAGGAGATCCGCAACGCGGCGATGAGCCTCGCCTCCGAGTCGGTGCTCGCCTGGCAGCAGGCCCAGCGCGAAGTCCAGCACTGAAACAAAGCTCGCCGCGTCATTCGCGGCGACTTCAGACGATCTCGACGGCGAGCGAACCGACCCCGTCAATCCGCCCTTCGAGCAGATCGTCGCGGACGACCGGGCCGACTCCCTCCGGGGTTCCGGTGAACACGAGATCGCCCGCCTTGAGCTCCCAGAGTCGGGACAGATGGGCGATCACGTCGGGGATGTCCCAGATCATGTCGGCGAGATCCCCCTTCTGGCGGGTTTCACCGTTGACGGTGAGCGCGATCGCGCCGCGCGCGAGCACGGGGGCCAAACCGCGCGGCCGGATCGCCGAGATCGGCGCGGCCAGATCGAAGCCCTTGCCCGAATCCCAGGGCTGACCCTTTTTCTTCGCCGCCGCCTGCAGGTCGCGCCGCGTCATGTCCAGCCCGCACGCATAACCCCAGACCGCGGCATCGGCCGCGTCCCGCGTCAGATCGCGACCGCCCGCGCCGAGCGCGACGACCAGCTCGAACTCGTGGTGCAGATCGCAGGTGGCTTGGGGATAGGGAAGCAGCCCGGTCTGCTCGTGGCCGACCGGCAGCACGGAATCAGCGGGTTTGCAGAAGAAGAAGGGCGGCTCGCGATCCGGATCCTGGCCCATCTCGCGGGCGTGGGCGGCGTAGTTGCGGGCGACGCAGAAGATGCGGCGGACGGGAAAGAGATCGTCGCCGCCGGCGACCGGAACCGCGACAGGCGCGGCGGGAGGGAAGACGTAGCTCATCGTGACCTCGCGTTCAGGACAGACGGCCATTGTCCCCCGCTCCCGCCCGGGAGCCAAACACGCTCCCGGGCGGAGAGGACTTACTTGTCGAGCTGGGCGGCGAGGCGCTTGTTCTCGGCGTCGAGCCAGGTCTTCAGCGGCGCGAAGTATTCGAGCACCGCGGTCGCGTCGACTTCACGCTGACCGGTCATCACTTCGAGCGCATCGGGCCAGGGGCGGCTGGCGCCCATCGCGAGCATCTTCTGCAGCTTCGCACCGGCCTGCTTGTTGCCGGCGATCGAGCACTGGTGCAGCGGACCCTTGAAGCCGATCTCACGGCACAGCGCGCGGTGGAACTGGAACTGCAGGATGTGGGCAAGGAAGTAGCGCGCATAAGGCGTGTTCGCGGCAACGTGATACTTGGAGCCGGCATCGAAGTCCTTCTCGCTGCGCGGCACGGCCGGAGCGATGCCCTGATACTTCGCAGCCAGATCCCACCACGCGGCGTTGTAGTGGTCGGGCTTCACGGCGCCGGAGAACACCTGCCAGCGCCACTGATCGACCATGTAGCCAAAGGGCAGGAAGGCAACCTTGTCGAGCGCACGGTTCAGCAGCACCGCGATCTGGCCCTTCTCGTCGGGCAGATGCTCGATCAGGCCCTTGCTCTTCAGGTAGCCGGGCGTCACCGACAGCGCCAGCATGTCGCCGATCGCTTCGTGGAAGCCGTCGTTCGCACCGGTCCGGAACAGCTTGGGCTGATCGGCGTAGGCGAGGAAGTAATAGACGTGACCGAGCTCGTGGTGGGCGGTGATCAGATCGCCGGCAGTCGGGCGCAGACACATCTTCAGGCGCACGTCGTCCTTCTCGTCGATCGGCCAGGCGCTGGCGTGGCAGACCACGTCGCGGTCGCGCGGACGGGTGAAGAGCGAACGCTCCCAGAACGTGTCGGGCAAGGAGCGCAGGCCGACCGAGGTGAAGAAGCTCTCGGCGATCTTGGTCAGCGCGACGCCATCGAGCTTGCGCGCTTCGAGCGCCGCATCGAGGTCTTCGCCGGCATCGCCTTCGGCGGGTTTCAGAAGCGGGAAGATGTTGCTCCACTCCTGGGCCCACATGTTGCCGAGCAGCTGGGACGGGATCAGGCCGTCGGCGCGGCGCGCCTCGTCGCCGTACTTCTCGATCAGCTTGTAGCGGGTATAGGTGTGCAGGCTGTCGTAGAGCGGCTTGACCTGTTGCCACAGCCTCTCCATCTCGCCAGGGAACTTGTCGGCCGGCATGTCGTAGCCGCTGCGCCACAGCACGCCCAGATCCTTGTAGCCGAATTCGCGGGCACCTTCGTTCGCCAGCTCGACGAAGCGGGAGTATTTGTCGCGGTAGCTCGGCGCGACGGTGCGCCAGCCGACCCACGCATCGCGCAGCGCCTTCGGGTCGCGGCTCTTCGCGAGAACTTCTTCGAGCTGGTCGAGCGTATAGCAGCGACCGGCTTCGGTCGGCGGGCACCAGCGGCCGGCACCGTAGGCGCTCTGCATGCTCGCGAGCACGGTCGAGAGCTCGGCGCGCTTCGCGGCATCATCGGGCGCCGGAGCGGTCGGGCCCTGGCGCAGCAGTTCGAGCTTGCGGCGCTGCTCGGCGCTCAGCGCGAGCTTGCGGTAGGGACGGGATTCGCGCTCCAGCCGCGTCACCAGAGCGTTGCTGTCGCGCGACGCATCGGCAGACAGCGCCTGGGTGTCGAAGGTGATGAAGTTGGTCATCAGCCATTCGGCACGGGTCGCGACGAGGTAATCCTCGCTGAGCTTACGCTCGGCGCAGGCGATGAAATGCTTCGCACCGGCGAGGGAGGGCGCACCGCGTTCGGCGCACAGGGGGGAGGCGGCTTGCGCGATCGGCGCAGCACAGAGCAGCGCGAGCGGCGCCGCGAGAGACAGTATCTTCATCTTCAGCCTGGTCAGGATTAAAGAAAATCGCCCCGTGGGTGGCGGGGCGACCGGACAGGCTGAAACCTTAGCGGATTTGACGCTTTTGGAGAAGCGGCCCGGACGCTCAGCGGCGGCGGAACTGCGGATTGCCGCCGCCCGCCGGTCCCGTGTGGGGACGCTCGTCCTTGTGGCGGAAATTGATCCGGCCCTTGGTCAGATCGTAAGGCGACATCTCCAGCGTCACGCGGTCGCCGGCCAGGATGCGGATGCGGTGCTTGCGCATCTTGCCCGACGCATAGGCATCCACCATCACGCCGTTGTCGAGCGTGACGCGGAAACGCGTATCGGGGAGAACTTCATCAACCACGCCTTCCATTTCGATCAGATCTTCCTTTGCCATCGTGCTTCATCCTTTCCCATCCGTGCGGACGTGTTGTGTTTGCAGAGCCGCTGCGTCCAGATCGAGGAAGACGCCCCGATGTCGGTGAGTCGCAAAAATGCGCTCGGCCTGCCCGAAACGGCGGATTGTGCCCGCACGCTCCGGTATTTGTAAGTCTACTCAGCTATCGCTGCGTGAATTGCCACGCTGCAGCAGCGCTGCAACTGGCCTGCCCCGCCCCGATTCGCGCGACGCAGGCGCCGCCTGACGGGCAGGCTGAGCCGGCCGGCCTTCGCCACGCGAGGGCTGGGCGGCACGCGGCGCGGCCTCGCGCGGCGCGCGAGGAGAAGCTTCGCGGCGATCGCCGGCCGGCTTGGCCGACGGGCTGCGGCTCTGGCCACGGGACTGGCCATTGCCGGCTCCGCCCCGCGAAGAGCGGCCCGCGCCATCGCGGCCGTGCTGGGGACGCGGCGGACGGTTGTCTTCCTCTTCGTCGACGGCCGAGCCGGTTCCGGGTTCGAAGCCTTCGACGACGCAGCGATCGATCTTGCGCTTGATCAGGCGCTCGATGTCGGACAGGAAAGAGCGCTCGTCGGCCGAGACCAGCGAGACCGCCTGTCCGGTGCATCCGGCGCGGCCGGTCCGGCCGATCCGGTGCACATAGTCGGCCGGGACGTTGGGCAATTCAAAGTTCACGACGCGGGGCAACTGTTCGATGTCGAGACCGCGGGCCGCGATGTCGGTGGCGACCAGAACGCGCAGATCGCCGCCCTTGAAGCCGGCCAGAGCCCGGGTGCGGGCGCCCTGGCTCTTGTTGCCGTGGATCGCGGCCGCTTCGATACCGTCCTTGCCGAGCTGCTCGGCGAGGCGGTTCGCTCCGTGCTTGGTCCGCGTGAAGACCAGCACCTGCTGCCAGTCGCCGGTGCTGACCAGGTGCGAGAGCAGAGCGCGCTTGCGGCTCTTGTCGACCGGGTGGACGGTCTGGGTGACCTGTTCGGAATCGGCATTGCGGCGCGCGACTTCGACGGTGGCCGGAGAGTCGAGCAGGCCGTTCGCCAGCGTGCGGATCTCGTCCGAGAAGGTCGCCGAGAACAGCAGGTTCTGACGCTTCTTGGGCAGCAGCGCGAGGATCTTGCGGATGTCGCGGACGAAGCCCATGTCCAGCATCCGGTCGGCTTCGTCGAGCACCAGCACTTCGACTTCGCTCAGATCGACGGTCTTCTGACCGACGTGGTCGAGCAGGCGGCCGGGGGTCGCGACCAGGATGTCGACGCCGCGGCGCAGCGCATCGATCTGCGGGTTGATGCCGACTCCGCCGAACACCAGGGTCGAGCGCAGCGGCAGGTGCTTGCCATAGGCCTTCACGCACTCTTCGATCTGCGCCGCGAGTTCGCGGGTCGGGGTCAGGAACAGCGCGCGGACCTTGCCGCGCTTGGCGGTCGAGCGCGAAGCCATCAGGCGTTGCAGCGTCGGCAGCGTGAAGCCGGCGGTCTTGCCGGTGCCGGTCTGGGCGGCGGCGAGCACGTCGCGACCTTCGAGAATCAACGGAATGGATTGGGCCTGGACGGGGGTCGGGGTCGTATAACCCTGTTCGGTCACGGCGCGCAGAAGCTCAGCCGACAGGCCGAGCTCGGAAAACAGAATGGACAATGAATACTCCTGGACGACGGCCTGCTGAAGGCTAGCGCCTTCGGAACCGGTTCAGGCAGACGAAATCTTGGAAAGGTCGGGGAAGTGCAGGACGGACCGAATGGTCGCCGAGGAAACCGCCACGAAAGGGCGACACATAACCGGAAATCGGTGTCGCACAAGCGGCGCATTGTACACGGCCGCAGCCGGATCGGTCGACTCCCGGGGCTTTACGCATCGTGCATTTGTAACGAAGCGCTAGCCGCCCCTTCGGCTCTTCTCCTCCCTCCCCCGTTGCGGGGGAGGGAGGAGAGGGCTCAGAACGCGTGTTTCGCCGCGATCGGCATCTGCCGGCCGCTGCCGAAAGCGCGCGCGCGCAGCCTCAGGATGGGCGGAGCCTGGCGCCGCTTGTACTCGTTGCGCGCGATCAGGCCGCGAATCCGCGCGACGAGCGCCTGCCCTTCGGCCGTCGCCGTCAGCGCCGCGAACTCGCGCGCGACGAGCGAGCGCTCGCCCGGAACCAGACGCTCGCCTTCGACGAGCTGCTTCAGGATCAGATCGAGCAGCGGATAGGGCGGCAGGCTGTCGCTGTCGCGCTGCCCCGGCGCGAGTTCGGCCGAAGGCTCCTTGTCGATGATCGCGACCGGAATCAGCTCCCGCCCCGCCGCCTCGTTGACGTGGCGGCTCAGCGCGAACACTTCGGTCTTGTACAGATCGCCGATCAGGCCCAGACCACCGTTCGTGTCTCCGTACAGCGTGCAGTAACCGACCGAGATCTCGCTCTTGTTGCCGGTGGTCAGCAGCAGATGGGCGCGCGCATTCGAGAACTCCATCAGGATCGTGCCGCGGATCCGCGCCTGCAGGTTCTCGAGCGCGAGCCCCTGGAGCGGCGCGCCAAAGCTCTGCTCAAAACCGGCCGAGTACTGCGCGACCAGCTCGCGGATCGGATGCGTGTAGAGGGGGATGCCGAGGTTTGCGCACAGCGCGGCCGAATCATCGACGCTGCCGGCGCTCGAGAAGCGCGAAGGCATCGTGACGCCGACAACGTTGTCAGGCCCCAGCGCTTCGACCGCGAGCGCGAGGGTCAGCGCGCTGTCTATGCCACCCGACGAGCCGACGACGACTTTCGCGAAACCGCTGCGCCGCGCGTAGTCGCGCAGGCCCAGCACGATCTGGCGGCGGTAGAACTCCATCGTCGGCAGGCCTTCGGCCGACACCGGCTCGGGCCGCTCACCGGCCGCATCGAGAAAATGTCCGTCACGGAAGATCAGCGTCGCCAGGTCAGCCTCGAAGCGTTTCGCTTCGAAGACGATTCCGGCTTCCGGTTCGACCGCAAAAGACGCGCCGTCGTAGACGAGCTGGTCGTGCCCGCCGATCTGGTTCACATAGATCAGCGGCAGAGCGTGGCGCTCGCTCGCGGCGCGGAGCAGCGCGTGGCGCTGGGCGCGTTTGCCCAGGTTCGACGGGCTCGCGTTGATCGTGACGACGAGGTCCGGCGCCGCGTCGGCGAGGCGCTGCAGAGGATTGACGACATAGTCCTCGCCGGCGTCGTTCCAGCCGTCCTCGCAGATCAGAAAACCGATCCGCACGCCGTCGATGTTGAGCACCCGCGCGACATCGGGTCCGGGTTCGAAATAGCGGCGCTCGTCGAACACGTTGTAGGTCGGCAGCAGTTGCTTCGCGTAGTGCAGCTCGATCTCGCCGTCGCGGATCACCAGCAGGCTGTTCTCCAGCCGCTTGCCGGGACCGATGCGGCGCGTCGGCGCACCGACGACCCAGGCGAGGTGAGGCGTCGCACGCGTCGCCTCGCAGAGCGCCTGCAAGCCCTGATCGACCAGAGCCAGGAAAGCCGGCTCGTCGAGCAGATCGCCCGGGTGGTAGCCGGTCAGCGCCAGTTCGGGAAAGACGACCAGCGCCGCGCCGTCGCGCTGGGCCGCTGCCGCCGCTTCGCGCATCAGCGCGATGTTGCCGTCGATGTCGCCGAGCATCGGATCGATCTGGGCAACGGTGAAGCGAAGTTCCTGCATGGGGGGTTCCTTTGACTCTGCGCGCGTGCCGGTTTTGTAAAAAAAGCTTCGCCGCGAATGATGCTGATCGACGCGGATGAAGCGAGAGCGCAAACCCGGGCCGGAGAGCGGGCAAGCCACGGCCGCTTTGTCCAAAGCTCCGCGTCAAGGCCAAGCGCTCGCCGCACCGTCGAAGAGAGATCATCCGGATTTTATCAGCGCCTCCGACCATCGTCGGTGGCAAGCGATCGATTTTTGACCGATCCGGCCTTGCGCTCAGGCCGCGGCGGGGTGGTGGAAGACCTGGCGCAGATAGGCGAGGAAAGTCTCGTCGTCACAGAGGGTCTTGCCCTCGGCGTCGGACAGCTTGGCGACCGCCTGGCCGTTGCAGGCCACGATCTTCATCACGATGTTCAGCGCCGCGTGCGGCGTGTCATTGGTCAGATCGGTGCCGATTCCGAAGCTGGTCGCGATCCGGCCCTTGAAGTGGCGCCAGATCTCAAGCGCGCGCGGCAGGCTCAGTGAGTCGGAGAACACCAGGCGCTTCGTCGCCGGATCGATCCTGAGCTTGCGGTAATGCGCGATCGCCTTCTCGCCCCATTCGATCGGATCGCCCGAATCGTGACGCAGGCCGTCGAAGAGCTTCGCGAAGTAGAGATCGAAATCGGAGAGGAAGGCATCCATGCCGACGACATCGGTCAGCGCGATGCCCAGGTCGCCGC